>NZ_CABDWS010000013.1 GCF_901447495.1 Haloimpatiens lingqiaonensis
GTATAATTTCTTTAATTTATTATTAATGGGAACTCACTATATAAACAGATCTCTAACCTTCAGATGGAGTTTTTATACTCCATCTGAAGGTTAGAGATCGTTATCCAGGGACGTAGCTGCCGTTATATCTCCCACTTTGTTAGAAGTGGGAGTGTTACGGCAGCTACGTCTCTGGAGAAATATTTATAGAAAATTAATCCCATGTGAATTATAATAGTATAAGTGTAAAAATTGAAACTAAGTGAGGTATATAAATGAGTAAAAAAATTTTTAAAGGCAGTGCTATGTTAAATCCTGTACCTGCCGTGTTGATAACTTGCAAAAATAAGGAAGGAAATGTTAATGTTTTTACTGTTGGATGGATAGGCACAGCTTGTACTAAACCTCCTATGATTACTGTAGCCATACGACCTGAAAGACTTTCATATGATTATATAAAAGAAACCCAAGAATTTGTAGTTAATTTACCATCAAAATCTATGGTTAATATAGTAGACTTTTGCGGGGTCCGTTCCGGAAGGGAAATAGATAAAATAGAAAAATTTAACCTTAAACTTTCTAATTCTGAAAATATCAATGTGCCTATACTAGAGGATTGCCCTGTTTCATTGGAGTGTAAAGTAAAATCAATAACTCCCCTAGGAACTCATGATCTTTTTTTAGCTGAAGTACTGGCAGTTCACGTAGATGATAGTTTAATAGATTCTAATGGTAAAATTCATTATGAAAAAGCTAATCTAATAAGTTATTGTCATGGAGAATATTACCCAATGCCATCAAAATCTATAGGTAAATTTGGTTTTTCTGTGCAAAAGAAGAAAAGAAAAATAAGCACAGGAAAAAAGCATACATGTAAATAAGTAAGAGGTACTAGGTAAGAAGTAAAAAGTAAGAGATAAGGATAAAACTCAAAGAGTTTTTTATAATTAATTTGTGAAAAGTAATAAGTAAGAGTTGTGGTGAAAATTCAGCAAAGCTGAATTTTTTCAAGAACTCTTACTTATTACTTTTTACTTCTTACTTGCTACTTCTTGCTTCCTACATTCTCAACTCCACATAGTTTTACTTAAATTTTTTAATTGAAGCATGATGTTCATGTGAATGATGATGATTGCACATAACTTTTTTATCTTTTAAGCTTCCTTCTAAATATGCTTTTGCCAGCTCTTCTATTTTACCAGAAGCTCCCCTTACAACTTTAAATCCCTTTTGTATTAACGGATCATAAGCGCCTTGTCCTATTCCCCCTGCAATAACCACTTCTACTTTTTCACTTTCTAAAAATTCTGCAAGCCCCTCATGATTATGCTGTAAAGCTTCTGCAGAAACTTCCTTAATATCCACTACTTCATTTCCTTCTGTAGTTACTATGGCAAATTTTTCACTTTTACCAAAGTGTTGATTTAATTCTTCATTTAATTTTGGCATTGCAATTTTCATAAATTATCACCTCATACTGAATTTTTTATATCCCAAGCTAAAAAAATCATTTATTTATAAACAGAGCTCTAACTTTCAGATGGAGTTTTTACTCCAACTGAAGGTTAGAGCTCGTTATCCAGGGACGTAGCTGCCGTTATCTCCCACTTTGTTAGAAGTGGGAGTGTTACGGCAGGTAGTCATCGGATAAATTAGCTTCCATACATTAAACTTATATTTTTTACGATAAAAAGTCAAATTTTATCCAAAAATTTCAATTCACATATTGCTTGTTCGGATTTGAAAAAACTATAAAAAAAGATTTTGCATATAATCCTGCTAATACATTATCTTTAAATTCTCCTTATTATTCCTACTGCTTTACCTAAAATAAATATTCCCTCTTCATTAACAGGAATTGGACTGTATTTTTTATTTTCAGGATTTAAGAATACGCCTTTTTTACTTATACTAAGTCTTTTCAATGTGGCACTTCCAGATATATTAGCTGCAACTATATCATTATTATTTACATCCATTTGCTTATGTATCACCACAAAATCTCCATCATTAATATTGGCATTTATCATACTGTCCCCTTTTACCTTCAATATAAAACAATCCTTAAGTCCTTTCATCCACTGTTTAGGAATAGAGAAATTACCTTCTAAAGACGGATCTATATATATTGGTTCTCCTGCTGCAATATTTGTAAATACAGGAATTTTGGTTACTTCATCTTTACTATATTCTAAAACCTCTTCTTCATGGTTAACTACTATTTCATCAGAACTTGAATAATCTTTCATCATGGTAACATTTGTTTTATGCCTCAAATCAAAGTATTGGAACTTCTCAAGAGCATCTATATTTTTAATCTTTCCGCATTGCTGTTCCGCATCTTGCATTTTATCCATATGTTTTTTATTCTTTAAATTAAATTTCTTAACTTTTTCTTGAAATACTGATGTATACAATCTTCCATTTTTCATAAATGGACAATATACAGACTCTCCATTTTCTATGTTAAAAGCTAATGTTAAACTTGAATAAGTCTCACCTTTCAATAAAGCCTTTAAAAAATTCCACTGTAAATATGTAAGTCTCTCACATCCATCCACTAAAATATGAACAAATCTTGGATTTAAATCAGCTTCCTTAGCAGCGTAAACCAGCATATCTTCATAGCTTACATAGAATAATTTGTCCATTTCTTTTTCATATAAATTTTTAACTAAGAAAATTCCTTCCCTGGCCTTACTACTTTTTCTAAGTCCATTGTGTTTTGGAGCCTTTTGATAACTGTCTAAATCTTCATAATTTAAATTTTTAATCCACCTTATTTCACTTAAAATAAGTTGTACTTTATCCTCTTTAAATATCTTAATTCTCTTATAGTTTTCCTTAACCTTATTAATGCATTTTTCTAATATTTCTATTTCTATATTTTCATCCTTTAATATCTGCAATTTTAAATTATTTCTAACTTTATACTTAATAAAATATTCTTCTGCTAAAGCATCAATTTTAGATACAGTGGGCTCCTTAGATAAGGAAGTTAGCAAAGTATCATAACTATGTTTATTGCTATTTTCCATGTTTTCATAGAAATATTTTATATCTTCTAAATTTTTATCCTTAACTGCAGTAAAAAGTATTTCATCCTTTTGTGAAAAACAATAATTATTTTTTATATATAATAATCTCTTTATTAAACTTAAGTTTTTTTCCTCTGATTCCTTTGCACTTAAAAGTGTTATTTTATTATTCTTCCATTTTATAAATTTATCATAAATAGAACCAATTCTCATACCAGTTTCCTCCCATGAAGGTTTAATTATCTAACTCTAAGATTTTAATTCTCTGAAGAAACTAATTTATACTCTAGTATAAAGCCGCATCTTAGCTAACAAATTCTAAACCTCTATATTTTTTCTCATAATTAACTCTAGTTTCTCTTTTCTTTTCATTTGTTTTATTTTATACTCTCGCTTTAAAGCAGAGGACTTGTCCATACATTCTTCAAAATACACTAATTGTACAGGTAATCTACATCTAGTATATTTTGCCCCCTTGCCATTTAAGTGAGCTTTCAATCTATTTTCTAAATCATTTGTCCATCCTGTATATAAAGTATCATCAACACACTTTAATATATAAACATAACACATAAAAATTCCTACCTTAGTCTTATTCATATATAATTTTACTTTACTCTCATTTACCCACCCAAGAGCATGGCTTCATGCTTAGATATGTTTTTTTAATATTATATCATAAAAAAAGACTGTAAACCAATTACGTGCTTAGTCTACAGCCTCTTTAAATTCCTATTTATTTTTTAAGTATAGGCTCTCTAGAAAACTTTTTAACTATCCCTTCCATTTCTTCATAAGCCATTTGGAGAGCTTTATCTTTCCCTACCTCTGGCATATCTACACCTTCAATTAGTACCTTTTGAAACTTTGTTATACCTAAAAACTTAAAAATGTCGTGAAAGTAATCTACGCCATGATTTACATTTGCCCCCAATATCTTAGGATAAATGCCTCCTGATGATTGGATATATACCATATTTCTTTCTTTATTCTCCAAAAGTCCCTCTACATTTTGTTGTGAAATTCTTATAAGTTTATTATTAAGCATTATACAATCCAAATATCTTTTAAGTATTGATGGAAAACTTACACTCCACATAGGTGCAGCAATTACATATGTGTCTGCACTTAAAAATTGATCGCTTAACTGATTCATTCTATCTACAGCTTTTTTGTCATATTCAGATAGTGAATCATATTCGGCACCAGTAACTAATTCTGCCCTTCCCTTAAAATATTTATAAATTGGTTCTGGTATATACTCATTGTATAAATCCAGCTCTTCCACTGTATAATCAGTATTTTCCGCCATAAAGCGGTTTACAAAATATCTTCCAGCAGTCTTACTAGTAGACATATTTTCTGGCTTTGAATTTACGGAAATGTATAATAATTTTTTCAAAAAAATCACCTCCAAGTTATACACTTATTTTTTACACAATATAATAATTTATACCCATAAAAATATCTCTACATCTGAAATTGATTATATTCCTATGTGCTCACTTGTATTTTTCATAAATCCTGTGTTATCATTATTTTTAGATTTTTAAAACATATAAAAAGGAAGTGTCAACATGAATTTAAACAAAATAAAGGGCAATACTTATTACATAGATTCTCCTACTAATATAGGAGTGTATACCTTCAAAAACAAAAATTGCATACTTATAGACACAGGAATAAACAACTCTTCAGCTAAAAAAGTAAATGAAGTGCTATTAAATAATAGCCTTCATCCTAAATACATAATAAATACTCATAATCATGGAGACCACTGCGGTGGAAATACATTTTTTACAGATAACTATCCAGGTTGCCAAGTGTTTTCTTCAGCTAATGAAAAGTTATATATAGAAAATCCATATATATATTCATCAATACTTTATACCTCAAGTCCAATAAAGCCACTAGCAAATTCAGCTAAACCTTGCCCTGTGGATTTTATTTTAGATGAAGGAATAAATAAAATAGGTGATGATAAATTTGAAATAATTTCATTAAAAGGACATACTGTAGATCAAATAGGAATTATAACTCCTGAAAAAGTATGTTTTCTTGGGGATAGTATATTTAGTGATGAGATTTTAGACAAATACTCTCTTCCTTATTTAAACAATATAGAAGAAAGTTTAAGTACCTTAAATTTTTTAAAAACTGTAGAAGCAGACTTTTTCTTGCCTAGTCACAGTGAAAAAGTCTTAAGCAAAGAAGATTTATTAAATTTAATTGATAGAAATATACAAAACCTTCAGGATTATATAAATTTATTTCTAGAACTATTAGACCAGCCTCTAACTAAAGAGGATTTAGTAGAAAACTTATGCATACTAAAAGACTTGCAAATAGACTTTAAAGCTTACCACATAACCTACTCTACAGTATCTGCTTTTTTAGCTTATCTATATAATAAGGGCTTAGTAGATTTTTCTGTGGAAAACTTTAAACTTTATTATTTTAAAAAATCTTAACCCTGACACATTTGAACCACCACCGAGACAAGCAACAGAGGTTTTCGGGTATTTTCATAAATAATAGGGCTGTTGCACTAAGAATAAATACTATGATATATTTTGCTAAAATTAAAATTTCAAGACAATATATCATATATAAATTCTTTAATACAACAACCCATTATTTCTCAATATTATACAATAATTTTTCTGTTCTATTTCTAACCTGTTCTGGAAGATTTCCTTTTAAGGCACTATTTATTAAATTAATATTATTGAGCCCATTTTTCAATAAATAATGCTCTATAATACCAACCTTATATTCTCTTCCCGGAATTAATTGATATATAATATACCAATCCTCCAAAGACGTTAAAGGAATACATTCCCCTTTAATATTTTTTATTGCAGTTATAGATTTATCATCAAAGCAATACTGATATTCACCACTATTATGCTTAATAATAAATCCAGCCATAATATCTATATCTACACCTTCTACCACATATTCATAAAAATATTTTGTTGCATAAGTATCTGTTTTTTCTCTTAACTTTTTTCTTCCCAATCTTTTTAAAATCATATCCACTTTTTCTATATCTTTTATATGAACTAATATATCTATGTCATTAGGTTTATCTATTAATCCATAATTATTTAAAACTACAGATGCTCCCACTGCCCATAGAATTTTTTCTTTATTTAATTCTTTAGCTAAATTAACTAATGTATGAAATAAAATTTTTTTCACCCTCTAAATAAATTTTTTTAAAAATTACTGCACAACCATCGTACAACTTTTTTAATGAATTTATTAAAAAACAACAAAACCTACAAGCCTTGTAATCCTTGATATTACTTGCTTGCAGGTTATTTATCTTTATTGGCGGGAGTATGTGAGAATCGAACTCACCCGTCGAGGTCCTACCCCGGCAACACGGTTTTGAAGACCGGCAGGCACACCAGCACCTATCTACCCCCATATATATACTTTTTTCGTCAAATCACGAGTTTCATTATATCATAGAGAAAACGTTTTTTCAACTATTTTTTATAAATGAAAATTTTAAATTCAATTCCTTTTTCCCTAAGGCAGTTGTTTGTATAAATCTTAATTTGTAGTGGAGAAAAGGTAAGAAGTAGGTAAAAAGTAAGAAGTAATAGTTAAAGATAATTTTTCTTAATTGCATTACGAAAAATTTTAGAATTTAAATCTTTTATTGACAGTAGCCATACTAAATATATAAATATCAGATATCAAATATCAAATATCAGATATCAAATATCAATTAATGTGGATTTTCTTCATTTTATTCAGAAAATCTTTAAGTTAGAAAAAGAAAGGTATAATAATATTTTTAGACAGAGCCGTTCTTTTAGTGTTCAGCCTCCAATCCCCAAATGATTTAGTGTAATTCTTAATTTTTAGGCGCTAGGAATATATATGTACTAGGTACTAGGTGCTAGGTGAGGAGGGATTGATATTTGATATTTCTATATTTCTGTGGCTACCGCCAATAAAAGATTTTTAAAGCGCTAAAAGAAAAGTTATACTTACTTCATTTCTATACCTTCCTAGTAACTGGTTAGTACCCAGTACTTAAAAAAAATTAGTGTTTAAGGATTGTTGACTAAAAGAACGGCTACGCCAAAAAAATATTATGAGCGCTTTCTTTTTTATAATTAAAGATTTTCCGTAACGAAGTGGAGGAAAATCATCCTTTAGTAGGTCGCCCCCCCACAAAGTAAGTACTCTGTAACTGAAAAATCTGCTTTTAATGGAGTGATAAATGTGAAATTTAGGACTATTGAACTAGCCTTAGAACTTCTTTATTTGTCCATTTAAAGCACCGTTAAGAAGTTTTCATTGTCTGAGCGAGGAACGAGTGAGTTTGAAAACTTTAGGGGCTTTAAATGGACAAATATTAGAAGTTCTTGGCGTATTGTTCACAGTCCAAAATTTCACATTTATCACGGAATTAAAAGCAGATTTTTCCTATAGCACTTACTTCACAATATATTTTTACTGTGCTTTATATAAAACTCTCTTGCTATCTACTCTTCTAGTAAGCTTTTCTCCATCAAAATACTCAAGAAGAGCTACCACATATTTTCTGCTAGTATCTAAAATCTCCCTAGCTTCTCCTGGGGTTATGCTTCCATTTTCTTTCATGTAGGCAATTATTTTATCTTTGGCCTCTTCATAATTGCTCTTAGAGAAAATGCATTCTTCATCAGTTTTAACCAAATCACCACTTAATATAAGTGCTTCAAATACAGTTTTAAATTCTTCCTTTTCCTTTTCTTTTTCCAGTAATTCCTTAAACTTAGGTGGAGTATATTTTCCATTTTGGTATTCCTTTAATATTTTATCCTTTAATTTTTCTTGTACTTCATTAAATTTTATTTGGAAACCATGGGCAGATATGTACTTACCGTGCACATCAATGATTTCATTTTTTACAACCATATCCAATAATTCATCATATATTTTTTGCTTTAGACCTTTTCCAAAAATCTTTTCTTTTATTTCTTCTTTTGATAATCCTGGTCTTAGTGGATATTTTGAATGATAGTCCTCTAAAATTTCTTGAAGCCTATCCATGCTTCTTTGCAAAAATTCTTTGTGTACATATAAAGGTTCACCTAATGCAGTTAATTTTACCACCTTATTTCCTTCCACTAAGGCATCTATTTCCTCTTGAAGACTCTTTTCATTTTTTCCCAAAGCCTTTACAATAGCTTTAAAATCCGGGAAATTAGAACTTAACTTTTTAATAGTTGTTTCTATTATGCCACCTACCTGACCACTTTCCTTTAATTTTAATTCTTCTATATATTTTTCATCAAATCTCTTGGCTTTAACAGCCACTGGCTCAATTATACTGCCCCCACCTATGGTATGCATAGGAGAGTAACTTCTTATTACAAATCTATCATTTCTTTGAGCACACAGTGGTTTTTCCAATCTAAGCTGCACATAAGCCTCTTCTCCTGGATTAACTTCTTCCTTATCTAAAATTACAACCCTACATAAAATTTCTTCTGTCCCATGGTATAATCTAACCCTTTGCCTATTTTCCATTGGTCTATCTGCACTTTTTAAATAGTAAAACTTAGTATCTACCATATAAGAAGGTTCCATGACATTTTCCTTAGAAATTACATTTCCTCTTTCTATTTCATCCACCTTTACATTAGCTAGGTTTATAGCACATCTTTGACCTGCATCTGCTTCATCTACAGACTTTTCATGGACTTGAAGTCCCCTTATTCTGGTCCTTATCTTAGATGGATATATCTCCACGTCCTCGCCAACTTTTACTTTTCCGCTTATAACTGTTCCAGTAACTACTGTTCCAAAGCCGCTTACAGAAAACACTCTGTCTACAGGCAATCTAAAGTGACCTTCCGTATCCTTAGATTCTACCTCTTCTGTGGCATTATCTATAGCTTCTATAAGATTATTAAAACCATTTTTGTTTTTTGAGGATACAGGATAAATAGGTGCATTTTCTAAGAAAGTACCTTTAAATTCTTTTTTAATATCTTCTGTGACAAGCTCTATCCATTCCTCATCTACCAAGTCACTTTTAGTAAGAGCTACTATGCCCTTTTTTACATTTAGAAGTTGAAGTATTTCCATGTGTTCTCTGGTTTGAGGCATAATACCCTCATCTGCAGCAATTACTAAAACCACTATGTCTATACTGCTTATGCCTGCTAACATGTTTTTTATGAATCTTTCATGTCCTGGCACATCTATAATTCCCGCTCTTCTTCCTGAAGGTAAGTCAAAAAAGGTAAATGCAATGTTTATGGATATACCTCTCTCCTGTTCTTCTTTCAGCGTATCTGTTTCTCTTCCTGTCAGTGCTTTTATAAGAGTTGTTTTCCCGTGATCTATATGTCCTGCAGTGCCTATTATTAAGTGCTTCATTAAATCACTCCTATTTTTGAATTGTTGAATTATAATTAGCTCAACTTCCGCATATAAATTTTAAGCGCTACATTAGCTGAATAAATGTTCTTAATTTAGAATTTAAAATATAAATTTGTAAGTTAGACCAAGTAAGAGGTAAAAAGTAAGAAGTAAAAGTGAAGGATAAAACTCAAGGAGTTTTTTTATAATTAACTTATTACTTCTTACCTATTAGCTTTTTACTCTTACTTCTTATCTATTACCTATTACTTACCTGCAAATTTTATATTTTTATTTTATAACTGCAAAAGTTGAATTAATAATTATTAACTATTAGTTATTACTTATTACTTCTTACTTATCAACCTAACTACTTCATAGTTAAAAATGCTTCTACTATTGTATCAAAATCCCTTTGGAACATAGTCCTTAAATCCATTATAACTTGATTATTATATACTCTAGTTACTATTGGAGTTTCATTCATTCTCAAATTATATTCAATTTGCTCTGGAGTAAACTCTTCACTAGTAATCTTTATTACATAGGTTTCTATTTTTTCTGTAGGCATAGAACCGCCACCTACCATAGAATAATCCTCTTCTATATGAAAATTAAAATTCTTAACCTTATTTCTTAGCTTCCTTTTTAAACTTTCTGCCTTTTTCTTTATGGTTTCTTTACTGCTTAAAAGCATATTTAGTGTAGGTATGTTCTCTATAGCTTCCTTTTCATCTAAATACAATTTTAAAGTAGCTTCAAGGGCAGCAAGGGTCATTTTATCTATTCTAAGAGCCCTAGTTAATTGATTTTTTTTCATTTTATCTATGTACTCTTTCTTACCTACAATTATGCCTGCTTGTGGTCCTCCAAGCATCTTATCTCCACTGAAAGTAACCACATCCATGCCCTTTTTCAAACTTTCTTGAACCGTTGGTTCATAAGTAAAGCCATACTTAGTGTAGTCTATTAAAACACCACTGCCAATGTCTTCATAAACAGGTACATTATATTTTTTTGAAAGCCCTACTAATTCTTCTATGGAAACCTCTTCAGTAAAGCCTAATATTTTAAAATTAGAAGTATGTACTTTTAATAATACTCCTGTATTTTCATTTATGTTATTTTCATAGTCATAAAGATGAGTCCTATTGGTAGTTCCCACTTCTACTAATTTAGCATTACTAAATTTCATAACTTCTGGAACTCTAAAAGAACCTCCTATCTCCACTAGCTGGCCACGAGATACAATTGCTTCTTTTCCATTACATAAGGTATTTAAAACAAGCATAACTGCCGCAGCGTTATTGTTAACTACCATAGCAGCTTCTGCTCCAGTTATCCTAGTTATAAGTTCTTCTATATGACTATATCTAAGACCCCTTTTTCCCTGTTCTATATTGTATTCAAGATTATTATAATTCATAGAAACATTGTTTACCGCTTCTACTGCCTGATTACTTAATAATGACCTACCTAAATTGGTATGTATAACAGTACCTGTAGCATTTATAACTTTTTTTAATTTAGGAGAATTATTCTTTTTCATAAGCTTATTAAAGGTTTTCAAAATTTCTTCCTTTGAAATACTTTCTATCTTATCCTTAAGAATTAAATCTCTATAGTAATCTATAGTTTCTCTAAGAGTGTCTATAACTAAAGTTCTCATGGTACTCTTTAATTCTTTTTCTACAATTTCTTCTTTTAAAAGTTCATCCACCTTAGGCAAATTTCTCAAAAGTTCTCTGTTCATATAATCAGTTCCTTTCACTTATCTCCGCGTAAATTAAACTGCTTAAGTTATATGTTTATATAATCTATTCTACTACTATATATTCTCCAGTAAATGGAATAACCTCTCCTACTATAGCTGATTTAAGCTCTAATTTATTTAGTTCACTTAACATCTCATCTGCTTTATCTTTAGGAATAGATACTAAAAGTCCACCAGAAGTTTGAGGATCAAATATAATATCTTCAAGCCACTCTGGTACATCATTTAATTTATATTTTCCATCTAGATATATTCTATTGTTATAAGCTCCTGCTGGTACTAATCCCATTTGAGCATATTCCTTAGCTTCTTCTATGTAAGGAACATTATCTTTTAAAATTCTTATGGTCTTATCAGAACCACTAGCCATTTCATATATATGACCCATAAGTCCAAAACCAGTTATATCTGTACACGCACTTATAGGATATTTAACCACTATCTCTCCAGCATATTTATTTAATGTAGACATATTTTTAATGGCTTTTTCATAAGCTTCTTTTGAAGCTAAATCTGCCTTTATAGTTGTATTTATTATTCCTACACCCAATGGTTTAGTCAATACTAAGACTTCTCCATCCTTACATCCACAATTTTTTAAAACCTTTTCTGGATGCACAACACCTGTAACAGATAGACCGTATTTAGGTTCATCATCTTCTACAGAATGACCTCCTACTACCACTGCTCCTGCTTCTAGTACTTTATCTGCTCCCCCTTTTAATATTTCTCCCAATACCTCAATAGGTAAGCAGTTAGGAAAACATACTATATTTAAAGCTACTGTAGGTTGTCCACCCATAGCATACACATCACTTAATGAATTTGCTGCTGCTATTTGCCCAAAAGTATATGGATCATCTACCACAGGGGTAAAGAAATCTAAAGTTTGTATTATAGCTATATCATCGCTTAACTTATAAACCGCTGCATCATCGGATGTTTCAATGCCAACTATTAAATTTTTGTCACTCATTTTTGGTAGCTTATCTAAAATTTTTGAAAGGGTCTCCGGCCCTATTTTAGCTGCTCATCCAGAGGTTTTAGTCATTTGTGTTAGTCTTTTGTTGTTCATAATTAAACACCTCCCTATATATACAGTAATTTTATAATATTAACCTTCATATGTCCACCTTATCTCTTAATTTGTTAAAGGTTTTTTCACCTATCCTATCTATTTTCATTAAATCTTCAATAGAAGAAAACCCTCCATTTTTTTCTCTAAAATCTATTATTTTTTTGGCAGTGGCATCCCCAACACCTGGAAGAGTTTTTAATTCCTCTTCTGATGCAGTATTTAAATTTACTTTTCCATTTTTATCTTCCGAACTTTTGGAGCTTACTCCATTATTTGCTTGACTAGCATTTCCATTAGTACTAGCAAACTGTTTTTCCTCTTCTCCTATACTATATACATAAATTAAGTCCTCATCCTTTAATTTTTTAGACATATGTATCCTATCTAAATCCGCATCTTCTTTAAGTCCTCCAGCCTTATTAATTAGTTCATTTATTCTGCTATCTTTATTTAAAGTATACACTCCAGGTTTTTTTACAGCACCCTTTATGTCTACCACTATATTTGAACTAGATGATTCTGTTTTAAAGCTGCTTTTCTTAACTGTATCACTTTCCACAAACATATTTTCAGAAGTAACTTTCTTTTCTTGAGGTTTTGATATATTATACCCCACAATTAAAAATATTATTGATATAACTAGTATAACTAATGAACCTATATATTTTTCCCTATTTCTCAATTTATTCTCTCCCCTCCATAATATTTACTATAAGTAAAAAGTTATCATCGATATTTCTGCTAAAACTTTAAGCATGCTTTGGAAACTCTTATGGCTATATGTTATTAAAAATCATTAACTCTTACTTCTTACCTTGTATAGTGTAGAGCTTAAAATTTATATTCGAAATAATAATCACTAGTTATCATATTCTTTAATTTATGTTATATTTTTTTATAATTTATAGTTACATATCTTTAATTATTGCCATTATTTCATATTTTAGTATCGATTAATGCTACTTTTTTTGATATACTAAAAAATATAAAACATTCAAGGAGGCAAAAATGAAAAAGTTTCTAATTTCACTAGTCACATTTTTTTTAATATTTTGCAGTTATGCTAAAGCTTCTACTCCAACACAGCCAGCTGTTTCTGCTGATGGCGCTATAGTTTTAGATGCAAATTCAGGTAGAATATTATATTCTAAAAATATAGATACACCTTATGCCCCTGCATCTACTACAAAAATAATGACTGCCCTTTTAACACTAGAAAACTGCAAATTAAATGACATGGTTACTGTAGGAAAAAAACCACCGGTAGCCGATGGTAGCAAAATATACATATTCGAAGGAGAAAAATTAACTGTAGAACAATTATTATATGGTCTTCTATTAGCCTCTGCAAATGACTGTGCTGAAGCATTAGCTGAGCATATAGGCGGCTCTATAGATGGTTTTTCTCAAATGATGAATAGAAAAGCCAAAGAACTAGGTTGCAAAAACACAAACTTTGTAAACCCTAGTGGCCTTTATGATGATAAACATAGAACTTCTGCTAGAGATTTAGCTTTGATAATGAAAGAACTTGTAAAACAACCTGAATACTCAAAGATTGCAAAAACTAGTTCTTACAAAATACCACCTACTAATGTATGCAAGGAAGAACGTCCTTTATGGAATGAGAATAAACTTGTACAACCCTATTCAAAATTTTATTATAATATTTGTGAGGGAGGTAAAACAGGATATACTATACAATCTCTCCATTCTTATGTAGCTAGTGCTTCAAAAGATAATCATAGATTAATAGTTGCATTAACTCATGACAATAATAAAACATATTTTAATGATTCTTTAGCACTTTTTAAATATGCATATGAAAATTTTGATTTAGTGGAGCCTTACTTAAAGGGACAAACCATAGAAAATTATTCAATAAACAAGAACTCAAGCATACCTTTAAGCTTAGGGGAAAATTTTTACTATACTATAGAAAAAACCTTAGCCTCAAAAGCTTCTTTTAAAATAGAACCTAAACTAAATGAAAATTTAGGAAAAGCTTCTTTAAAGAAAGGTGATACTATAGGAACAGCACAAGTAAAATTAGATGGTAAATCTATAGGTGAGGTAAAACTATTAAGTGGAAAGGACTATACACCTAAAACCACTGCCTCTACTGTTCTAACTAATACCGTAAGTACAGGAAAAACTATTTTAAAATATGTATTTTATGTATTTATTATAATTTTAGCTATTTATATAGTTCTTAGGATAATTTTAATAATAAAAAGAAAAAAAAGAAGAAAAAGATTTAAATATAAAAAGTAAGTCCACAATAAAAGATCTTTTAATCTATTAAAAGAAAAGGTATAACCACTTCAATTTAATGAATCAGTTATACCTTTTCCTATTATACCATTGCTTACATTCAATTAAAGATTTTCCATAACGCAATGGAGAAAAATCCCCCTTACCTCTCACTTCTCACTTCTCACTTCTCACTTCTTACTTTTTACTTCTTACTTCTTACTTTTTACTTCTCACTTATTACTTCTTCTGTATTAAAATTTTCTATTTTCGAAATCAACTCTTTCATGTCTTCTGGCATTCCACATTCTAATTGGACTATGTGTCCATCCCTAGGGTGAGGGAAGGACAATTTAAATGCATGTAAAGCCTGCCTTACTATATAGTCTTTTTCCTCTTTTCCATATAGTATATCACCATATAGAGGATGTCCTAAGCTACTTAAGTGCACCCTTATTTGATGGGTTCTTCCTGTTTCTAATTTTAACTTAACCAAGTCTCCTCCAGCATAGCTTTCTAATACAGTATAATGAGTTATACTCTCCTGTCCCCTTACATCTATTACCCTTTGTATGCTATCATCATCAGTTCTATATATAGGCTTATCTATTGTGCCGGATTTTTGTTTTAAATTTCCATGTACTATGGCTAAATACTCCTTTTGAAAAGTTTCTTCCTTCATATCCCTAGCTAACGCCATATGGGCAAATTGGTTTTTTGCAATTAAAATAAGACCAGAGGTATCCATATCAAGCCTACTTACTAGCCTAACTATGCAATTTTCTCCTTTTTCTTTAAAATAGTATAGAAGTCCATTGGATAGAGTACCTGTTGGATAACTTCTAGTAGGGTGAACCACCATACCTGGAGCTTTATTTAAAACTATTACGTCCTCATCTTCATATACAATATGTAAATCCATTTTTTCTGGTGGTATATTTTGTTCCTCTTCCTTGTTTATCTTTATTTCTATTACATCCCCTACTGCAACTTTATTGTTTAACCTAGCATTTTTACCATTTACTTTTATTCTTCTATCATTTATTGAGTTTCTTATAAACCTGCTGGACAATTGTAATGTAAATTTCAAGTATTCTTTTAGCTTAACTTCTTCTTGCCCTTTTTTAACTATATATTTTATTATATTATCCATAATTTTCCTCACCTTCATTAAAAGCAAAGGCCATGTAATTAAACATAGCCTTTTAATATCTCAAATTTTATTTAATATAATCTTGATCTTCACCTAACATAACGGTTATATCAGAATTGCCTTCTGAACCTGAGTTTTGTTCTATTTTATTTATTTTGAATTCTCTTTTAATATTTTTAATGACGCTATCTTCTAAAGGCTTGTTAAAAATTATTTTACTCTCATTAACTCTTTCAGCATTGCCCGTCTCTATATGAGTATATCCCATCTTTCTTAAATATTCCGCATAGTTTGCTGCCAAACCAGATTTTTTAGTTGTATTTAATACTTTAATATTTAAAGATCCCTTATCTATTGCCATCGTTTTAGATCCTCTAAGTTCCTTTAATAATTCTGTACTCTTTTCTTCATCATATATGAAATAAGAAGTTTTACCTATATATTTTCCCTCTCCTGCAAGAGTTGACATCTTAATATTTGAAGAATCTACTTTAGCTACAGACATACCATAGGATATTATTTCTTTAGGTGACATATTAGTAGTTATATATTTAGAAGCTATATCTAATATATCTTTAAGTTTTAAAACTATACTAGGGCTTTTTGCCTTTTCTATAACTTTTTCTATAAATAAATGCTGATTTCTAATTCTTCCTATATCCCCTTCAGCTAATCCCGTGTTATCATTATTTTTTCTCCATCTAAAGAATTCCTCTGCCTTTTTACCATCTAGGTGAGCCACTGTTCCCTTTTTAAAGTGTATGCTTAAATTTTGGCCAGGATCATCGTAGTTCATATTATATTCTATAGGCATATCTACCCCTCCTATAGAATCTATTACCTTTCTAAAACCTTCATAATCTAATTTAACATAATAATTTATATCTATTCCCAATAACTCTTCTACAGAATCAATAGCACCTTTCATTCCACCTAGAACATGAGCATTATTTATCTTTTGAGCACCTCCATTTATTTCTACCTTCGTATCCCTTGGAACTGATACTATATGAGCTTTTTTCTCTTTAGGATCATAATGCATAACCATCATTGTATCTGTCCTTTTAGGTACATTTGCTCCTTTAAGCTTAGGATCTCCAATATCCACCCCAACTATAAGTATATTTACTGGGTCATTTTTTTCTACCTTTGGAGTTTCTACTATGTCTTTTGGATTTTTATTATCCATATTTTGTCCCATCTTATATAAGGAATACCATGAATATGTGCCGAATCCTAATAACGCTATTAAAGCTATAAGTAGAATTCCTAGAAAAAATCTTTTAACTCTATTTTTCTTCTTTTTCTTTACAACTTTTTTCTTTACAATTTTTTTATTGCTTCTCTTGTCCATCTATTCTTCCACCTTCAACTTTCCATTTATAATAGCGTAATTTCTAGCAGCTATGGTATCTCCATGTAAAAGTTCGCCCTTAGAAATCACATAATTAATAGTATTATCAAAAGCCATTATAAGTGCTTTATCCAAATCTTCAAAAGCTGCTTCTCTTAAATTCTCTACTCCATTAAAATTTCTTGAAGGTTCAATATAATCACCTATGTATATGATTTTTTCCAAAGTTGTCATATTTCTCTTCCCTGTAGTATGAAACTTTATAGAATTTAGTATATCTCTATCCTTTATATTCATAACTTTTTCTGCAATTATGGCACCAGCTAAACCGTGCAAAAGTTGAGGTTGTTTTTGGCTAACTTCATCTACTATATAACCTTCTTGCCTAACCATTTGTATTAATTTATCATTGCTTAGATTTTTGGCACAATCATGCACAATCCCTGCTATTTTAGCCTTTTGAACTAAGCTTTTATCATATTTTATGGCTAACTTTTCCGCTACATCTCGTACTCCTAAACTATGTTTAAATCTGGATTCTTTTAAATTAACTTTTAAGTAATTTAATATAGTCTCCTCATCCCACATATATTAATCCTCCTAAATGTATAGCTCCTTATGTTTTATGTACTCATCTACTCCTTTTGGAAGCAAATAATAAACTTCTTGTCCATTTTTTATCATGTTCTTTATTTCAGTGGATGAAATATCTAATAAAGGTATATCCAAAAATTCAATATTTTTCTTATATTTATTTTGGATAAATTCCTTCCATTTTAATATATCACATATATTGTAACCCGGTCTGTTAAAAACGATAAATTTACAATTTGATAAAATATCATCTACATTTTTCCAGGTTTCAATTTCCATTAAACAATCTACGCCTGTTATAAAATACCATTCTGTATCTTTTTCAGAGTTTTTAAAGTATTCTATAGTTTCATAACTATAACTCAATCCTCTTTTTTCTATCTCATAAGAGCTTAATTCAAAATTCTTTTCTCCCTTTATTGCCTCAAAGATCATGTGGTATCTTAACTTGCTATCAGTTATAATTCTTTCTGTTTTATGAGGTGGATTGCCACTGGGAACAAATATTATCTTGTCTAAATTAAGCTTATATAGGGCCTGGTATGCTATATACAAGTGCCCTATATGTATAGGATCAAAGGTTCCTCCAAAAATAGCCTTCTTAGTCATATTGCATTCTTCTTTCATTAAATAATTAAACTATTATGGTAATTCTATTTTAGGTTTCTTTTGAGATTTTTTATATAAAACAAATTTATTTCCTATGCATTGAACTCCATCACATTTAATTTTTTCACATATGATATCTGAAGCTTCTCTTGCAGTAAATTCACTGTTATTTAATACACTTAGTTTTATAAGTTCTCTAGCTTCTAAAGCATCTTCTATTTGCTTTAAAAAAGGTTCATTTATGCCACCTTTACCTACTTGAAATATTGGAGTAATTGTATTAGCTAAGCTTCTTAAGTAACTTCTTTGTTTGCTTGTCATCATAATAAATGTTTCCTCCCATTAAAATAAATATTCAAATTCAAAATCATTTAATCTAACTATTTCACCATCTTCTATTCCCATTTCCTTTAATTCTTCAAATATACCTTTATTTTTAAGTACTTTATGGAAATATTTTAGAGAATCTGGATCATTTACATTTACTGCACTTAGTAATCTATCTACAAAAGTTCCTTCTACTACATAAACACCATCTTCATCTTTTCTTATAGTATAAGTAAATTTCTTTTCTTCTGGTATATACATTTCTTCTTCTGGTATTTCAAGTTCTGAAACAGGTATTGTACTAAGCATTCTAGCACATTCCTTCATAAGGTCAGCTACTCCCTCTTGAGTTGCTGCTGATATCTTAAATATATTTTTGTATCCCATTTCTTCTAATTTATTTTTAAAGTTTTCAAAGGCTTCATCATCATAAAGCATATCACTTTTATTGGCTGCAACAATTTGAGGTCTATCCCATAATTTAACACTGTACTTTTTTAATTCATCGTTTATTTTTACAAAATCTTCAATAGGATCTCTTCCTTCTACACCAGAAATATCCACTACGTGTATTAAAAGTCTAGTTCTTTCTATATGTCTTAAAAATTCTAGTCCTAATCCTACACCCTCTGCAGCACCTTCTATTATTCCTGGAATATCAGCCATTACAAAAGCTGGTGCCTCAGGTACAGATACCACGCCTAAATTAGGCTTTAAAGTTGTAAAATGATAGTTAGCTATCTTAGGTCTAGCCTTTGAAACAGTAGAAAGCAGTGTGGATTTTCCCACGTTAGGGAATCCAATTAGTCCCACATCCGCCAAAAGCTTTAATTCAAGAATTATGAATCTTTCTTCTCCTGGCATACCTGGTTCTGCAAAGGAAGGTGCCTGTCTTGTAGGCGTTGCGTATTTAGCATTACCTTTTCCGCCTTTGCCACCTTTTGCTATTACAAATTTATCTCCTTCATGAGATAAATCAACCATTACTTTATTTGTTTCAAAATCTTTTATAACTGTACCTGTAGGAACTTTTATGTATAAGTCTTCTCCATCTTTTCCATAACACTTGCTTTTTCCACCATTTTCCCCTGGTTCAGCTACATATTTTCTACGATATGTAAAGTCAAGTAAAGTAGTTAATTGTGAATCTGCTACCAAAATCACATTTCCACCTTTACCTCCATCTCCACCATCAGGACCGCCTAGAGCAACATATTTCTCTCTTCTAAAGGATATAGCTCCATCTCCGCCTTTGCCGGATTTAACAAATATTTTCGCTGTATCAATAAACATATTTTTCACCTTACCTTAATTAATATTTAGTTCAGTTCTAATACCTCTTTAATCTAAAATTCTCACTATATAATTGTATATTATAAATTATGATTACATTAAATAGTTATTTAGTAACTGCTGTGCAATTTAAATAAAAGTTTTTATAACAATATTTTAATTTTAAACAAATATTGCTATTATAGCGTATTCTAAATAATGCAACACAACATTTGTAATATATCCATTTTATAAAATCTATTAAAAAAATATATGTAAACAAATTTTAAATTGTTATTTTCTATTTCATTAAATATATTATTTACTAAATTAAACTTTTTATAATAATTATCCTTAAAACAAAATACTTCCTGCATTTGTCTTTATATATAATCCCATAGCTTTTTTCCATAATTTCATCACAGGTTATTTCATATATAAGTTTTAAAAAAGCACCCCTGAAGGGTGCCTTTACTATTCAGCTATTTCAACTTCTGCTTCAACTGGGTAGATACTTGCTTTTTTCTTGTCTCTTCCCATTCTTTCATATTTAACAACACCATCTATCTTAGCAAAAAGAGTATCGTCTCCGCCTCTTCCTACGTTAAGACCTGGGTGAATCTTTGTTCCTCTTTGTCTAACTAGGATATTTCCTGCTAAAACAAATTGTCCGTCTGCACATT
Organism: Haloimpatiens lingqiaonensis; assembly: GCF_901447495.1. Classification (GTDB taxonomy): domain Bacteria; phylum Bacillota; class Clostridia; order Clostridiales; family Clostridiaceae; genus Haloimpatiens; species Haloimpatiens lingqiaonensis. The sequence continues at coordinate 20,490 of NZ_CABDWS010000013.1, forward strand.
TAGTTCCAAGTCTTTTAGATTCACTATCTCTACCGTTCTTAGAACTACCAACTCCTTTTTTATGAGCTAGTAATTGTAAGTTAACTAATAACATGGGTTACACCTCCTCTTCGTGCACTTTTATATAACCACCGTAATTGCTCTGGATATTTTTTAATCCTAAAAGCAATGTTTCCATCAAAACTTGACATCTATCTATTTCCTCTGGAGAATTATCTTCAATATTTATATTTATATAACCCTCTTCTGCAGAACAATCTGCCTGTATATTAAGTACTGTAAGAATTCCATCTCCTACGGAACATGAAATTGCAGTAGCTGCACTACAAACTATGTCGCTGCCCTCTTCAGAGTAATCTGAATGCCCTTCTAAGCTGATGCAAACAAGTTTCTCTTTTTTTCGTTTAGCTTTTACACTAATCATAATTATGCTTCTATTGATTCAATTTGTAATCTAGTGTATGGTTGTCTGTGGCCTTGTTTTTTTCTAAAGTGCTTCTTACGTTTGTATTTCATAACTATAACTTTTTTAGCTTTTCCTTGCTCAAGTACTTTAGCTACAACTTTAGCACCTTCAACTACAGGCTTTCCTACTACTAAATTACCATCCTTGCTTACTACAAGAACGTCAGTTAATTCAACTGTTGAATCAACTTCTGCATTTAATTTTTCAACGAATATAACGTCTCCTTGAGAAACTTTATATTGCTTTCCTCCTGTTGCTACAACTGCGTACATTAAAATACACCTCCTCTATCCAGTCTCGCCATCAAAGGCACGCATTCTGCGTTTAAAACCTTATCTGAGCGGTCTACAAATGACATTTTATCACAACAAAACCCATTTGTAAAGGAAAATTTACTCTTTTAAAATCCCCTCATAAACCTTACAACTTTCCAATTTTTTTAGTTGACTTATAAATAAAAGAGGCTCCACCTTAAAAAGTTCACTATTGTTAGTATATTGTAAATAAACTCTTTTATCCAATGCATCTATTTCTTTTATAAAAGATAAAATATCTTCTGAAATACTTTTCTTATATTTCTCATCAATTTCAATATATATGGTATCCCCTTTACACTGTTCTTGAATTTTATATATAAGATTCTTTATAAGAAATTCTATATAAGATAATCTCAATCGCTTTCCTTCACCATTACATTCTTTGCATTCTTCTTCTAAATAGCTATATATATCTTTTCCAACTCTTTTTCTAGTTATTTGTAAAAGTCCAAGAGGCGTAAATGGGTAAATTTTAGTTTTGTTTCCCTCATCACTAAAGCCTTTTTCTACTGCATTTATAATTGCTTCTCTATCCTGTGCCATATGCATATCTACAAAATCAATAATTATTATTCCTGCTAAATTTCTCAGCTTTATTTGCTTCACAATCTCTTCTGCCGCCTCTAAATTTGTGTTTAGCACAGCTTTTCTCATTGATTCATGCCTTATATTTTGAGCAGTGTTTACATCCACCACATACATGGCTTCTGTTTTATCTATTACTATATTTCCTCCTGATGGAAGAGAAATCTTATTATTTCTTAAATGAACTAGTGATTTTTCTATTTCATAATAGCTAAATAAGTTTTCAGTTTTATCATAAAGAGTTAACTTTGTACTTAGTAACTCTCTATTGATCATATAATCTAGCATGTAATCATAATACTCTTTGTTATTTGTAATTATTTCAGCAGAGGTATCATCTACATATTCTCTTAAAACTCTATTTATAATTCCCCTGCTACTGTATAATAATTTAGGTTTAAGAGTATATGTTCCATCTTTTATTACTTTAAGATATATATTATATAGATACTCTATTTCCTTATTCATATCTTCTACCGTAACATCTATTGCTTTACTTCTTATGATTACACCAAAACTTTTATGTTTCTTTATGCCCTTTATTATATTTCTTTTAAATTCAACATCTTCTATTTTTTTAGAAAAATTGATTCTATTATTAAAAGTAGTTAAAACACAATAACTGCCTTGAATACTTATCTCTGTGGTAACCCTTGGCCCTTTATCTCCAATAGCCTCCCTTACCACTTCTACTATAACATGATCCCCTTTTTTTATTTTATTTTCATTGGAATCCTGTAAATGCATATAGCAGTTTTTTTCTGTTCCTATATCTATAAATGCACTATTATTAGCATTTATAATGTTTTTAACAATACCTTTATATATTTCACCTATATGAGGCTCTCGGTCTTCTTCCTGAATCAATATGGCTTTAAGCTCATCTTCTTTTTTTACTGCTACTCTAGTGCAAGTGCCTTGCTTCTCTATGTATATTTTTTTCACACTTTTCCACCACCCTATTGCAAATCCCTGCTCTCCAATGCCTAATTTAAATTTTCACATAGCTTATTACTTTCAATTAATAAAGCATAATTTTTACTATGCAACAAAATTCTATAGGCTCTTAAAATATTCCTGTAAACTCACCAATTTCTTTCCCCTATAAGTATAAAGTTCTTTTCTTTGAATCTTTACAAATTTGTCCTTTTGAGCTCCCTCTGTATGGTCTTGTATGTATTCTGCAAGAATCTGAGGAGATAAATTATCTTTACTACCAGAGGTAACTAAAACTTCAATTTTTAAATAACCTTCATTAAACTGGAATTTTATTTTTTTAATTAAAGGTCTTATATTAAATTCCTTTTCACCATTTTTTGTTTTCTTAATCACATTCCATTCATTACTATTTAATAATTCTTTTAACTGTATATCAACTTCTGAACCATTTTCATAAGGTATATGTATTGAATAATCTGATGCTTCAACTAACGCCATAGAAGCTGGTGTTTTCTTACCTTCAATGGTTTTAATCTTTATTACATCCAGTATTTTAATTCCTAAAGGAGAAGATTCTATTAATTTATCTAGTATATATTTTTCATCTAATTCTTCTATTAAACTAAAATCAAAATACTCAGCGGAGGAGAAAACTCCAACACCTAAAGGTTGTGCTATAGATAAAGTTAAATGAGGATTGAATCCCTTTGAATATTCAGCTGGCAATTCCGACCTTCTTATTATTCTTTGTACTGTTCTTAAAAAATCTAAGTGGGATATGAATTTTATTTCATCTTCTTTAGTACACTTAACTAAATAACGCACCTTCAAAACACTTCCCTTCTTTAAAATGCTTATTAGTATTTATGCCGCATAGCTTACAACCTTGTCTGCAATCTGGAGTAACCTCCGCATTTTTAGCTCTTTCATTTTCTTTAATTAAAAATTCCTTTGAAACCCCTACATCTATAAAATCCCATGGAAGTATTTCATCATAGCTTCTTTGTCTATATGCATAAAAATCTCCATCTACCCCGCACTCTTCTAGTGCTTCTTGCCATATCTGGAAATTAAAATATTGATTCCAACCATCAAACTTAGCTCCCTTTTGGAAAGCCTTTATAAGTACATCGCACATCCTTCTGTCACCTCTTGCAAATATAGCTTCCATATAGCTTACTGGTGACTCATGCCAATTATATGTAATTTGTCTACTCTTGATAGTATTTCTAAGTGTCTGTATTTTTTCCTTAACACTTTCCATATTATCCTGAGGACTCCATTGAAATGGTGTGAATGGTTTTGGTACAAATATAGAACTACTTAAAGTAACTTTAAGACCCTTTTGTCTTTCTGTCTTTGGGACTTTATAATATTCATCTACAACTTTATCTCCCAGTTCAGCTATGCCCTTAACATCCTCCATGGTTTCATAAGGAAGTCCTATCATAAAGTATAGTTTAACAGTACTCCACCCAGCTTTAAAAATACTGCTTACTGAATCTATTAAGTTTTCTTCTGTTACACCTTTGTTTATAACGTCTCTCATTCTTTGAGTTCCAGCTTCTGGAGCAAAAGTAATTCCTGTTTTTCTTACCTTTTGAATTTCCTTTATTAAATCTACTGCAAAAGAATCTATTCTTATAGAAGGTAGTGATACCCCAACCTTTTTATCCTTATATCTTTCTATTAGTGAAAATATTAAATTTTTAATATCAGAATAATCACATATACTTAGGGAAGTAAGGGATATTTCTTCATAACCTGTTTTCTTAATAAGTTCATCTGCCAATTCCACTAACTTATCAGTTTTCTTTTCTCTTACAGGTCTGTATATCATTCCTGCCTGGCAAAATCTGCAGCCTCTTGTACACCCTCTAAAAGTCTCTAGCATTATTCTATCATGCACTATTTCTGTGTAAGGAACTATTAAATCTGTTGGATATTCTACTTCATTAAAATCTTTTATAATTCTTTTTGCAATTTTCTCTGGAAATTCTTCACTAACAGGTTTAAATTCTTTAATAGTTCCATCTTGGTTGTAATCAGTTTTATAGAACTTTGGCACATAAGTTCCAGGTATCTTAGCTACTTCTCTTAAAAATTCATCTTTAGATTTTCCCTGTTTTTTCATATCCTTATATAAGTCTAAAACATCATTTAAATGTTCTTCCCCTTCACCTAAGGAAAATAAATCTGCTATATCATAAAGTGGTTCTGGATTATAAGCACAAGGTCCTCCACATAATACTATAGGATCTTCTTCACTTCTTTCTGAAGCTCTTATAGGTATTCCACTCATATCTAGCATATTTAGTATATTTGTATAACTCATTTCATATTGCAATGTAAAGGCTATAAAATCGAATTCCTTAAGTGGATCCTTTGTCTCTAAAGCATACATAGAAATTTCATTTTCTCTCATTAATTTTTCCATGTCTGGCCAAGGCGCAAAGGCTCTTTCACAAAAGGTATCTTCCCTTTTATTAAGCACATGGTAAAGTATTTTTGTACCCAAATGTGACATTCCAACTTCATATACATCTGGGAAACAAAATGCAAATCTTATATCTACTTTATTTTTATCTTTATTGTAGGAATTAATTTCTCCCCCAATATATCTTGCAGGTTTCTCAACTTTATATAAAATATCATCAGAAATCTTCTTCATTATATTTCCTCCTCATGTTTTTTACATCTAATTATTTTATCACATATGGCTATCATACACCAGTTAAAAACTTTAAAAGCTTATGATTTATAAACAGAGCTCTTAGCTTCAGATAGAGTTTTTACTCCATCTGAAGGTTAGAGATCGTTCTCTCAATTCTCAACTCTCAATTGTCAATTGTCAATTTTAATCTTAAATACTCCTCAATAGTTATATTACCATACACCTTTAATGCATCTATTATTTCCTGCTCATAAATTATGTCTATAACATTCATCTCATCATTTAATACATAAAAAATATTATACCTGTTTTTATCTATTAAATTCATCATAAATAGCAAATTTTTTTTACTACAAACAGAAACCGTTCTATTTTGTAAATACCCTCTTTTTAAAAAATTAACCCTTTTTTTAATAACATCCCCCATAATTAAATAAACTATCCTTTCTCTTTCTCTACTTGAATAAACAATTATGAATAAGCCAATAAGACCTATGTTTAAATTGTACAAAAAAATACTTTTTTTATAAAACAATAAAAAGTAATAAAAAATAAAAGCAAAACCAATGACTAAACTAAAGTTTACCGTTATTATATTTGCTCTTTTATAATGAATTTTAATGTTTAGTAAATCCCTAAGTATCCTACCTCCATCTAAAGGCAAAGCAGGTATTAAATTAAATATTCCTAAGGCTAAATTAGTTATCTCTAATAATCTAAGCTGCTGTAACTTAAAAATATTAAAAAATATATGAAAAGCTAATGCAACTATTATATTAAATAAAGGACCTGATACAGAAATAATTATATCTTCCAAAGGCGTTGCTTCATCTAAATCTTTTAGCTTAAGCACCGTACCTATAGGCCATATTTCTATATCAAATCCTGAAAAACCTAAAAATCTAGCTGTAACATAATGTACTACTTCATGCAGAAAAGCCATTATAAACGCCACTAAAAATTTACCTCTAAAGCCCATAACTAATAAACATAAAAATATAAGAAAAAAATATTTTTTAAACTTAACCATTCATTATCCCATTCTCCATTCACATTGCTAATTTCAAAAAATCCTTGGGATCCTTATTTTCTCCCATATACATTATTTCAAAGTGTAGATGAGGTCCTGTACTTTTACCCGTATTACCGCTTTTAGCTATATTTTCACCCTTCTTCACCTTTTGATCTTTTTTTACTAGTATTTCATTTAAGTGAGCATATTTAGTTTCTATACCTTCACCATGGTCAATTACTATGTATTTACCAAGTTCCTTGTGCTCACCACACTCTTTCACTTTTCCATCAGCACATACCTTTATAGATGTGTTTTCCTTCACTGCTATGTCTACTCCATTGTGCATTTGCTTTTTACCTGTAAATGGGTCTACTCTTTCACCAAATTCAGAAACTAACTTTCCTACACAGGGTACCTCATAATCATTTTTTACTACCTGTTTTACTGGCTCTTTTTTATTTATTTTATTTATAGCCTTTTCTATATAATCCTGGGACTTAGTTTTAAATTCTTTAAAATCAAAAGCTTTAACAGTCTCAAAGACCTTTTTATAATCAAAATTTTCATTAACTATTTTCTTAGAATAATTATAAACTTTCTGAGTAGTTGGTGTAATAACAATCTTGCAAAGTAAAACTATTATAAATAGTATAAGCACTCCTGTTAAATCTCTTATTATCCTCCTGGTTATAAAGTCTTCCTTTTTTATATTTGAATTTTTAGTATTTTTAGGATATACTCCTCTTTTGTTCAATATAGAATTGTAATATTCTCTATACTGTGGATTATAACTGCCCATTTTTTACCTCCTATCTTTTATTACTGTTTATATATATTAATCTTATTAATCTTATATGCGGATTTTCATGTAGTTTTAATTTACACACCTGTAAATAACCAAAGTACTTCATATATTTTTTAAGATACAATTATAAATCACCCATTTCTAGTCGCCACTCCCCATTCCCTAGTCCCCAGTCCATAATCACCGTTCCCCAGTAGCCAGTGTCTAGTACGTAACCACTAAAATTTTATTTGAGGCAATCTTCATTTTGCCTTTACACAAAAACTTTATCAATTAATTATTCAACTCTCACATTTATAAAATAAAAACATTTATTTATCTACTGTAGAGCTTGAAATTTATGTGCAAAATTTGAGCTAATTAAAAAAACTGTTTCTAAAGTTGTACACTTTAAAAACAGTTTTAAGCTATTCATTTATGATATTTAATTATTATTGCAGTGACTTCTTAATGCCTTTGCAAAAACTTCTGCTGTTCCAACATTAGTAGCCAATGGTACGTGGTGCACATCACATAATCTTAAAAGTGCAGATACATCTGGCTCGTGAGGCTGAGCTGTAAGTGGATCTCTTAAAAATATAATTAGATCTAATTCCCCTAAAGCTACCTTAGCTCCAATTTGCTGATCTCCACCTAAAGGTCCTGAAAGAAACCTATGTACTTTTAGTCCCACTATTTCATTTAAGAGCCTTCCTGTAGTTCCTGTAGCATATAGTTCATGCTCAATAAAAATATCTTTATACCTTTTTACAAAATCAATAATATCATCTTTCTTATTATCATGTGCAATAAAGGCTATTTTCATATAAATCCCCCCTTAGAAATTTATTTTTTTTCTTCTCATACAAACATTTAACACTAAACCTATAGCCATAAAACTTGACAGTATAGAACTTCCCCCATAACTCATTAATGGTAGCGTTATACCTGTTATGGGCATAATGCCTATGGTCATGCCTATATTTTGAATTAATGAAAACAAAAATGTGGATGTAACTCCTACACATATTATAGCTCCAAACCAATCCTTAGAGGTTCTGGCTATTTTTATAAATCTATATATCAAAACTCCATATAATGTTAACAAAACTAATGCACCTACAAGTCCCCACTCTTCTCCTACCACAGAAAAAACGAAATCTGTATGAGCTTCTGGAATAAAGCTTAAAGCCGTTTGGGTTCCTTTTCTAAATCCTTTTCCCAGTATTCCACCAGATCCTATGCCTATTAAAGATTGTGTAAGCTGCAGATTTGAACCCAGTGCGTCTTTTTCCGGATGCAAAAAAGATGTCAATCTCTGTTGTTGATAATCATGAATAATACCTGAATTCCACACTATAGCTATAAATACTACTAAACTAGCTAGCCCACCAAATATAACTTTAAGGTCTAGTCCTGATATAAAGAATATTCCTAAAACTATGAAAAAGCATACCATAGTCATACCCATATCTGGCTGGATAACTATAAGCACCATAGGGACTAATGCATAAAATACCAAAGTAAAAAAATTCTTAGGCTCATTAATTTTGCCCTCCATGTCATCTATCTTTTTGGCCAGCATAAGTATAAGACCTAATTTAGCAAATTCCGAAGGCTGTATAGCCCTGCTGCCTATACCTATCCAGGATTTAGCTCCTTTACTTACTTTACCTATAACAAAATCATTTAAAATAAGTAAAAATACCCCTGCCCAATATATCAAAGTTGAATAATTTCTAATCACATTGTAATCTATAGTTAATATTATATATACCACAGCTAATCCTAATAAAAGCCACAAAAGCTGAAGCTTAAAATATTTTATTCCACTAGTAGCACTAAAAATATTTAAGGCTCCAAATACTACTATAATTATAGAAATTATTAATACGGAAAAATCTATTTCCTTTAAAAGTCTTTTGTTTATCTTAAGTTTATCTAACATATAATAGACCTCCAAAACTTCATCACTACAAATGATATTATAGCATATATATTTAAAAAAAAGCTACGTGTAACTAATATAAATTTACACATAACTTTCATTATTCATAGCTATTTAATATCTATTTTTCATTTTCTTAATGGGGATACTTGCTATTAAAGCTGGTTTACATCCATCACATTCATCTGTTTTAGCAAGTTTCACATTTAATCCCTCTTTGTCTATTTCTGCATAATTAGATATAACTTTAAGCAATGCTTCCTTAATGTCCTCTAAAAAATCTTGTGAAAAGTCACTTCTATCGTGTATTAAAATTAATTTTAGTCTTTCCTTTGCCATATCCTTAGAGGTCTGCTTGTTAGAGAATATTTTAAAAAAATCCATTCCACTACCTCCTTATTTTCTACCAAAAAGCTTCATAATGGATGCTAGAAAACCTGTTTTTTCATCATTTACAGTTTCAAAAGGTATTTCCTCTCCCGTTATTCTTTTTGCTATATTTTTAAATGCTTTACCTGCTGTGGCCTTCTCATCCAAAACAATAGGTTCTCCTCTATTAGTAGATATGGTTATACTTCTATCGTCAGGTACAACACCTATTAATTTTATTGCAAGACTATCAAGTATGTCATCTATATCCAACATATCTCCATTTCTAGTCATCTCATAATTTATTCTATTTATAATAAGCTGATGATCTTCAACACCCTTTGCATCTAATTTTCCAATAACTCTATCTGCATCCCTTACAGATGTAACTTCTGGATTTACTACAACTATAGCTCTATCGGCTCCTACTATAGCGTTTTCAAAACCCTGTTCGATACCTGCAGGGCAATCTATTATAACATAATCAAATTCCTCTTTTAATTTGGTAACCAACTTCAAAACATCTTTAGCATTTATATCACTTTTATCTCTTGTTTGAGCTGTAGGTAATAAAAATAAACTTTCAAATCTTTTATCTCTTATTAAGGCTTGTTTAAGTCTGCAGCGTTCTTCTATTACATCAATAATTGTAAAAACTATTCTATTTTCAAGTCCCATAAGTACATCTAAATTTCTAAGACCAGTATCTCCATCCACTAAAACAACTTTTTTACCCATGGCAGCTAATGCAGTGCCTATATTTGCAGTAGTTGTTGTCTTTCCTACTCCACCCTTACCTGATGTTATTACTATCGCTTCTCCCATATACTATATACCTCCATTAAATAAATTTATTTGGCAAATAAGGTTCTACTATTATACTTTCACCTTTTATTCTAGCCACCTCTGGATATTGAGGTTTAACCTCATCCTCTGGAGCCCTTGTTATTACATTTGCTATTTGTATTATTTGAGGTTGAAGTTTAAAAGCTGCTATTATAGCATTTATATTGCCAGTACTTCCTGCATGCACATAGCCTTTTAAAACTCCAAGGACAATTATATTTCCTTCTGCAGATACCTCCGCTCCTGGATTAACGTCACCTATTATAACCAAATTTCCTGGGTAATTAACTATTTGACCACTTCTTACGGACCTTCTAATAAATTTGGTACGCCCTTCATATATACCTGCAAATATTTTATCGCTTTTTTCATTTATATCTTCAAAGATACAATCTTGTATTAGTAGCTCATCAAACAATGCATCCTTAAGTTTTCTAAGTTCTCTTTCATTTATGTATTTTAGTTGAGTAGTTATTCTAAGTGTAGTTCCTTTATAAAATTTTTTTCCCCTAGATAATTTTTTTATTAAGGCTTCAATCATATCTTCAAAATCTTTAAATGCTTCCATATTTATAATTATATTCAATCCTTCTTTGTTTCCTTTAACCAATATACTATTGCGTACCATAATTAAATTAGACCTCCATAAGCCAACATAATTTATTATTTCAACATACACATGCAAAATCCTTCTTTTTAGTGCTTTTTTTAATAATACTATAATATGAAATTTATTGTCTATAAAATATATAAAAAAATGAGGCTGTTGCATTAAAGAATTTACCTACGATAAATTGTTTTGAAAATTTAAATCTATCTCAATATATCGTAGTATTTATTCTTAGTACAACATCCCCATTTTTTTAATTTACTTCTTTTTTCAAATCTTTTTCTTTTTTAATATCTCCACTTTTATCCTTTGAATCATCACTTTGCTTGTCTTTTTCTTCACTTTTAGCCGAAGCTTCATGATTTTTTTCTGTTTTTAAAGTATAATTATACTTTGGAACATAGGATGGATATTCCTTTTTCAATCTCTCTGAAAAATACTTTTCATAAATTGCCCTAGCCACAGGTGCTATATAACCACCATGGCCTGCGTCAAATCCAACTACCGCAACAGCTATTTCTGGATTTTCTGCTGGTGCATATCCTACATATACTGCAAAAGCTGATCTTCCAAATTCATTTTGCTTAGCAGAGAAGGTAGCTGTTCCTGTTTTACCTGCTGTTTTAATAGGGAATCCATCAAAAGCCTTTGTAGCCGTTCCACCCTCGCCAGTAACAGCCTTCATACCTTCTTTTACTGCTTGGTCTGTAGATGGCTTAATATTTATCTCATCAACTACTTTAGGTTTCTTTTCTTCTGTAACATTCCCTTCTTCATCATAAGCACTTTTAAATAAATGAAGTTCATATCTGTGACCACCATTAGCTATAGTAGCTGCATAACTTGCCAGTTGCACTGGAGTAAAATTATGTTCACCTTGACCTATGGAAGCATTTATTATATTACCTGGAGTATAAATTTGAGTATTTGCATCCCATATACAAAAATCTATAGTTGCTACTGCTGCATTTTCTATATCCTTTTCTGTATATTTACTCTTAGTATCTTTGTCATACGTATCTATTAATCTCTTCAGATTATTTTTTAATTCTTTTGTATATTTTATTGAATTTTCCGCTTTAGACTTTAAATTTGAATCTGATTTTATTGTACTTTCTATAGTTTTCTTTATATCTTTCTTTATTTCTGTTACATTGCTATCTTCTTCTTTTTCTCTTATATTTATGTCTATAGGAGTAAATCTCTTATTTCTAGCTGGTTCATATCCATTTTTCAATATATCCCTAGCGGTATAATAAAATAATATTGTACTATTTTTTATAGAATCATTAAAATTATATGCTCCACCTTTTTTTTCTGGTATCTCTATTCCTGTATAATTACCAAGTCCATATTTTTCAGCATATTTTTGTAGTGTATTAAAGGCCTTTTCTAATGAAGTATCTTTATACTTTTCATATAATAAAGAACCTATATTATAAAAGAAATAGTTACAGGATTCTTTTAAAGCTCCTACCACACCTATAATACCGTGTCCACCATGCTTCCAGCAACTCCATTTCCCATTATACTTTTCAAATGTACCTGTGTCATTGACAGTAGTATTTATGTCAATAACTCCATCCTCCAATCCTGCTATAGCAGTAAGTGGTTTAAAAGTTGATCCTGGTGGAGTTAATCCATAGGTAGCATAATTATAAAAAGATTTAGGAACTATGTCATACATGTCTTGTCTTATAGTTTTATTATCCTTAATACTTTTATCTAAAGGAAATAATTCATTTAGCTTTTTCTCTATATCGCTTTCACCAGAAGCTAATCCCATTTTCTTTATATAATCTCTTCCAAATTCATTTAAATCTGGATTGAAATATTTTTTCATAGTTTCATCATTTAATTTTCCTGGAATAGTAAATATGTTAGGATCAAAACCCGGTCTACTAACTAGAGCTAATATTTCACCAGTTTTAATATCTACAGCTACTGCTGCTCCTCTAGTAGCATTTGCTGTATATATACTTGAATCTGTTGGATCTGGTCTTGGGTTTTTTCTTAATTCTGCCAAAGTATCATCCATTGCTTTCTCCGCAGCATTTTGAATATTAGCATCTATGGTAAGTTTTACATTTTCTCCTTGATAAGGGCTCTTTTTAAATAACTCCTCAACTATTCTACCATATTTATTAACTTTTACAGTTCTCTGTCCCTTAGAACCTCTAAGTCTATTTTCAAAGACCCTCTCTATTCCAGCAGTACCTATATAATCAACGCTAGCGTCATAACCTTTTTCCTGATATCTATCCTTGTCCATAGAATTTATTTTAGATATGTATCCTACTACAGAAGAAGCTAATTCTCCATTAGGATAATATCTTATAGGCTCATTTGAAACATCTATTCCTGGTAATTCACTTAGTCTTTCATAAAATTTGAAAGCAGTTTCTCTTTTTATGTTTTTAGCTATTATTACAGGTTTATATCCTGAAAAACTCTGCATCTTAACAGCATCCTTAAGCACCATATATCTAAGGCTATCTTCTAAAGAAAACTTTTGCTTATTTATTTTATATTCTTCTTCTAAAAATTTAAAAGTTTCCTCTGGACTTATCTTCATAATCCTATCATGGATATTTTTAATTTTATCTGCATCCTTTTTTGAGTCTAATTCATTATATTGCTTATCATATAACTTTTTAGCTTCTCTATCTGCAAGCCCTCTATCTATTTTAAATCTAAGTTCCAACCATTCCCTATCTTTTGCTTTTGCTGCATTAAATTCAAATCTAAAAGGATTTACTTTTAAAGGAAAATCATTTTCTTGAATTTCATCATTTTCATCTAATATTTTAAAAGCAACCTTCATTGTATCAAAAAAAACTTTTTCAGTTTCTTTAGTTTCCATATAAGTTAAGTTAAAACTTTGCTTGCTAGTAGCTAAAATCACTCCATTTCTGTCGGTAATATCTCCCCTTGGAGCAGGAGTGGATATATCTCTTATGTAATTGCTATCAGCTCTTACTTTATACTCATCTGCTTTAACTATCTGCAAGTAAACTAATCTAGATACAATACTAGTTATAATCACAATATTACAAACTATCAATGCAGTATATCTTGTAAATTTCTTTTTCTTATTTTTATCTTGCATATAATCTCTCCTCTTTTAAAACTTCCAATCTTTTTTCATGTATTCTTTGGTAGAAAGCTTATATACATAGGCATATACAAATATCCCAATAAGCATATTGTAAATGCTTGTAAATATAATTTTTGCAGGCTCCATATAAAACTTTAATACATAGGAAAAAGAATATATTAAAACTCCCTTTAATATACTGGCTGCAAATATAGTTAAAATAGGTATAAGTTTTTTTTCTTTAAATATAACTTTTCCTATTTGAGATGCTAAGAAGCAAAGAATCATATTTACAAAACAATTTATTCCAAAAAATCCTTGAAAATAAATGTCCTGTAAGACTCCTGATAATATACCTATTTGTATTGCAGAATTCTCATCCTCTGCAATAGAATAACTTATTGCAAATATAAAAAGTAAGCTTGGATAAAATTCTTTAATATTTATAAAAGGTATTACAGTATTATCCAGTATTAAAAACGTTATAGATAAAACAAACACTGTTATTATTCTTTTCACATTACATCACACCTTATTATTTTATCTTTCTAGTTTCTTTAGGAATCAAAACAAACAATTCTTCTAGTTTATTAAAATCTACATAAGGCTCAATTACAGCATTTTTCATCATTTTACCCTTATCTGTTTCAATACTTACTATTTTGCCTATTCTTATTCCTTTTGGGTATACTCCTGGCTCTACGTCTTTTGATGATACATCCACAAGTCCTGTCAATACTTCGTCTCCTACCTTAACCTTTGAATCCATAGGTAGATAATGCAGCCTTGCAAATAACTTATTATTTTTGTCCTTATATCCCTTGACTATCCCAGTGTTTTCTTTTGTACCTACTATGTATCCTCCTACTGCAATATTTTCATTTTCTATAGTTTGTACTATAGCATAATTATCTGCTACAGAAGTAACTTGACCTACTAATCCAAAAGAATTTACCACTGCCATTCTTTTGTCTATTCCATCTTTTTTACCCTTATTTATTATAAATCCATTTAAGTAGTCGCTTCCACTTTTACCTATGATACCACATCCTAAATGATCATACTCTGAATTTTGATCTTTATAATTCAGCATTTGCTTTAATCTTTCATTTTCATCTGTTATCATAAATTGTCTAGTAAGCTTATCTTTCAGTTCTTCGTTTTCTTTTTTTAGTTTAATATTTTCCTCTTTAACTTCTGAAAAGTTTTTTAGAAAACCAATAGAATTTTGTACTTCATAACAAATATCATATATAAATTTTTGTACAGAATTCAAAGTTACACCTACGCCATTTTCTATTGCAGAAATCTTTTGCCTTTTTGCAGAGTAGCCTATTAGGGCTAAAAATGCAACTGACAGCACAATAATTGCGACTGTCAGTTTTTTCTTAAAAAGCTTCATGCTTATGCTCTTTTATTCATTTTATCTATATTGGCAAGGGCCATTCCTGCACCAATGGCAACACATTCTAATGGTGATTCTGCAATTTTTACCGGCATATGTGTTTCATGATTTATTAAATCATCAAGTCCTCTTAATAGCGCTCCCCCTCCAGTAAGCATGATACCTTTATCCATAATATCCGCTGCTAATTCTGGTGGTGTCTTTTCAAGAGTAGTTTTGATAGAATCTATTATAGATGCAATTGGCTCTGATAAAGCATCTCTAACCTCTTCTTCATTTATTTCAACTACTTTTGGAAGACCTGTTATAAGATCTCTTCCTCTTATCTCCATAATCTTTTGCTCATCTGAAGTTTTAAAAGCAGATCCTACTTCTATCTTTATATTTTCAGCTGTTCTCTCACCTATCATTAGGTTATATTGCTTCTTTATATAATTGATTATAGATTGATCTAATTCATCTCCTGCTATTCTTAAAGATTTACTTGTAACTATTCCCCCTAAGGAAATAATAGCTACTTCTGTAGTTCCTCCACCTATATCTACTACCATGCTTCCTGTTGGTTCATTAACTGGAAGTCCTGCACCAATTGCTGCTGCCATTGGTTCCTCCATTAAATGAACTTCCCTAGCACCTGCACGCTTTGTAGCTTCCTCTATAGCTCTTCTTTCTACTTCAGTTACACCTGATGGAAAACATACAACTATTCTTGGTGTAGAAAATGCACTTTTAGCACTAACTTTATTTATAAAGTTTCTAAGCATTTCTTCTGTAACATCAAAATCTGCTATAACCCCATCTTTAAGTGGTCTTATAGCAACTATATTCCCTGGGGTTCTACCAATCATCTGCTTAGCTTCTTCACCTACTGCTAAAACCTTTTTATTTATATTATTTATAGCTACCACTGAAGGTTCACTTAAAACAATTCCTTTACCTTTAATGTATACTAAAGTATTTGCTGTTCCTAAATCAATTCCCATATCTTTTGATATTCCAAAAAAACCCATAAGTTTTTCTCCTTTCGTTACATTATTCCTTTTTCCTTTAAGCTAATATAAGTTCCATTTCCTATTACTATATGGTCTAAGAAATCAATTCCCAGTATTTTGCTACACTCTTTTATGCGCCTAGTTACATTTATATCTTCCCCACTAGGTGACGGATCTCCTGATGGGTGGTTATGACACAATATTATAGACGCACTATGTTTTTTTATAGCCTCAGTAAAAATTTCTCTTGGATGCACAATAGAAGAATTAAGACTTCCTACAGATACATCTTTAACACCTAAAACTATATTTTTTACATTTAGCATTATAATTTTTAAGTATTCCTTCTTTAGGTATCTCATGTCTTCCATCAATAAATTTGCTACATCTCTAGGTGATGTTATTTTATACTCTTCACCTGATTTATAGGCTTTAAATCTCCGAGAAATTTCTGCTAAAGCTAGAATTTGAGAAGCCTTAGCTTTTCCAATACCTTTTATCTTCATGCATTCTTCAGCATCCATATTTAACAAACCATTTAATCCATTGCCATCTTTTAATATTCTATTGCTTAATGTAATGATGTTTTCTGATTTACAGCCTGTTCTAAGTATCACTGCTAATAGTTCTGCATTCGACAAGGCCTCTGGACCATATCTTAACAACCTTTCCCTTGGTCTTTCATTTTTAGGTAAATCCATTATCTTCAAAGAAACATTCAAAACTATTCCTCCTATAATAAATTTACCCCCATATCCCTCATCATAAAATTCAATTTATTTAAAGGCAAACCTACTACATTGTAGTAACATCCCTCTATTTTCTCTACAAAAATACCGGCGAATCCCTGTATTCCATATGCACCTGCTTTATCCATCGGTTCTTTAGTTTCTATATATTTTTTAATATCATCATCTGATATATGACTAAATTTAACCTTTGTACAAACACATTCACTTAAAAATTTATTTGTTTTAGTATTTATAATGGTAATTCCTGAATAAACTTCATGCCACTTTCCGCTTAAAGATTTAAGCATAAAAAAAGCATCTTGTTCATCTTTAGGTTTACCCAAAATATTTCCTTGAAGTGATACTACTGTATCACATCCAATTACTAAAGCTTCATTTTTTAAGTTTGCACTTACAGTTTCCGCCTTACCCTTAGATAGTTCCTTTACATACCATTGAATATCACCTTTATATTTCACTGTGTCCTCTTCGAAAGTACTTACAACAACAGTAAAATTTTCAGTTACTTTTCCAAGTATTTCCTTTCTTCTTGGGGACGCTGATGCTAAAACTAAATCCACGTTATCACTTCCTAAACATAATACATATTAATATTATTGTCAAAAACTTCATAAAAATAGTCATTCAAAATATATCATTTATCCCCATACAAAATCTATCTTATATAGTTTACCATTTAATATTATCATAAACAAGTATTCAACAAATTTATTTAAAAACTTTTAAAAATTATTTTATGGAAATTAAACTATTATATATAAAATTATACCCTGAAGAAACTTGCTCTCTAGATATTTCATTAGGAAGCTTGTTCACATAGTCCTTAAGAGATTTTAAAACTTGTATATTTTTACTTTTTTCATCCACAGCCTTTAGAGAACTATTCCATTTTTTTAATTTTTCAGTTTTAAATGCCTTTACATTTTTATCTGAGAATTGACTTAAAACATCTAAATTGGCATTTATAAGTTCAATAATTTCTAAATTACAAAGATCCTCTCCTTTTATTTTAAAAGTTAATTTAGTGTTTTGAATTTCTTTTTTATTTAGAATGCTTACTGTTTTCTCTAAGTCCTCCTCTTTATATATACCCAATATTACTTTAAACTTATCATCTACTTTTACTATAAAAGAACTTCCATAGGGTTTCAATGTATTTACTAAAGTATCTGCATATTCTTTACTTAAAAATACTCCACATTGAATAGCATAAAAATTTTTTTCTTTTTTCCCAGTTGTATTTTTAATACTAATTTCCTTAGGTGAAGTATTTTCAGCTTTATTCAATATTTTTATTCCCTTACCATTTCCAATAACTATCAACATTGCAGCCACAAGCAATATGATTACTGCTATAAACCTTTTATTAGTTTTTCTCTTAACATTATATCTAGTGTACTTCATAATTTTACCTCCTTGTTATTAAACTATATTTATTATTACTTTATGTAAACCATAAATAGAACAATATAATTTAGGAGATTTTGTATAAAAAAAAATCTCGAATACATCGAGATTTTGTATATCTAATTTAAAATCCTTCTAGCCTTTGCATATCTTGAGCTATAGTAACTTTGAGACAAATCACTTATTATTACCCTATGACCTCCAGAAGACGCATGAATAAATTTGCCATTTCCTACATACATCCCTACATGTGCCAAATACCCTGTGGTGTTAAAGAATATAAGATCCCCCGGCATAAGTTCATTTCTTTTTACCGCTTTCCCTAATTCTGCTTGTGATCCAGTGTAATGAGGAAGACTTATTCCTACATTTCTGTATACATATAATGTTAAACCTGAGCAATCAAAAGCATTAGGTCCTTCTGCACCCCAAACATATGGCTTTCCTAGAAAACCCTTGGCATAATCTATTAATCCCATTCCCCTTTGGTATGCACTATTATAATCTCCGCCTCTAGAAGCTCTATTACTAACCAAACTATTATTCTGAGTATTTATAGATTTATTTACTTTTATGCTAGTAGAACGAATTTTTGAAACTCCGTTGTTTTTTAGTATAGTATCTGCCTTTGCCACATTAAGTTTTCCAATGGAAAGTATCATACCTAAAGCTAATACTAAAATAACCTTTTTTCTACTAAAGTTCATAAAAAAACCCCCTAATAAAATGTAACTTTTTCTTAACCCATTCCCCTTTTTATCACTATATAATTATAGTTTATATAGTTAAATGCTGTCAAGTACCCTAACCAAACTCCCATTTCCTTAGATTTACGGATTTTTTCTTAATTATTCATATATATATGCTACCTTGTCCAAATTAATTCTTACTTTTTATTTCCTCTTTTAATAATATAAAAGTCTTATCCTTTTCTTTTACATTTACGATGTCATCACATATCTTTACCAATAAAAAACCATTTTTATTCCAAAAATTCAATTCATCCTTTTCATCACTAGAAATTATCACATAAAATTTTCCTATATTAAATTCCCTAAATATTTTAATTATTTTTTTCAGTAGGCTATTTTTAATATATTCAGTATTTACATTATCTTTTAATCCAAAATATCTTATCCAAAATTCATTATAATCTTTAAATTCTATTGCTCCTTTAAACAATCCAATGATATGGTTATTTCTAGTTATTTTTAAAAACACCTCCCCTTCTCCAAGATAATATTCTAAAAATCTATCACAAAAATCTTTAAAGTCTAAATTTTCTCTTCCATCTTTATATACATTATTATCTTTTACCCAATTATATACTCCCACCAAATCATCTTTATTTATACTCTCAATACATATATCTTCAAATTTCAAATCGACTTGAAACATATCTCCTCACACCTCCAAGCAATTAAAATTTCTATATTGCCTCCATAAATTCCTTTTTTAACTGATATTTTTATAATAAATATTTTCAATTGTTAAATTAAATATATAATTGTGGTAATATTATAATTAGTTATACTTAATAGGGGGTGTTTTTATGGTAAGTGTGGAAAAGAAAATTCTCAATTCAAATTTATTAATTTTTAAATTTGAAAACTACAATCTATCTTATCCAAAGGAAATAGAAGAATTTTTAAAATTCTCAACAAACAAGGGAAAATTTAAGGAATTTGAAACTTTAACCACTATGGGAAAATCCAGTTACGAAAAAATATACATAATAGGACTGGGACTAACAGAAGAATTTAATACATCTGTACTATTTAAGTCTTTAGGCTTGGCACTTAAAAATATCAGGGAATCCATAGAATCTCTTGATATCTTAGATAATTTTAATGATGATTTTGGATTTACTATAGGCGAAAGTATATCCTTATCTTTATACAAATTTAAGGGTTTTAAAAATGATTTTTCTCCAGTTAAATTAGAAAAAATAAACGTAATATCTTCTTGTAGAGAATCTATCGAAAGAGGATTAATTTCAGGAGAAAGTATAAACTTTTCTAGGGAAATAACTAATCTTCCTTCAAATATTGTAACACCAAAATATTTAGCTCAAAAATCTCAAGCTATAGCCACTGAAAACTCTTTAGATATAACTATATATGATAAATACATGTTAGAAAAATTAGGTATGAATTCAATAATAAATGTAGGAAATGGTAGCTGTCATGAACCATATTTAATAATACTACAATATCTAGGTGATCCAGACAGCAAAGAAATCACCGCTCTAGTTGGAAAAGGTATTACTTTTGATAGCGGCGGACTTTCACTTAAACCATCTAAAGGAATGCATGGCATGGTAGGTGATATGGCTGGAGCTGCTTCTGTTTTAGGCGTTATGAAAGCCATAGGTAAATTAAAGCCTAAGAAGAATGTAATAGCTTTAATTCCTACTGCTGAAAACATGCCTTCTTCAAAAGCATATAAACCTGGAGATGTAATTAAAAGCTATAGTGGCAAAACTATACAAATAATCTCCACTGATGCAGAAGGCAGACTTATTTTATGCGATGCAATAACCTATGCTAAGGAACTAGGTGCTACTACAATTATAGATGTGGCAACTTTGACAGGTTCCTGTGCTAATTTCTTGGGTAGTATAAATATTGGTTTATTCTCTAATTCAAATAAATTAGCTGAAAAATTAATATCTTCTGGTAAAGAAACGGGAGAATATTTGTGGAGATTGCCAAATAATGATGAGTATATTGAACAATTAAAAACTCCTAGTGCCGATCTTAAAAACTCAGGAGATAGCTGCGGTGCAATAGTTGCCAGCATGTTTTTACAATGTTTTGCAGAGGATGTAAATTTCGCACATTTAGATATAGCTGGCTGTTCTTCTGCTAGAGAATATTCAGACGTATACGAAAAAGGCTCCAACGGAAAACCCGCAAGAACCCTAATAAACTACCTTATTAAATAACAAGAGTATATTGTGACGTAATGGCATAGGAAAAATCTGATTTTAATTCCGTGATAAATGTGAAATTTTGGACTTGAACAGTACGCCAAGAACTAAGGGACAATTGACAATTGAAAATGGACAAGGGACAATTAAGTAAGAAGTAAAAGATTAGGTACTAGGTGCTAGGAAAGAATAATTTTCCTCCACTGCGTTACAGAAAACCTTTAATTGAATATGAAGAATGGTATAGTAAGAAAAGATATAACTGTTTCATTAAACAAAGCAGTTATATCTTTTCTTTTAGGGCTTAAAAAATCTTTTATTGGCGATAGCCAGCGAAAATATAGAAATATCAAATATCAAATATCAAATATCAATTAATGTTTAAATTCCTATGGAATTTCTTAAATTAGAATTTGTGGAAGAAGTAAGAAGTGACAAGTGACAATGGACAATTGACAATTGACAATTGACAATTGAGAATTAAGTAAGGGTTAAGAAGTAATAGGTAAAATTTCAGAAGTTTAGCACTTAAAAAGTTTTTTTTGGCGTAGCCCGCTGATTTATAATGAAAGATTTATCCGATGACTACCTGCCGTAACACTCCCACTTCTAACAAAGTGGGAGATAACGGCAGGTAGTCATCGGATAAAATGAAAAAAATCCACATTATTTGTTATTTGATATTTGATATCTGATATTTATTATCTATATATTTAGCCTGGCTACCGCCAATAAAAGATTTAAGTTAAGCCAAAAAGCTAACATAATTTCACATTGTGAAATTATGTTAGCTATCTTTTTTACATTCTAAAATTTTTCGTAATACAATGAAGAAAAATTATCCTTTACTAGCCCACTAGCCCACTAATTTGGGCCCTCTAGCACTCTGTCCAACTAGCACTCTAAAAATAGTGACTCCGCCACTATTTTTCATAGTATGTTAATGTAAGTCTTATGATTCTTCTGCAAATTCTTCTAGCCTCATCATATGGAACGCCATAACTTCTTAGCATCCTAAATACGCCTGGATTATAACGCTCTATTTCTCTTAAAATTTTATCCACATCTTTTGGTCTATATCTAAGTTTCTCTTCTTCACTGTTATATCTAATAACATTCATCTCATCCTCATTGCTTTCTCCATTTTCCCTATTTGACATTTCTGATTCCATTTCAGGTACCATAGGCATCATTGGTCCTTCACCCATATTAGGCATCATAAATGGCATCATAGGGGGTTGCATATTTTCCATAAACATCTGAGGTGGCATTTGCCCCATTGGTCCCATAGGGCCCATAGGGTTTTGAGCCATTTGCATACAATACATCATGCATGGCATCATATATGACATCATAGGCATATTGGCTGGATTCATATTTCCTGGACACATTGGATTAATCATGCCTGCTGGCTTCATAGCACCTGCTGAATTCATATTAGGAGTATTATACATTCCATCATAATCAATATTATTTTCCATAGGATAATTATTCATATTGGGGTTCATATTTAAATTCATTTCTCCAGGTGAAATTGGTACCATTTCATATTCATCCTCAATATCTATTTCCTTTCTAATATCCATATCCAAATAAATTTACCTCCACAAAATAATACTACACTAACAACATATGCATAATATGCTCTTTTGATACATAGTTTGTATACTGTTAAATAAATATTATTTCAATGAATATTTATAACAACTCTATACCTTGCTCCATGCAATCTTTTATTATATCTTCTGTCCACAGTGAGGCTTGTACTTCTCCTATATGAGCTTTTCTAAGGAAAAACATACATATTCTAGATTGTCCAATTCCCCCACCTATGGTATAAGGAAGTTTTCCTTCCAATAACATTTTATGATATTCCAATTCTTTTCTATACTGACAGTTTTCTTTTTCTAATTGATAAAGTAAAGCTTCTTCATCTACTCTTATACCCATAGATGATAGTTCTAATGCACAGTTTAAAACTGGATACCAAAATATTATATCTCCATTTAAACTCCAGTCATCATAATCCGGAGAACGTCCATCATGTTTTTTCCCTGATTTTAATGTATCACCTATCTTCATTATAAATACAACTTTTTTATTTTTAGCTATGGCATTTTCTCTTTCTTTTGATGTAAGATCTGGATACATGTCCTCTAGTTCTTGCGTAGTTATAAAACTTATTTCCTCCGGCAATATCTTTTCTATATGAGGATACTCCTTATGAACAATATCCTCTGTATTTTTAAATACACTGTATATATACCTAACTACTTCTTTAAGCTGTTTTTCATTTCTACATTCCTTACTTATTACCTTTTCCCAGTCCCATTGATCCACATATATAGAATGTATATTGTCTAATTCCTCATCTCTTCTTATGGCATTCATATCTGTGTAAAGGCCTTCACCCTCTACAAAATCATATCTATATAATGCAGTTCTTTTCCATTTAGCTAGGGATTGAACTATTTCTATACTTTCCTCTTTTCCTAAATCTAAAGCATCAAAGGACACAGGTCTTTCATATCCATTTAAATTGTCATTAAGCCCTGTAGCACTCTTTACAAATAAAGGCGCAGATACTCTAGTTAAGTTCAATTTTTTTGAAAGTTCCCTTTCAAAATAATCCTTAACTTTTTTTATAGCTTTTTCTGTTTCTTTTAAACTCAAGCTTGATTTATAACCTTTTATCACTTGAAACTTTTTGCTTTTGTTCATAACAACTTCCTCCTAAACCTGATTGTTTTTTATAAATTGATCCTAAGCTTATTTCTTTTAAATAGCCAATTTATACTAATTGCATTAAAACTAACAAACTCTCAAAAAGCTGTTTTTTTGTAAAATAAAAAGCCTCCCATCCCCAAAGGGACGAAAAGCTATATTTTCGCGGTACCACCCTAATTAACTTGCAAGCAAGTTCACTCTAAGCTACAGTACGGAACTATGAATTCGATACTGCCCATTCTTTAACGGTTTGGTTCCGTCTGAGCCTAATTTTGCATTTTTTAAATGCAATTTCAGTCAGAAACTCCAAGATGTTCTTCAATACAAGTTTCATACTAATCTCTCACCATCATTAGCTCGCTTTAAATTCACTTTATATTTACTCTTCTCTTCACAGTTTTTATTTCTTAAATTTTTATTAGATTATATCATGTAGTTATTTATCTGTAAATATATTTTTGAAATTTATTTTTATACATCTTGCATTCTAGTTACATTTTTACTTATGGACATTAACCCATTTAAAATTAAATTCCTTATTCACTATTACATACTAATTTGTAAAAAATATTGTAATAATCTTTATACCCAAATTAACTAACTTTATGTTATAATTTAACTTAAAGTTCATATTTATATTGCAGGAGGTAGCTATGTTCGGTAATATTCGCAACAAACTTAATAATATTTGGAACATCATTGATAACATTTGGAATAACTATGGATATTTAATTTTTGGAGGTTTTTTTGCAATAAGTGCTTGTATAGCGCTATTTAATGGTCAATCTACTACTAGCATTATATATACATTAATGCTTGCATTTGCTGGATTCACAGCAAAAAAAGACTTAAAAAAAGATGTACGAGCTATAAATTTTTTAATATGGTGTATACCAATAATGGCATTTCTAATGTTTATTCAAAAACATGGATATACTATATGGGGAAAAGTATTGCAATGGCAGATGACAAAAGGGTTGGGCTGGAACTGGAACGAAACCTTTAAAAATATTCCTTTTAATGATGCTAGCTTTACAAGAATCTATCAAGCTAAATGGCTAAATGATTTTTTCACTTTTGTCTATAATAATGGATTTGTAGTTCCTGTACTAATTCCTATATATAGAGCTGTTTTGTGTAAGGATAAGAGAAAAATGATAAGATATATTCTCTCAGCTCATGTATTGCAAATCTTTTTAATAAGCCCTTTTTATGCAGCAATACGTCTTCAAGAAGTTTGGTATGTGCTTGGAAATCCTGACAGACTTCAAAGGAACTTTACACCGCAGCAAGCAGCTGGATGGACACTAAACTGTTTTCCATCTATGCATACTTCCATAGCTTTTGCCATGTTTCTAGTGGTTTTACATGAAAAAGATAAGATATTTAAATATGCTTGGTCTTTTTTCTGTTTAAGCGTAGTTTATTCTACCATGTACATGGAAATACATTGGGTAATAGACGTAATAGCTGGAATTGTACTAGCCTTAGTAACTGTTAAATTAGTAGATTTTATTTTTAAACTCTTTGATAATGCGATTTTAAACAAAACATCTAAAGCAAAGATTAATTACTTGTACTGTAATCCTGAAAAAAAAATAAAATTTTAAAATAAAAAACTAGACTTTTTACATTATTAAGTCTAGTTTTTTATTTTATCCTATGTAATT
The DNA here is from genome assembly GCF_901447495.1 of Haloimpatiens lingqiaonensis. Lineage (GTDB taxonomy): Bacteria > Bacillota > Clostridia > Clostridiales > Clostridiaceae > Haloimpatiens > Haloimpatiens lingqiaonensis. The sequence goes on from NZ_CABDWS010000013.1 coordinate 46,025, forward strand.
TTTGGTGCAGATGATGGGACTTGAACCCATACGTCCTTACGGACACTACCCCCTCAAGATAGCGCGTCTGCCGATTCCGCCACACCTGCATAATATTAAATTTTCAATTTTAAATTTTACATTTATTTTATAAACAGATCTCTAACCTTCAGATGGAGTTTTTACTCCAACTGAAGGTTAGAGATCGTTATCCAGGGACGTAGCTGCCGTTATCTCCCACTTTATTAGAAGTGGGAGTGTTACGGCAGGTAGTCATGGGATAAATACAAAAATTCAATTATATACTATTATTTAGAACTTATATGAAAGTTTTTAAACATATCCTTAATTAACTGAGTTTTATTTTTTCTTTGATTGTTATACAAGGTTTTGTATATATTGTGACTAATCTTTACCTTCTTTACATATTTATCTGTTTCTTTAAAAGGTATATAATGAAGATTTTTCCCATCCTTGGAGTGTTCAGGGTCTTTTAGCCACTTTGAAACTCTTCCTCTACCTGCATTATAAGCTGCTAGTACTAAATCCATATCCTTAAATTCCTTTTGAAGATTTTTCACATACCAACATCCCATTTTAATATTGGTTTCTGGGTTATAAAGTATATTTTCTTGAAAATTTATCATTTGCATTTTTTCTGATATCCACTTTGCAGTTTCAGGTGTTAACTGCATGAGTCCATAGGCATCTTTATTGGATTTAGCTCTATCATTAAAATTACTTTCAGTCTTTATTATAGCAGCTATAAGCATAGGATCTAATTCATTTTCTTTTGAATATCTCTCTATATATTCTTTATATTTATATGGGTACATGTTTTTAGCTATATTTTCTACATTTAAAATTGCTAAAATTACTGCAAATATTATAATAATTAAAACCAATTTTCTTTTTTTCATAGGTGGCCCTCATCCTTTTTAATCATTGCTATTATATAATTTATCTGATTTATTGTACTAATTAAATCTTTACTATTATCTATTACAAAGTCCACATATTTCTTTTTTTCTTCCAAATCCATTTGCGAATTTGTTCTATCTAAAACCTGTTTTCTTGTAAAGTTATCTCGCTTCATAACTCTTTCTATTTGAGTTTCTCTATCTACCCAAATCAATATATTCTTGTGCATATGCTTATATATACCTTGCTCAATTAGCGTAGGAGCATCTAATATACATATATCTTCTCCAGCCTCTTCGTAGGTTTTAAATCTTAAGTCTATTTCTTTTTTTATATATGGCATTATTATACCTTCTAGGGCTTTTCGTCTTTCTTCATGCATAAAAATAAAATTTCCAAGTTCTCTTCTTTTTAAATTGCCCTGGTTATCAAAAAATTCTTCCCCAAAGGTTTCTTTTATTTTTTCTTTTATTTTTGGATATATATTCAAAACCTCTCTGGCTATAAAATCTGCATCAATAATTTTAATACCCTTATCCTTCAATATATTAGAAATAGTACTTTTACCACTACCTACCCCACCAGTTAGTCCTATTTTAAGCACAAAATCACCCCATTACTTTAGTCGAGAGTGAAGAATGGAACGTTGAGAGTTAAAATTCCAATTCCCCACTTGCAATTATAAGTTCAAGTTATTTAGCTCCATACCAGTTTTCACCTACATTAATATCCACCTCTAAAGGCACTGAAAGTTTTACCACATTTTCCATTTCATCTTTTATCATGGATTTAACCTGTTCTAATTCATCTTTATATACATTTAAAATAAGCTCATCGTGTACTTGAAGTATTAAACTACTTTTTAAAGCTTTTTCATTTAATTTTTTATACACATTTACCATGGCCATTTTAATTATATCCGCTGCACTTCCTTGAATAGGTGTGTTCATGGCAAGTCTCTCCCCAAAGGACTTAACTATTTTATTAGATGAATTTATTTCCGGTATAAATCTTCTTCTATTTAGTATAGTTTCTACATAAGAATTTTCTTTTCCCTTTTCTATGATATTATCTAGATATTCCTTAACCTTAGGGTATCTTTCAAAATAAGTGTCTATATATTGTTTAGCTTCCTTTTTAGACACTTTTATATCCTGTGAAAGGCTAAAGTCACTTATACCATATACTATTCCAAAGTTTACAGCTTTAGCCCTGCTTCTCATAAGTGATGTAACCTGATCTATAGGTACTCCAAACACTTCAGATGCCGTTTTAGTATGTATATCACTATGATGCTTAAATGCATTTATCATATTTTCATCTCCAGCTATATGTGCAAGAACTCTAAGTTCAATTTGTGAATAGTCTGCAGATAAAATAACACATTCCTCATTTTCAGGAACAAAAACCTTCCTTATTTCTCTTCCCATTTCATATTTTATAGGTATATTTTGAAGATTAGGTTCTGTACTGGAAAGTCTCCCTGTGGTGGTAACTGTTTGATTAAAACTAGAGTGTATTTTACCATCCTCGTCTATTACATTTTTAAGTCCTTCCACATAGGTAGAATAAAGCTTTGTTATTTGTCTGTAATTCATTATTTTTTCTATAATAGGGTGCTTATCCAATAATTTTTCCAAAACCTCTGCATTAGTAGAATAACCTGTTTTAGTCTTTTTTACCACCGGTAAATCTAGCTTTTCAAACAATATTTTTCCTAATTGTTTAGGAGAATTTATATTAAACTCCTCTTGAGATAGTTCATAAATATCCCTTTTAAGTTCATCAATCTCTAAGCTAAACTTTTCACCTAATCCGTTTAATATTTCTCTGTTTACTTTGAATCCAAGGGTTTCCATGGAAGCTAATACTTCTATCAGCGGCTGCTCCACTTTATATAAAAGCTCATTCATATTTAATTCTTCTATCTTTTCATGAAATACATCATTTAATTTCTCTAAAAGAATTACCTTTTTAATATTATCTTCTATTTCCTCTCCTTTTACACTTTTAAATAAATATTGTTCTAAAATATCTTCTAATTTATATTCCCCTTTAGAAGAATCAATTAGGTAGGCCTGTATTTCTGTATCAGATGCTAATCCCTTAAGCTCTATGCCCAGTTTTCTAAGAGCTGTATAAGCACTTTTTACTCCGTGAGAAATCTTTTTTATATTTAAGTTTTCCATTATATCTTTTAAAATTTCAATGGTTTTTTCTCTGTTTTCCTCCATAAGTTTATCAACTGGTATAAAGAAATTTTCATTATTACAGTGAATATATATATCTTTCAAGTTACATTTAGAATATACAGTTTCATTTTCTATTTTAAATAGCACAAATATAGTTTCTTTAAAAAGCTTATAAAATTTCTTTAATTCTTCTACATCAGCTATTTCTTTATAGTTACACTGAATTTCTTCTTCATGTCCCCTTGGCAATTTGTCTAAAAAACTTTTAAATTGAAGTTTTATAAATAATGTTCTAAGTCCTTCTATGTCAAAATTTTCTTTAGACCTTATGGAATCCATGTCTATTTCTATAGGAACTTCAGTTATTATGGTTGCTAATTTTTTACTAAAAATAGCCTGTTCACTGAAATTAGTCAAGTTTTCCTTAAGCTTCTTTCCACTGATATTTTCTATATTCATAAGCACATTCTCTATGCTGCCGTATTCCTTTATAAGCTTATAGGCTGTTTTCTCTCCTACTCCCGGCACCCCTGGTATATTGTCAGAAGTATCTCCCATAAGTCCCTTTACATCTATGAACTGTTTAGGCGTAACACCTAATTCCTCTATCATTCTTTTCTCATCATACACCTCTGTTTGAGTCATACCCTTTTTATTTATAATAACTTTAACATTATCCGTGGCTAGCTGAAGTGCATCCCTGTCTCCTGTAACTATGTAAACCTCTATTCCCTTTCCCTCTGAAAACACCGAAAGGGTTCCTATTAAATCATCCGCTTCAAAACCTTCTATTTCAAATATATCTATAGCTAATTTATTTAATACTTCCTTAATTATTGGCATTTGCTCAGAAAGCTCTGGAGGCATCTTTTTTCTTCCTGCTTTATATTCACTATATTCTTTATGTCTAAAGGTAGGCGCCTTTTTATCAAAAGCACAAACTATATAATCAGGTTTTATTTCCTCTTTCATTTTAAAAAGCATGCTTAAAAAACCATAAATAGCATTGGTGTGTATTCCTTCTGCATTTGTAAGTTCTGGCAAAGCATAAAAAGATCTGAACATTAAACTATTGCCATCTAAAATCAGTAATTTTTCTTTATCCATATCCGTGCTCCTCTCTATGGTACATATAAATTCATTATATCATAAAAACTGTTTATCTATTAATTTGCTAATTTTAAGACAATGACTCTATATTAATATTTTACACTTATATATAAAAACATTCACTTTATAATGTATTATTCATAAAAATTTATTATTTACTTAACTTCTTTAATTTAAGAAGTTGAAATACCAATTGTAGATTCAAATTCCTTGGCAGGAATATAGTTACAGTGTTTCACACTATATTGGTCCTATAAATAACTTGAAAATTTTTCTAAGAAGCTAATTTCAGCTCATCAAGTATTAATTCTATGGGTACATTGTTTTTAGCTTGCTCATAAATAAAATGCACTAATTCTTTAGCCGCTAGGCTTT
>NZ_CABDWS010000014.1 GCF_901447495.1 Haloimpatiens lingqiaonensis
AATATGCACATAGTTATTTAATTAATATTCTCTGTATATAATTTAAAATTCTAAATTAAATGGATAAAATAAATGCAGTTATAGGTTTTAAATTAATTTTTATAATTTAAAATCAAGCTTTAAACTTGCTTTATCTTAAAACTTAATATTGCCAAATGAATGCAGCATATTATTAAAAAATGCACTTAATGCTAAATATTACGAATTATAAGCCAAATTGCAAATTCAACTAAAAAACTAAATTAAAAACTAAATTTCATATTAATCATATGTATAAACAGATCTCTAACCTTCAGTTGGAGTTTCTATTCCAACTGAAGGTTAGAGATCGTTATCCAGGGACGTAGCTGCCGTTATATCCCACTTTGTTAGAAGTGGGAGTATACGGCAGGTAGTCATCGGATAAACTTACGAGGGAGGATTTACAAATGAAAAAATTAAAATTAAAAAGTATATTATCAATAACACTGACTACATTATTGAGCTTTTCACTAGTAGCCTGTGGTAAATCTACAGAAAAAAACAGCTCTGCTTTAGACAAAATTAAACAAAACAAAAAAATAGTGCTTGGAACTTGTGCTGATTACCCACCTTATGAATTTCACAAAGAAGTCAATGGCAAAGATACTATAGTTGGACTTGATATAGAAATCGCTAAATCTGTTGCCAAAGATTTAGGTGTTGAATTAGAAATTAAAGATATGAAATTTGATGGACTTTTACCTGCTTTATCTTCTGGAAATATTGATTTTATCGTGGCAAGCATGACTCCAACTGCTGAAAGAGCAAAAAGCGTTGACTTTTCAAAAATATACTACAAAGCAAGCCAAGCTATAATAGTTAAAGCTGAGAATTCTGACAAATTTACTTCATTAGAATCACTTGAAGGCCTTAGAATAGGTGCTCAAAAGGGTACTCTTCAGGAAGAAATAGCTAAAACTCAAATACCAAATTCAAAAGTTAAATCTCTTCCAAAGGTTACAGACCTTATTCTAGCTCTTAACACTGATAAAGTGGATGCTGTAGTTATGGAAGAACCTGTGGCAAAAGCTTATGCTGCCCATGATAAATCTATTGGTCTTACAAATATAAAAGTAGTAGACGAAGAAGGCGGTTCTGCTATAGCTGTTAAAAAAGGCTCTGCTGATTTTGTAAAAGCATTAAACGAAACTATAGATAAACTTCAAAAGGAAAATAAAATAGATGAGTTTGTTATAAAAGCAAATGAACTTCAAGATTAATTGATACCAAAATAAGCGCTAGGGATCTTCCTTAGCCTTTATTTTCTCATAAATTGTAAAAGGAGGTTTCTACATTGGATTTATCATTTTTATATCAATATTATGGTTTTTTTCTAACTGGAGTAAAAAATACAGTGCTTATTTCCATTTTTACTGTATTTTTAGGCGTTATATTTGGAATATTTATTGCACTAATGCGATTATCTAATAATAAGATTTTAAAAACTATTTCCACTGCTTATATAGAATTTGTCAGGGGTACCCCTATTATGGTTCAACTTTTTATAGTATATTATGGACTTCCTAGCATAGGAATTCCGCTTCCTACTATACCTGGTATGGGCAGTGAGGCATCTGATATTTTAGCTGGTATAATAACTCTTTCAATAAATAGTACTGCATATGTGGCTGAAATAATAAGAGGCGGCATTAACTCTGTAAATAAAGGTCAAATGGAAGCAGCTCGTTCTTTGGGACTAACCAATGCTATGGCAATGAAAACTGTTATAATTCCTCAAGCTTTCAAAAACATATTACCAGCTCTTGGCAATGAATTTATAACAGTAATAAAGGAATCTTCTATAGTTTCAATTATAGGAGTTCCTGAACTTATGTACAATGCTGACACCGTAAGAGGAAATACTTTTAAGGCTTTTGCACCATTGTTAGTGGCTGCAGTTCTTTATTTCCTACTTACATTTACTCTTTCTAAGATTTTAAGCATATTTGAAAGGAGGATGGCTACTAGTGATTAACGTATTAGATTTAAAAAAGAATTTTGGCAAATTAGAAGTATTAAAAGGAATAAATACTCACATAGAAAAAGGTGAAGTAGTTGTTGTAATAGGACCTTCCGGTTCTGGTAAAAGCACCTTTTTAAGATGCCTTAATCTATTGGAAGTACCCTCTTCTGGAGATATTATATTTGAAGGAAATTCTATATTATCTAAGGATAATAATATAAATAAAATGCGCGAAAAAATGGGAATGGTTTTTCAACAATTTAATCTATTTCCTAATATGACCGTTTTAGAAAACATAACCCTAGCCCCAATAAAAGTAAAGAAATTAAGTAAGGAAGCTGCTGAAAAAAGAGCTTTAGAATTATTAGATAAAGTTGGTCTTAGGGACAAAGCTAACGTATATCCTAATAAGCTATCTGGTGGACAAAAACAGAGAATAGCTATTGCCCGTGCCCTAGCTATGAATCCTGATGTTATGCTTTTTGACGAGCCAACCTCCGCCCTAGACCCAGAAATGGTAGGAGAAGTTTTAAATGTCATGAAATCCTTGGCTAAAGAAGGAATGACCATGATAGTTGTAACTCATGAAATGGGATTTGCTAAAGAAGTTGGTACACGCCTATTCTTTATGGACGAAGGTAAAATATTAGAGGATGGAAATCCTAAAGAAATTTTTTCAAATCCAACTCACCCTAGAACAAAAGATTTCTTAAGCAAAGTTTTATAAGCAAGTAAAAACTCATTTAGAATTTAACTATAATTTGGAATTTAAGTGACGCTCTAAATCCTTGATTTAGCTAACGGAACTTACTCCTACTTAGCGTATCAAAGTAGGAGTTTCCTTTATTTTATGATACTATAAATGCCTATATATCAAGTTTTTTATCATTATTTATAATTGAAACACCCACTCCATTTCATTACGTAGGTGTAAGTTACACTGATCAAATATAATAAAAAAACGGTTAAAATTTATTAAGAGTAAATTTTAACCGTTCCTTTTGTTTTATTTTACCTTTTGTGTCTATATTATCTTAATCATCTGTTTAAGTTTTTTATCACAAATTTCTTCTCATAAGTATAATTCTCTTTTCACAAGCAAAATTATTTAATTTATTTTACTTGTTTTGTTTGTTCTGTTTGCTTTGTTTTTTCATTTTCTTTTAACACTTCTTTTACACTAGCTTACTATTTAATTTTAATATTATATAAATTGAACCTTATATAATTTATACTTTTACGCGTGGGTTACTTTTGTTTCACCCTTTTGTATAAATGTTTGTTCAATATAATTGCCTACAGACTTCCACACTGCTAACATTGTAACTATTTTTATAACTGCCATTATAGCATTTTTTATAGCCCTTGGAGCCAATATAGCATAAGCAGCCTTTCCTGTTATCATTGTTAGCCATAAAGTATTTAGGAACATGTCCACAAATAAAGTTACAATAATTACTGATGCAGCCATTCTCCAAAGATTTTTAGGCTTTTTATATAGGAATATGCCATAAACAAATGCTCCTAAAAATGCACTTAATGAAAATCCAGGAAAATATGCTCCTCCAGCTGGGTTAATCATTACTCCTACAAAGTCTATTACAACTCCATAAATACCACCAACTATTGGTCCAAACAACATGGCTGTAAGCATGTACGGTATGAATCCAAAACCAATTCTAATAATTGGTGTTTGAATTGAAAGAAATCTTGTAAGCACTATTTGTATAGCGCCCAGCATTGCTAGATAAACTAGTGTTTTTGTGTTAAATACTTGTTTTTTTTGCATAAAAAAAACCTCCTACAACAGGACATGCCACATAGAGGTTATACCTTCTATGACAGCGGAAGCGATTTAAGAATCGTAACTATTCACCCCTGGTAAAAAGTTTCGTCTAGAGACAACCTCCCATCCTCTAGCACTTGACGCTCTTATATCTACTCTGCCCATATATTTTATTTTCACTTATATTATAACACAATTATTTGAAAAATTGTATATAATATTTTAAATTTTATTAACTTTTGAAATTTTACTTGCATTATAAGTTTGAATTAAATTTATAATGCAAGTAATTTTTTCATACATTAAAAAATATTAACCTAACCTCCATGCATAAATTTTAAATTGTAGACTATTTTTGAATTTAAAATTTACAATGTAGTTTCAAATTCCTAAGGAATTTCTTAAATATAAATTTCAAAAACTCCTTTAAGAATTTCCTAAATTTATATTTAAAAACTCCTAAAGGAGTTTTATCCTTAATTTTTCATTTTTTATTTTACAAAACTTCTTTTATAACTCTCAAAGTATTTTTATAGAAAATTTTCTCTATGTCTCCTTCTGAGAATCCATGTTTATGTAATGCATCTAATAGTTTGTCCATTTCTCCTATGTGACCTATCTCTGGCGGATTATCAATGCCATCAAAATCAGTACCTATTGCAGCTACATCAATTCCTCCAACATTAACTATATGTTTTATGTGCCTAACCATATCTTCAACTGTTGCTACTTTTTCTCTAGATAAAAATGGGTTACAGAAATTAAGCCCCATAACTCCACCATTCTCGCCTAAAAGCTTTATCATAGGATCTGTTAAATTTCTTGAGTGAACTTTAATTTCTCTAGCGTTAGAGTGAGATGCCACTATTGGCTTTTTAGAATATTTTATAGCATCATAAAAACCTCCATCAGAAAGATGAGATACATCCACTATCATGCCTAATTTATTCATTTCAACTATTAGTTCTTTTCCAAACTCAGTAAGTCCCTTATCTCTAGACTCTTCCACACATCCCGGATATCCTATTTCATTTTCATAATTCCAAGTTAAGGTTATAAGTCTAACTCCTAATTTGTAGAAATTCCTTAAGTTCGAAAGTTTTCCCTTTAAAGCTTCCCCGCCTTCTATAGTCAGTATTGCTGATATTTTATCCTCTTTAATATTTTTCATTATCTCTTCATAATTCTTAGCAATGGCAATAGTTTCTTCATGCTTATGTAGCTCCAAATAAAATCTGTCCACCATGTCTAGAGCCCTTTCCAATGGATCTTTATCCCCTTTTAGATCTACAAAGCAAGCAAAAAACTCCGCAATAGAATTAGCTTTCTTTAGTTTACTTAAATCTATACCATAATGATTTTCTTCAAAATTAAACTTTTCATCTCTGTCCATCATTTTTAGTATAGTATCACAGTGCATATCAATTAAATTCATTTACACATCCCCCTATATATTAACTAAATTTTTGTATATAATTTTTAGATTTTACATTAGCTAACCATTGAAAATATCAATTCTAAATAATAAATATCAAATAATAAATATCAAATATCAATTAATGTGGATTTTCTTCATTTCATCTAGAAGATCCTTTTCTCCATTTTCTATTACTTCATCATATACAATAGCCGAATAAGATATAAGCAATAAGGCCATAACCCAAAATGGATCTAAAAATACCAAAGAAATAGGTATATTATTAAATGTAATATAACAATGTAATATAACAATATAATAAATCCACAAATATCTCTAAAAGCAACCCCGATATAATTAAAAAAATCACCTTATTAGGGAAAGCATCTCTTGCCAATAATATCATAAATAATCCTGAAAGCAATACCCCTAAATCTCCCATAGGATTTACCAATAATGAAACCTTTCTAAAAAAGCCCATACCCACTTCTGAATAAATAGGATCTATAATAAAAAACCAAATTATACTGTAGACAGCTATAACTGTTATGAAAATATCCATAACCATTTGAAATGTAAGAAATTTACTTTTCCTTTTATACACAATATACAATATAGCTATTATACTTAAAGGATATTGCATTAAATAGAAAATATCCGATATAGCCAAGGAAGTTAAATTAGTTCCTGTATATGATTCTACTACTATCCAAATTAAATCTCCTATAAAATAACTAATTATAGATAATGACATAAAAAGCCAAAACCTTTTTTCTATACCTATACTTTTTTTGTAAGCAATAAACATAAGTTTACAAGCTACAAACTCACCCACTATAAGAAATATATTATTTCCAAAGGTTTTATAAAAATTATTATCCCCCAAAGTACAAATGTGAAAAATCCAAAGGAATATATAGATAAACATTATATGTATAAAATTCTCTTTTTTTATTATCCTGTCCAATGCTCCCCATCTCCCAGTATATATTAATAACTTCCCCCATATACAGATATTATACATATTAAATACACTATAACTCAATAAGTTTCATAAGAGTTTTTATTTAAAATCCAATAAGAATATGTTGTGAAGTAAGTGCATAGGAAAAATCTGATTTTAATTCCGTGATAAATGTGAAATTTTGGACTTGAACAATACGCCAAGAACTTCTAATATTTGTCCATTTAAAGCCCCTAAAGTTTTCAAACTCACTCGTTCCTCGCTCAGGCAATGAAAACTTCTTAACGGTGCTTTAAATGGACAAATAAAGAAGTTCTAAGGCTAGTTCAATAGTCCTAAATTTCACATTTATCACTCCATTAAAATCAAATTTTTCAGTTCATGCATATATGGTCACGGGAGAGAACGGTCTACTAAAGGAGGATTTTCCTCCACTGCGTTACGGAAAATCTTTAATTAAATAAATAGTATAGTGGGAAAAGGTATAACTGATTCATTAAATGAAGTGGTTATACTTTTTCTTTTAGGGCTTAACAAATCTTTTATTGGCGATAGCCAGCGAAAATATACAAATATTAAATATTAAATATCAAATATCAAATATCAAATAATGTTGAAATTCCTATGGAATTTCTTAAATTAGAATTTGTGGAAGAAGTAAAAAGTAATAGTGAATGAAGACTTTCCTTCACTATGCTATGGAAAGTCTTTAATTAAATAGATGTAATAGTAAAACAAGCCAATAGGTAAAAAAATCAGAAGTTGGGCACTTAAAAAATTTTTTTTGGCGTAGCCAGCTGATTTATAATAAAATACTTATTATAGAAAATGGTTGGAATAATCTACTTTTAGTTAAAGCTTAAAATAAAAATGCAATTTGAAATTATTTATTAAGATTATTACGGTTTTATGGGTTAAGTAAAAGCATAGCTATTTTACCACAACTATTATCTTTTACTTATTCACAAATTAATTATAAAAAACTCTTTGAGTTTTATCCTTAACTATTACTTCTTACCTTTTACTTATCTCTTCCTTTTTTTCTCTACAAACTAAGATTTATACAAACAACTGCCTTACGGCAAAATGAATCGAATTTTAATTACTATTTTATTTTAATAAGTATCCTATAACTTTTCAAAAGGCTCCGCCTAAAAGATTATAAGCGCTTTTTTATTTATAAACAGAACTCTTAGCTTCAGATGGAGTTTTTACTCCAACTGAAGGTTAGAGTTCGTTATCTAGGGACGTAGCTGCCGTTATCTCCCACTTTGTTAGAAGTGGGAGTGTTACGGCAGGTAGTCATCGGATAAATTAAAGATTTTCTGAATAAAATGAAGAAAATCCACATTAATTGATATTTGATATTTGATATCTGATATCTGATATCTGATATTTATATATTTAGCCTGGCTATCTTTCTTACATTCTAAAATTTTTCGTAATGTAATGAAGAAAAATTATCCTTCTCTAGCCCTCTGGTCCTCTAGCACACTAGCACACTAATTTTGGCCCTCTAGCACACTAGCCCACTGAAATATCCTTTAGTAGGCTTTTCTCTCCCTGTGACGATATACGCATGACCTGAAAAATCTGCTTTTAAGGGAACAATAAATATATTTTTTTCGACTATTGAGCTAGCTTTAGAAATTCTTTGTTTTCAAATTTGAATACCCGTTAAGAAGCTTTCATTGCCTGAACGAGGAACGAGTGAGTTTGAAAGCTTTAGGGAATTCAAATTTGAAAACATTAGAATTTCTTAGCGTACTGCGAACAGTCTAAAAAAATATATTTATTGTGGACTTAAAAGCAGATTTTTCCTATGCCATTTCCGTCACAAATTTCTTATAGTTTGTATAAATAAATGTAAATATTGTCTTTACCTAAAAGCTTTAATATATATCCATAAAGGGATACATTCAGTCTATTAACCGTATGCTGAGCTACAAAAAAATCGTATTGACCCATAAATGGGTTAAAAACTTTATTATGAATTACTTGAGTATGATAAGGTAATGGATTGCCATATTGAATCACATCTCCAACATCAAAATTATTGTATATAGTCAAAAAATTTGATATGGCTTCCTCTGGAGTTATTCTGTAAAAACCATATGCTCTATTGTCACCCATGCCATCTTCATTGCCCCAATGTCTCATAAAATATCTAGCTGCTCTCCAAGTAATTGCAACTTTTTTTAATTCTTTTTCATATTTAGTTCTGCAAAACCATGAATTGAAGTTATCCCATTGGCTTCCTATTTCCTGCATTCCTCCAGCTTTCAAAACTTGAGATACAAAATTTGTACAGTCATCACTTTTATAATATGGATAATCTTTCAAATTAGGACTTAAAGCATATTTTTCTGCATATTCCTTAGCTGCCATTCTATCATACCCTGTGCTTGGCATACTTTATTCCTCCTTTTTTATTTAAAATCGGTGTAATTACAGTACAAATTAACAATAATAATACTATGGTTTCACTTTTGCAAAAGCATATAACTTCGTTTAAAAGCCTTAATACTGAACTTTGGTACATAAACGGAGCTCTTAGCTTCAGATGGAGTTTTTACTCCAACTGAAGGTTAGAGATCGTTATCCAGGGACGTAGCTGCCGTTATCTCCCACTTTGTTAGAAGTGGGAGTGTTACGGCAGGTAAGTCTCTGGATAAATTTTAAGCTGTACATTAGATAAATAAAAAAATTAGAACTATAGTCTTTAATGTACTCTTTAAATTAAATGTTGAACTTGCTAATAGAATTTCTTAAATTTATATTTTATAAAAAATTATAATTTTATATCTAAATTGCAATAATATATACTTACCTCATGCAATTTATATATTATCTTATGATTTTTAAATTTTAATGTGCAGATAAATCAATTACTATATTGCAAAACAAATTACTATACTATATTTATATTTAATATACATTAATTAAGTTACAGTGTTTTATTAATATTTATTAAAAATTAATTGTGCTATACTATTAGTTTTATTCCCTACTATTTATAAATTTTAGCTAAATCTAATAAATTTCATTAAAAAGAATTATTTTTTTAAAAAAATTGCATTGCATTATACATATATGTATCATATAATGTTACCATACGTTAAAAATGAATTTATATGATTTAATATATTTCATATATAAGTGAGGTGCTAATATGTCAATTAAAAACTTCAAAAGAATTCTTGTGGCAAATAGAGGGGAAATTGCTATACGAATATTCAGAGCATGTAGCGAATTAAATATTCGAACTGTAGCAATTTATTCAAATGAAGATAAGTGTTCTCTTTTTAGAACTAAAGCTGATGAATCATATCAAATAGGAAAAAACAATAATCCTGTTGATGCATATTTAAATATAGATGAAATTATAAATCTGGCTCTTAAAAAAGGTGTAGATGCTATTCACCCTGGTTATGGATTTCTTTCGGAAAATCCTGAATTTGCCAGGAAGTGTGAAGAAGCTGGAATTGAATTCATAGGGCCTACCGCCTTCATGATGGAACAAATGGGTGATAAGATAAAATCTAAGTTAGTAGCTCAAAAGGTTTCAGTTCCTACCATACCTGGAGTAGAAGAGCCTATAAAAACTGAAGAACAGGCTCTAGAGTTTGCAAATTTCTGCGGATATCCAGTTATGCTTAAAGCAGCAGCTGGTGGCGGTGGAAGAGGTATGAGAATTGTAAAAGAGGAAAAAGACTTAATTTCTTCCTTCAGAAGTGCCAAAAACGAAGCTAAAAAAGCCTTCGGTATAGATGATATATTTATAGAAAAATATCTAGAAAATCCAAAGCATATTGAAGTGCAAGTTCTTGGAGACAAATACGGAAATATTGTTCACCTTTTTGAAAGAGATTGTTCTATTCAAAGACGTCACCAAAAGGTTATTGAATTTGCTCCATCACTATCTCTTTCAGAGGAAAAGAGACAGGAAATTTGTGAAGATGCTCTTAAAATAGCTAGAAGCGTTAATTACAGAGGAGCTGGTACACTAGAATTCCTTTTAGATAGCAAGGGAAATCACTATTTTATAGAAATGAACCCTAGAATTCAGGTGGAGCATACTGTAACAGAAGTAATAACTGGAGTAGACATTGTTCAGAGCCAAATCCTTATAGCTCAAGGATATACTTTAGATTCTGAAGAAATAGGATTACCATCTCAAGATTCTATAAAAACTAATGGATATGCTATTCAATGCAGAATAACTACTGAAGATCCATCTAATAATTTCGCCCCAGACACAGGTAAAATTGATGTATACAGAACTGGTTCTGGTTTTGGTATAAGACTAGATGGGGGAAACGGATTTACAGGAGCAGTAATAAGTCCTTATTATGATAGCTTACTAGTTAAGACTACAGCTTATTCCAGAACTTTTAAGGATACTGTTAGAAAATCCCTTCGTTCTGTAAAAGAACTTAAAATATCTGGAGTAAAAACCAATGTGGACTTTTTAATAAATGTATTAAATCACCCTACTTTCCAAAAGGGTCTTTGTACTACTAATTTCATAGGAGAAAATCCTGATTTATTTATAACTACCGCTAAAGCTGATGAAGAATACAACCTTCTAAAATTTATAGGAGAAAAAGTAGTTAATGAAACTCATGGTGTAAAGAAATCCTTTGATGTGCCTGTAGTTCCTATAATACCTGAAGTTAAAGATTTAAAAGGTACGAGAAATATACTTTTAGAAAAAGGTCCTGAAGGATTAGTTAATTGGATAAAAGCACAGGATAAACTGCTTTTAACAGACACCACTATGAGAGATGCTCATCAGTCGCTTATGGCTACTAGAATGAGAACGGTAGACATGGTTAAAATAGCCGATGCCACTTCCTACTTAGGTAAAGATTTATTTTCTCTTGAAATGTGGGGAGGCGCTACCTTTGACGTATGCTATAGATTTTTAAAGGAATCCCCATGGGAAAGACTTAAAAAATTAAGAGAAAAATCTCCTAACGTACTTTTCCAAATGCTTATAAGAGGAGCCAATGCTGTAGGATATAAAAACTATCCTGACAATGTTATAAGAGAATTTATAAAAGAATCTGCAAATGCAGGCATAGATATATTTAGAATATTTGACTCTCTAAACTGGCTTAAAGGTATGGAAGTAGCCTTAGATGAAGTATTAAAACAAGGGAAAGTAGCTGAATGCTGTATATGCTACACTGGAGATATACTGAATAACTCTAGGGATAAATATACATTAGACTACTACGTTAAAAAAGCTAAAGAGATAGAAAAAATGGGTGCTCACATACTGGGCATAAAGGATATGTCTGCCCTATTGAAGCCTTATGCTGCCTTTAAACTTATAAAGGCCCTTAAAGAAGAAATAAGTATTCCTATTCATCTGCACACTCATGACACTACAGGAAATGGTGTAGCTACAGCCTTACTAGCAGCAGAGGCAGGAGTTGATATAGTAGATACAGCCATCGATAGCATGGCAGGACTTACAAGTCAGCCATCTCTAAATTCTATAGTGGCTGCCCTTGAAAACACTAAGAGAGATACGGGCATTAACCTTGGTGATATACAAAAGATATCAAATTATTGGTCTGCTGTAAGACCTGTTTATACTTCTTTTGAATCTGGATTAAAATCTGGATCTACAGAAATATATAAATACGAAATTCCAGGGGGACAATACTCTAACTTAAAACCTCAAGTAGAAAGTTTCGGTCTTGGCCACAGATTTGGGGAAGTAAAAGAAATGTATAAAAGAGTTAATTCCATGGTAGGTGATATAGTTAAGGTAACTCCATCCTCCAAAATGGTAGGTGATATGGCTATATTCATGGTGCAAAATAATTTAACTCCTGAAAATATTTTAGAAAAGGCTTCAAACTTGTCTTTCCCAGACTCAGCTGTATCCTATTTTAAAGGTATGATGGGTCAACCAGAGCATGGTTTTCCAAAGGAGCTTCAAAAGATGGTGTTAAAGGGAGAAGAACCTATAACCTGCAGACCAGGAGAACTTTTACCATCTGAAGACTTTAGTAAAATAGAAAAACACCTTAAAGAAAAATTAGGCTTGGAGCCAACAAAGCAAGATATTATAAGCTACGCCCTATATCCAGACGTATTTGAAGCCTATGTAAAATATATAAAAGAAAATGGTGACTTAAGTAACGTAGGTAGTGATATATACTTCCACGGCTTAAGTGAAGGGGAAACTTGTGAAATCAAATTAGCTGAAGGCAAAATATTAGTAGTAAGGCTTTTAGAAATTACAAAGCTAAACAAAGAAGGTTTTAGAACCTTAATATTTGAAGTAAACGGCAATAGACGTGAAATTAAGATAAAGGATAAAACAAGAGCAGAATTAAAGGAAACTTCTGAGGTTTTAATGGCTAACCCAGAAAACAAAAACGAAATAGGTGCCAGCATCCCTGGAACTATTTTAGATATACTTGTTAAAGAGGGAGACGAAATAAAGGAAAACGGAAACTTAGTAGTTATTGAAGCTATGAAAATGGAAACTATAATTACCTCCCCTGTTTCAGGCATAGTGGAATCCATCCATGTATCTAAGGCCCAACAAGTTAAATCTGGCGAAATGCTAATTAAATTAAAAATTAAAAAATAAAAATTAAAAAGGACAGCTAATTAAATTAGCTGTCCACTTTTAATTTTATTTATGCTCTTTTTCTTCTTCTAAGAAATACAAATCCACAAGCTATTAAAATTCCACCTATAGCTATTAATAAAGGTGCGTTCATTCTGCCACCAGTTTGAACTAATTTATTATTAGAATTTGTATTATTATTTGTATTAGCATTATTATCTGAAGTGTTGTTAGAACCACTTGCTGATGATGCTTTTATGCTAAATTTAATAGTTTCTGAAGAAGTATTTCCTGCTAAATCCTTTGCAGTTATTATTAAAGTATAGTCTCCTGCTGAAGCTATTTCTTTACCATCATAGTTCTTTCCATTAAGTGTTGCTATAACTTTAGCTGTATCGTCATCACATTTAACTACAGGAGTTACTTTATTATTATATACTTTGCCATCCTCTACTCCTGTTACTGTTATCACTGGGTAAGTTTTATCAATGATAAAGTTCATCTTTAATTCAGAAGTATTTCCTGCTAAATCTACAGCTTTTATTACTAATTCGTGAATACCTTCTTCAGTAATCTTTTCTCCCTTATATTCCTTACCATTAAGAGTTAATGTTACTGTTGCATCTTCACTTGCTGTGATTTTTGGTGTAACATCTCCATTATATAATTTGCCATCTTCTACATCTGTTACTGTTATTACAGGTTTAGTCTTGTCAATTGTAAAGTTAGCCTTATATTCTGAAGTATTTCCCGCTAAATCTACAGCTTTTACTATTAACTCATGAGATCCCTCTGTAGTAATTTCTTCTCCATTGTATGCTTTTCCATCAAGAGTTGTAGTAACTTTTGCTTCTTCATTACAAGATACTTTTGCTATAACGTTACTGTTGTATGCTTTGCCATTTTCTACACCAGCAACTGTTATTACTGGGTTAGTCTTATCAATTGTAAAATTAACCTTATAGGTTGAAGTATTTCCTGCTAAATCTGTAGCAGTTACTACCAATTCGTGAGCTCCCTCTGCACTGATTTCTTCTCCATTATATTCCTTTTTATCAAGAGTTGCAGTAATGTTAGCTTTTTTGTCAGCAGTAATTTTTGCTATTACATTTTTATTATAAACTTTTCCATCTTCTACGCCTGTTACTGTAATAACTGGAGCAGCTTTGTCCACTACTACATTAACATTCTTAACAGTTTCATGACCAAATAAATCTACAGCTTTTATTTCTAAGAAAGAGTTATTAGTAACAGGAACATCATAATCAAAAGTTCTTTCTGTTACATCTTTACCCATTTGGCCATCTATAGCCACTTCTATTTTTTGTTCTCCGTTAACATATAGTTTGTATCCATAGGTATTGTCTGATACTTTTCCTGTAACCTTAACAGTGTCTGTATTAACATACGCTTTGCTATCCTCTGTAATCTTAGGAGATGTAATATCAAGTACAGGAGCTATAGTGTCACAATCTACCTTGTATGAAAAATCACATAGCTTTTCGCCATCAAAATCTTCAGCATATATCTTTACAAGGTTTCTTCCTTCCTCAAAAGTAACATCCATTGAGAAAGTTAAGTCTTTGTTTATCTCAACATCCTTATCATTTATCTTAAATACCTTTGGCACATATCCTACAGAACCAGTTATAGTTAAATCCTTCTGATTTACACTCATTCTAGAGGATAAATTATCAAATTTTAGATTAAATGCTGGATTACCTTGTACAACTGTTGTCTCTTTAACGCCAATATTAGATGCATTATCTAATGCAGCTATAGCTATAGAATTAGCTGCCTTTTCTTTTAGTTGCAAATCACAACTATATATTCCATTTTCGTCTACTGATATTTTTGAACTATCTTGTTTCTTACCATTTAAATAAACCATAGAGAATTGGCCATCCCCAGATAATTCATCTGTTACTTTCCACTGTAATTTATAATTAGAATCATCTGATTTTGTTGCAGATATTATTTCTACATTTGGATCTACAGTGTCTATCTTTACTGGAACTGTAACATGACTTTCTCTAGCGTTGTCTATATCTACTTTTGCTACATAATCAAGATAATATTGACCATCTTCAACTACTCCCATTTTACCTGTAGATGGGTCGTAAATCTTTCCATCCCACATCCAGCTCATATCATGTCTATATCCTGGGTCGTTTGGATCTGAAATAACATTTTTTCTTATATCATTAGTAGTTAATAACTGTTTTACTAACTTTTTATCCTTGTCTAATACTCTAACTTGCATAGATTTAGCATTTCTTAAGAAGCCTAAGAATGGATATATATTATCATTTAAGTTATCCCCATTAGGAGAAATAGCAATTTTCTCAGACTTTATAATAGGATTTCCATCTTCATCTTTTCCATCATAACCTAAATAATAAAGATCTTCTCCATTTTCATCCAATGAAAGCATTCTTGTGCTTCCAAAATATGCATTCTCGTCCCATATAGGTTTATCTATAACATCTTGTGTATCCCATTTTCCGTGGAAACCTATATATGGAACTACTAAATCTGGATTGTCTTTAGGTTCAGTAGATTTTAATTTAATAAATCCTTCTACAAAGATTTCTTTTGCAAGATCATCTGGTAAATTAATTGTTACATTTACTTTTGCGGTTCCATTAGCTGGAACTGTTACTTTAGTATTATCAAAAGAAACTTTAGCATCCTTAATTTTTACATCATAAGACATGCTCTCTATAGTCTCACTTTGTTCAGTTAAAACTCCACCTATATCACTTAAATCAAAAGTAATAGGTTTGTCTTTGTAGTTCTTTAAATTTAAAGCAAAGGTAGTAGTTTTACCTATTTCCTTTAAGGCTACTGCTGCATTTCCTCTATCATCTTTTACTGTTACACCATTGTTTACAGCATCTACTATCTGAACTAATCCTGCACCTTGTCTTCTTGGAGAATAAGGTACTTCTGTGTGTTGTTTATCCATAATAGTTTTTGCAGTATTAATAGATGTAGTTTTTGCAAAATCTACTAATTCCTTTCCTGTTAAGCTTGGATAATTTTTCTTTATTCCTTGTAATATTAATGCTTCAGCTCCTGATGTATGAGGTGCTGCCATAGATGTACCAGACATATTCTCATATTTATTATTGTTAACAGTTGACCATATATTTCCGCCTGGAGCTGATATTTCAGGTTTAAATTCTAAATTTGGAGCTGGACCCCAAGAAGTAAAATCAGACATATCATTTTTATCTGTGTTATCTAATGAAGTCAACGTTCCAGAGAATTTAACCTTTAGCCCTGAAGAAGCTTTTTCCTTAAGAGCTTTTCCATCAGCCTCTGTCATTCCTATAACTGGAATATTAACTGCATCATCTACGAACATGCCTCCAATATAACCAGCTCTATTGTTATAAATAATTATAGCCTTTGCACCTGCTTTTTGAGCATTTACTTCTTTTTCAGCAAAAGTAAGCTCTCCTCTTTGAGCTAATACAATTTTTCCATTAACATCTTTGCCTTCAAAATCTGATTCCTTACCATATGCACAATCCACCAATTCAAATTCACCTTTAAGAACTTCTGATGGATTTACATTATTTACTTCATAGGTATAACTTCCATTGCCACTTGCACTAGTATACTCCATATTGAATAACATTATATTAGTATTCTCATAAGAAGCTACTTGTAAAGATTCTTTAGCAATACCAGGTGATCCTACTACTCCTGTATCATATAATTCGCTAAATTTATATGGCGCTGTGTTGTATTGAGAGTTTCCTGCAGACACTACCACAACTACTCCACTTTCAGTAGCATTTTTTATTGCCTTTTGTTCTGGTTCATCTGATTCTTGAAATCCTGAATTAGAACCAAGACTCATATTTATAACGTCTGCCCCATGTTTAACTGAGTCTTCAATAGCTGCTATTATATCATCTGAATATGCCCCACCTATTTCAGGATCATTAGCAAATACTTTCATAGCAAGCAATTGACATTCTGGAGCTACACCTTGTATAGCTTCTCTTTTGTCTACTGCTTCTTTGTCTCCATTTGCACCTACTATACCAGCAACGTGCATTCCATGCATGCTTCCAGTATCTATTACATTATAATTTTGTTCAGCAAAATTATAACCATAAGGCACTTTGTCTGTGAAATATTTTCCAACTCCTTCTGAGCTTTTTGATTGTAATTTTGCTTTTGAAGGATCTGTAAGCTTCATATCCTTATGAGTATAATCTATACCAGTATCTATAATGGATACTACCATACCTTGTCCATTATAACCATAAGAAGAACCATAGGCTTCGTAAGCTTGAGTTAAAGTTTTTGCAGATGTCATATCTGGATAATATTTATTAACTAAAGTTACGCTTTTTACCTCTGGTAAAGCTTTAATCTTATAAATTTCACTTTTTTTAACCATCATACTAAAGCCATTTAAAACTTTAGTATAACTATTTCTAATTTTAGCCCCTTCTAATTCTGCAACTTTCGATTTTACAGATTTTTGTGTGCTTTGAATGGAACTTAATCCTTTAGTCCCTTTTTCTAATAAAGGTTTGTCCTTTAATTGCACAACAACTCTGACTGTCTCTTCAGGTCTTCGAGTTAGTGGTTTGTTTTCATTAAAAACAAACTCACTTCCGCGCTTGGATTTCATAAAGTTCTCAATGTCTTTTTCTGAGTACTTAACCCTCAACGGATTAGAAGATAACACTTCTGCTGCCTTTGCATTATCTAGGGCTTTTACTTCTTTAGTTTCAAACCCAGACACAAAGGAAACTATCATCATTGCTATAACAAACAATGACAACAATTTTTGATTCTTTCTTTTCATAGTAACCCCCCTTTTATTATTTAATTTTCAATAAGGCATATTAAATAACCTTATTAAAAAATTAATCATAGTTTAATATTGCCCCAATAAACTACATACATCCCCATAATTACTATTATATACATTTTATTTCATTACATGTACTTATATTAATACCACTTATTTCTATATATTTTATCACACAAAATACTACTTTTCAATTATTTCATAATATTAATTTTATTCCCATGTAAGAATATTGTGTTTATTCAGATAATTCCATGGATATAGACTATTATTCAACCACTAAACTTTTTTTATTTATAAAATACAAACTACTTTTCCCCTTATCTCCAAGTAGAATACTCGCCATAAATTAGAATTTGTATAGAAGGTAAGAATTAAGAGATTAGGTACTAGGTACTAGGTGCTAGGTGCTAGGAAAGGAGGATTTTCCTCCACTGCGTTACGGAAAATCTTTAATTAAATATAAGCAATGGTATAGTGGGAAAAGGTATAATTGATTCATTAAATGAAGTGGTTATACCTTTTCTTTTTAAGGGCTTAAAAAATCTTTTATTGGCGGTAGCCAGTCTAAATACGTAGATATGATTAGAATTTATATATAAGAATATATAATTTTAATTGTTAGGTGAATAGTAACGTGTAGATAAGTAATGGGGAATAGGTAAGAAAGTAATAAGTAAGAGTGAAAAAGTAAGAACTACTAGGTAAAAAGTCAGAAGGTTATCACTTAAAAAGTGTTTTGGGCGTAAGCCCGCTGAGTGTAGGTGAAAGTATAGCTATTTTTGCGACCTATCGGTCCGCGGACTTATCGAACCTTTAAGTAAGAATTCTTAAAAAAATTTAGTAAAGCTAAATTTTTACTACACCTATTACTTCTTACTATTCACAAATTAATTATAAAAAAACTCCTTGAGTTTTATCCTTAACTCTTACTTCTTACCTTTTACCTCTTACTTCTTTTTCACCTTTTCTTATCTACAAACTAAGAATTATAGTTAATTTCTAAAAAAGCTTTATTCTTCATTTTAAATTTTATATTTTTATTTTATAACTACGAAAGTTGAATTAATAATATACCTTGTAAAAATTATATTATTTCTACAAAATCTTTTTTACCACTTTTCTTTATTCTACCTTTTTTAGATTCCTTAAGCTTTTTTGTCTTTTCCTTTTTTGCCATGAACTCTGCTTCTTTTTTAAGTTTAATATAACTTTTATATCTCTCCTCAGATATTACTCCTTTACTAATAGCTTCTTTAACAGCACAACCAGGCTCTCCATCGTGAGTGCAGTTTCCAAACTTACACTGAATGGTCAATTCTTCTATATCCCTAAAAGCACTTTCTATTCCATCTTCTATATCCATAATAGGAAGTTCTCTCATGCCAGGAGTATCTATAACCACTCCTCCTTGAGGAATCACTATTAGTTCTCTATAAGTAGTGGTATGTCTTCCCTTTCCATCACTTTCTCTAATTTCTGAAACCTTCATCTTTTCATATCCAAGAAATTTATTTATAAGAGTGGACTTTCCAACACCAGATGAACCTATAAACGCCACTGTTTTACCATTAGTAATATATTCCTTAACTTTATCTATACCTTCATTAGTCAAGCTGCTCACCACTAATATATCTACACCTATTGCTACCTTTGAAACTTCCAATAACTTCTCCTCTAAATCTTCACATAAATCAGCCTTGGTAAGCAGTACAACAGGCTCTGCTTCACTCTCCCATGCGGTACTTATATATCTCTCAAGTCTTCTCAAATTAAAATTATTATTAAGAGACATGGTTATAAATACAGTATCTATATTTACAGCTATTATTTGCTCATCATCTTTAGGTCCAACAGTTTTTCTTGAAAATTTACTATATCTTTCAAGTGTCCCATGAATTATAGCCTCTCCTTGCGCGTCCTCATCTCTATCCATAGCTACCCAATCTCCCACCGCTGGATAGGAAGCTATACTGCAGGCGTTATACATTATCTTACCTGAAACTTTAGCACTTATAACTCCTTTTTCTGTAATGACTTTATAATAATTCTTTTGCTCACAAACCACTCTACCTAAATACATACCCTCATATAAACTTTCAAACTCTTTTATTGTATTATCCTTTAATCCCAATTCTTTTAAATTAAATTTACTCAAATTCCATTCCTCCATACTATAATAGTGTATTTAGGGCATAAAAATACCCTGAAGTCTTTACTTTGCCACTCCAGGGTAATATACACAATAATAATATGAAAATCATATGTATTAGATTTTATATTTCATAATAATCCAAACATAAATTAATCATTAATGGATAAATGGTAATTTTTCCAAGGAGTAGCCCCTATGAATTTTTTTGTTAATAAATATTCTCTAATTTTTTTCATAAGACATCACTCCTTTCAAAATTCATAAAAATAACATAAATTCATTATACAACTAAAACATTTAAAAAACAACATATATTTCATTTTTAGTAAATATATTTAAGTCTCATGCAAACCAGAGCCTTACGGCAAAATATATTAAAATTTATCCACTATTTTAATACAAGCACTTTTCTTCTAGTACTTAGAACCTAGTACCTAAATATAACTATGTCTAAAAATCAATAATTGCCACTAAATCATTTAGGAGCTGGTGCCTAAACGAACGGCTCCGCCTAAAAAATATTATGACCCTTTTCTATTTATAAATTAAAGATTTTCCGTAACGTAGTGGAGGAAAATCCTCCCTAACTAGCACACTAGCATTCTAGCCCACTAGCCCACTAATTTTGGCACACTAGCCCACTGAAAATTGTGACTCCGTCACAATTTTCTTATGCTTCTTCTGCGCTATTGTCTTCTAATCTCTTAAGTGTTCTCATAAACATAGAAGATATAAGTGCCACTGCTCCTAGTATAAGCCAAGCCTTTTGAATGGTTATATACATTAAAACTTTCCCCATAACCACAGGGCTTACTATATATCCAAGGCCCATTATAAGTGGAAGCACTCCACTCATTCTTCCTCTGTGAGAAATAGGAGTATGGTTAGCTATAAATGGCATAACACTTATAGACAAAACTATTTCTCCTATAGTAAATACAAAAACAGATATGAAGAAAAATGTCATGTTATTTACTAAGCCAAGCATTCCAAAACCTATAGTGTAAAAAAGTCCCCCATATACTATGCTAGTTAAATTTTTTGTTTTATTTAATATTTTTGTAATTACTGGAGTCATAATCATAACTACAATTCCGTTAAAACTAGCCAAGTATCCATAATATTTTGATCCTAATTCCCCATAAGCTTGTGAAACTTGTAGAGGGAACATAAATCCCCATTGGTTATAAACAAAATTGTATCCAAAAGTTATAATAGCAAAATATAATAAAATTTTTCTATTCCATAAAACTTTAAATATAGATCCCTCTTCTTTCTTTTCAAGCTTTCTGCTTTCATCAGTTATATCTTCTTTGGTAAGGTGAATAGTTTCATTAACGAAGAAATATATAAGTGATAAACCAATAAGTGCTGTTAATGCGTCTCCTATAAACACCCATTTAAGATGATTCTCAAATAAAAGTCCACCTAGTATAGGACCTACAGCAAATCCTATGTTCCATCCCATATAATCAAGGGCATAAGCTGCATTTCTATTCTTTGGTTCTGTTAAATCAGCTATTATAGAATCATGGGCAGGTCCTGCAAATCCCATAACTGCTCCTGCTGCCATAAGCACATAAACCATATATATTGTAGGTTTCATAAATCCACATACTATATATAAAAAACAAGATAAACCTTCAAATATAATTATCATTTTCTTTCTTCCAATGGTATCAGCAAGCTTACCACCAATTACCCCTGTGGGCATAAATAAAACTCCCGATATACTCATATAGACTCCTGCTAATTCCGTTGAAAGTCCTATTTTTTTAGTTAAAATAAGTGTCATAAGTGGTCCTACAAAGCATCCCATAGCATTTATAATTTTAGATGCAAATATTACATACACCTCCCTGGGCAGTCCCTTGTATGGTTCCAAAAGTTTCTTTAAATAATTCATTTTAATTTCCCCCTTTTTGTGCATAAAAAATTTTAGTAATCTTAATTGTTTTCATAATCCTTTAAATAGATTTATCCCCATGCTAAATTTTGATGTCCACCCCTTCTCTAGATTTATCCAGAGACTTACCTGCCGTAACACTCCCACTTCTAACAAAGTGGGAGATAACGGCAGCTACGTCCCTGGATAACCATCTCTAACCTTCAGTTGGAGTAAAAACTCCATGTGAAGCTAAGAGCTCTGTTTATAACCACAAATTAAATTTTATAAAAATAAAAACCGCTAAGCAAAAATGCCTGCGGTTATAAATTCAATATATTCATATAAACTAATTTAAATTAATATATAAATCTTGAATTCGGGCAAATACATTTTTACTCTCTTTCAGTATACTACTATATTTAATTTTGGACGCACTTCTAGCCTTAAAATTAAAATCCGCTTTTAAATTAAGATTTTCTATAAAATTAGGATTTTCATATACTAAAGTTTGTAAAAACATACTCACACCTCCTTATAATTCATAATTCTTGAAACATTACAAAATTTATTGTACTCCTAAAAATAGCATTTGTAAAGCTTTTTCTAATGGAGAAAATTGCATAATTCCTTTTAAAATAAAATCTTATGAATATATTATATAGCCTCCATTGTGGGAATACGATATATTATGGCTATATTTTTAATTTGTTAATTATACAAATATCTCAATCTTATACTATGCTTAATACTATACTTCCATATCTACTATCTTTTTAAGATCTTTATATATGTCCCTGAGACTATTATACATTTTTTTATAAACCTTATTGTATAACTCCTTATAAATTTGTGCATTAGCTGTATTAGGATTAAAGCTTCTATTATACTTAACCATGTTTTTAACTGCACTTTCATAATCACTATAAACCCCAAGTCCCACAAAGGTACTTATAGCTGCTCCTAGTCCTGAAGTTTCGTAGGTCTGTACTGTATTTACTGGCAAATTAAACATATCTGAAGCTATTTGACATATAACATCACTTTGAGCCCCTCCTCCAGAAGCTATAACATTTTTAACTTTATTTTTAGATCTTTTCTCTATTTTTTCAATACCCTCGTATAAGGCAAAATTAATTCCCTCCACAATAGAACGATAAAGGTGATATTTTGTATGCACATCTCCAAAACCAATAACAGAACCTTTCGCCTCTGGAATTCTAAGTCCTGCTCCCCAATATGGCTGTAATATAAGTCCATTACTTCCTGGTGGTATCTTTAATAATTGATAATTTAAAAATTCTTCTGTAGACATATTTTTTTCTATTGCTCTAAATACTTCATCTGTACAGAATTCTTTCTTAAACCAAGAAATCATCCAATACCCTCTGAAAACTCCTATTTCAGGATTAAATCTCCCGGGCATTACAGCTGGATATGCTGGCATAAATCTTATAGGTTCAAAATATCTTTTACTAGTAGTTTGCACTGTAGCACTAGTTCCAAAACTTATACTAACACTGTTTAAATCTAAACACCCGTTGCCCAGTGTTTCACATCCTTTATCTGAACCAGATGCCACCACTGGAAGTCCCTCTCTTATTCCAGTGTCCTCCGCAGCTTTTCTAGTAACTGTACCTAATATTTCTCCAGGTTCTATTAAATTAGGCAGTCTTTCTCTGTCCACTCCAAATAGGTTCCATCTTAAAATATTATTTTTATTTGCCCAATCCCTTTTTTTATAATGAAAGGGTATATGACCTATTTGACTTGCTTTTGAATCACACAAATTGCCTGTAAGCTTATATGTAAAATATCCTGAAAGCAATAAATATTTATGGGTTTTTTCCCAAATTTCTTCTTCATTTTCTATTATCCAATTGGCTTTAGATTTTTTTCTCACCTCATCCATGCTCTCAGTCATACCTGAAGCTGCTAAAACCAGTCTAGCTCCAATAGGTAGCGGTTCCCTGCATTTAGCCATTCTCTGATCACACCATATAATAGCTGGTCTCAATATATTTCCTTTTTTATCTATATTTATTACAGTATCCCTTTGCGTAGTCACTGACATACCTATGATTTTATCCCACTTATTCCTTTGTCTTTCCTTCAATGCTTTACATGCCTTACAAGTATTTTCCCAAAATACCCCTACATATTGCTCTGCAAATCCAGGTTTGATTGAAAAATAAGGGTCGAAAGGTATTTTTTCAATATCACATAAATTTCCCTCTATATCAAAAATTATGGCCCTAACACTTTGTGTGCCACAATCTATAGTTAAAACATATTCCTCCAATGTTAAATTCCTCCAAAATCTTTAAATTATATCCCTCAACTATTTCGATAAAAGATTACAAATCCCTCTATAAAACATCATGTAATTATATAATATACGCTATTGAAAACGTATTCTTAACATCTTTCATTTTTCTAAAAAACAATTTATCTACAAAAAATTTATTCACACCTCTCCAAGCTCTATGACTAATCGTTCAAACATTGATTCTGTTAATAAATTATTTACTTTTTGCGCTAGTTTTTTTGAATTTATCTATTGATAACAATTCATTTTTCGTATATAATTAAATTACAGTAAAGCTATTTTCATAAAATGTGTGAAATGTTTAGTTTCTCCATTTAGCATTTCCCTTGAAAATTGTTTTCCTTAACAATTATTCCCCTCAAATTTCTAATTAATTAGAAATTTAACCCCCTTAGGAAGCCAGAGCGTAGGGCTTCCTTTTTTTATTCTTTTTTATCCGATGACTACCTGCCGTAACACTCCCACTTCTAACAAAGTGGGAGACAACGGCAGCTACGTCCCTGGATAACCATCTCTAACCTTCAGTTGGAGTAAAAACTCCATCTGAAGGTTAGAGCTCTGTTTATATCAATTCTTGTAATACTTTTGTAATATTTTTTTATGATTTTGTAACTCATTCAAAGTAAATTTCCATTAAATTATTTATAATAAGATATTTTTTGCTATGTATAGAAATCTTATTAGGAGTTATATATATTCAACTTTCTAAGTTGTAAAACAAAATTAAAAACTATATTTATATTGCTTTTATTCCATCTAATATAAAAATTTATATACGAAAGTTGAGTTATATGTTTATTACAGTATATAATTGTATATAAGTGTATTATAAATTTGAGGTGATTTATATGTTAGAAAAAATATTAGTTGTAGAAGATGAAAACTCCATAAGAGGATTTCTAAAGATAAATTTACAAAGAAATAATTTTCAAGTTATAGAAGCTGGTACCGGTGAAGAGGGTTTACAAAAGGCCTTTATAGAAAAGCCTAAGGTGGCTATATTAGATGTAATGCTTCCTGGGATAAATGGATTTGAAGTTTGTCAAAAACTTAGAGAAAAATTTCCTCATATGGGTATAATAATGTTGACAGCTAAAAGTCAAGATATGGATAAAATAATGGGGTTAGAGTTTGGTGCTGATGACTATATAGTTAAACCATTTAATCCTTTAGAATTAGTATTAAGAATAAAGGCTCTTTTAAGAAGAATTGAAGAAAATAATGACAATACTCAAGATAATACTATAGTAGAATTCTACCCGTTTAAACTAGATACCTATTCACAAAAGGCATATAAAAATGGAATGGAGTTGGATTTAACTCCTAAGGAATATCTAATACTAAAGCTATTTATTGAAAATCCCGGCAAAGCATTTAACCGTGATGAATTATTGAATGCTATTTGGGGATTAGATTTTATAGGCGACACCAAAATTGTTGATGTAAATATAAGACGTCTAAGAACAAAAATAGAAGAATGTTCCTCTGCACCTAAATATATAGAAACTGTATGGGGAACAGGTTATAGGTGGAACAAGAATGAACAGCATTAGAAAGCGTCTAAGTTTAAATTTTTTAACTGTAATATTTATAACGATAGCAATATTTGAAACTCTTATTATAAGTGGTACTAAACAATATTATTATAAAAACATAGAGGATTCACTTACTAATCAAGTAAAGGCCTCCTCTGAATTTTATACAAAGTATTTTTCAAATTCATCATTAAAAGAAAATGTTCAGGAAAACGTAGATGTTTTCTGGAAGCAGACTTCAGCTCAAGTTCAAATAATAGATACAAAAGGCAATATATTAATGGACTCCATAGGAGTAATTCCTTCTGAGGTAATTGATGATGAAGCATTTAAAAATGCCCTGGAGGGTAAACTAGGTAAATGGCGTGGTACTGTGTCCTACTCTAGGCATAAAGTATTTTCTGTAACTTATCCATTAAAATCCAATAATAAAATAGTGGGTGCCCTTAGATTTATAACATCTTTAGCCCCTGTAGATAAGGAAATTTTTG
Source organism: Haloimpatiens lingqiaonensis (assembly GCF_901447495.1). Lineage (GTDB taxonomy): Bacteria > Bacillota > Clostridia > Clostridiales > Clostridiaceae > Haloimpatiens > Haloimpatiens lingqiaonensis. The sequence goes on from NZ_CABDWS010000014.1 coordinate 25,982, forward strand.
CCATATCCTTAATTCTATCGGCTATTGGATTTATTGCTTTATTTACAGCTTTAGTGGTAAGCATATTCATGTCCAATACAATCGTTGGTCCAATAAAAAACTTAACAACTGTAGCAGGTAAAATGGCTGATGGAGATTTAAAAATACGTAATAAAAAAGTATTTGACGATGAAGTTGGAAAGCTTTCGGATACACTAAACTACATGGCAGATGAACTATTAAAAAAAGAACAATTAAAAAATGAGTTTATCTCCTCAGTTTCTCATGAGCTAAGGACTCCTTTAACTTCTATAAAGGGCTGGGCTATAACACTAAAAACAGATGAATTAAACGATAAAGAGCTTATAAGAGATGGACTTCAAATAATTGAAGATGAAAGCGAACGTCTTACTGGCATGGTTGAAGAACTTTTAGATTTTTCAAAATTTGTATCAGGAAAGATTACTTTAAATAAGGAAATAATTCATATTGATATATTACTAGATTATATAAAAAAACAAATGAGTCCTAGAGCTAAAAGGGATAATATAAGTTTTATAGTGTTGAAAAACGACAATATTCCTGCCATAGCCATGGACCCTAATAGAATAAAGCAAGTACTCATAAATCTTGTGGACAATGCCTTTAATTTTACACCCGAAGGTGGAACCGTAACAGTTTGGACAGAGGTTCAAAATAAATATTTAATACTTCATGTGGATGACACTGGTTCTGGAATAAGTGAAGACGAACTTCCAAAAATCAAAGAAAAATTCTATAAAGGTAAAAGCAGTAAATCTAAAAATGGAATAGGTTTATCCATATGCGATGAAATAATAAGACTGCACAATGGGTTTTTCATTATAACCAGTGAACTTAATATTGGAACAAATATTTCAGTTAAGCTTCCAATAGAAATTTAAATTTTCGAAAAAATACACAGGGAGATAATATGTAATGAAGAGAACTAACATATTTATATTCTTATTAATAACATTATTATTGTTTTCATCAAGCACTTTTATGCAAGCTTGCAAATTTCCTCAAATTAATCCTACAGAAAAGATATCTGCTCCTAGGAATAAACTTATTCCTATTCAGGGCACTTGGAAAGTTGTAGATTATAAAGATGCTAATAAAAATGCTAAAGTAAATAAATCTTTAATTGGCAAAACAGCAGAGTTTAGCCAAAAGGGTGCTATATTTTTGGATGAAACTTGTAACTCTCCTAAATATAAAGTTAAAGTTGTAAATGCTGTGGACTACTTATTTTACAATTACAAATTAGCACCTGAGGATTTAGGTATAAAAAAAGATAAAATTGAGATTGTATCTGTAACCTGCAATGAGAATCTTTTCTATGATTTTATACTTATAGATAAAAATAGACTTCTCATTTATATGGATGAAACATTTTTTATAATGGATAAAATTTCTGATGACACTAAAAATATAGCAAAAATTAAAGACACTGTATCATATGAAGAAAAAAATTCCAATGAATCTTCTCAGCTAAATTCTGGAGTTTTCATTGGAATTCGCTCCAATAGTGCCAATATATCAGATTCTCCTTCTAGTTATAGAACTATATGGATTTCTTCAAAAAATAAAAAAACACTAGATATTTTAAAAAGTGATGGAATATTTTTTCCTAGAAAAACTGGATTTTGGTATGTTAATGTAAATAGAACATCAAAATCCGGCATTACACAGGACAATATAGAAGCCCATGCAATAGATAGCAGCGACAATAAAAATACTAAAATTACTGTTCCTTCTCATAAACCCTCTGCTCAAAACCTATTTAGAAATATATTATTTATATGTAATGATTATATAGGTACTGAATATTCCATGGGCTCTATATCAAATAATAATTTAAATAAATTTCAAGTGCTACCTGTGGACAATTTAGAAAATAAAAAAGGAATAAAAATATCTGACCTAGTAGGAAATGTGGGCTCTAATATTCTAAAAGACAGCTTAAATTCTTTTTTATCCGTAAGAAGTGATAAAAAAGATACTTTTCAAGATCAGGCTATTGATGAAGAAAACTTTACATTAACTAGAAGAAATGGCCATTGGGTTATGACCGGACGATTGAATTCTTCTAAAAATGAAATGGATTATATTGATTTTGATTTAAACATGTTTCCTCCTAAGAAACTTCTAACCTTTGATGATTTATCTTTATCTTGGAGTGAAGTAAAAAATAACATACCCCATGCCCTGGATGTATTTACTTCACCAAATGGCGACATAGCTATAGTGGTTTCTAAAGATGCTCTTTATGTTTATACTATAGAAAATAAAACTTTATCTTCGAAACCAATTGAAAAAATTCCTATAGATAGTACTGAATCGATAATTATGGCAGAATGGGCCACTGGAGACTACGTTTCTAAGTGGACTGACAGCTTTAGGGACTTTATAAAAAATGAAAAAAATAAGAAATAATAAGAGGACTGTTGCACTAAGAATAAATTCTATCCAACATTGAGTTTGATATTAAAATTCAAACCCATATATTGTGTATGAATTTCTTAGTGCCACAGTCCCCTTTTATTTCAATCCTTTTATTTCAATCCTTTTATTTCAATCCTTTTATTTTAGTCCTATTATTTTATACACCTGTTCCATATCCAAATTTTCTCTAACTATATCTGCTAACTTATCCAATTCCTTTTCTCTTAAGCTTTCGTATTCGCTAACTTCTTTAGGCTGTAATCCTTTTTTCATTCTTAAAGTATTTACCACGTAATCCCTAAAGCTTAAGCCATCAAAGACTCCATGTATATATGTACCCATTACATTTCCTCTTTCATTTATAGCTCCATCAAATACGTCAACCTTTTCTCCATTTCTATCCTCTATTTTGAAAAGCGGCTTACATCCCTCACCATAAGAGCTTATACCCATGTGTATTTCATAGCCATAAACCTTTTTATCTGCAATTTTATGTCCCTGTAATTCCTGTAGAAGTTCCGCATTTACCCTAGTGGTAACCTTCTCCTTTTCAAAGGTAGTAGTCATATTCAAAAGACCTATGCCCTTTACTTCTTTTACCGCTGTCTCCACTTCATATGGATCCTTAAGTAAATCCCCTAGCATTTGATATCCTCCGCATATACCTATGACCATTCCAGTTTCACTATATTTTTTAATTTTATCTTCCAATCCATTTTTTCTTAAAGAAATCAAATCTTCTATGGTATTCTTACTTCCTGGTATTATTAAAAGGTCTGGGTTTCCAAATTCCTCTACATTTTCAATAAATCTTACTGAAATATCCTCTTCATTTTTAAGTGCATCTAAGTCTGTAAAGTTTGATATATGAGGAAGCTTAATTACAGCCACATCAATATCTCCTTTAATTTCTTTGTTAAAGCTTACAGCTCCATCTTCATCTTCTAGAGCCAATCTAAAATGTGGCACCACACCAAAGCATGGTATTTTTATTATATCTTCTAGCATAGTAAGGCCCGGTTTTAATATTTCCACATCTCCTCTAAATTTATTTATTATAGTTCCCTTTACTCTCTTTTTTTCCTCATCATTAAGAAGAAGCATTGTTCCTGCCAGTGAAGCAAAAACTCCACCCTTATCTATATCTCCTACTAAAAGTACAGGTGCATCTATAAGTTCCGCCATACCCATATTAACTATGTCTCTATCTCTTAAATTTATCTCAGCGGGGCTTCCAGCACCCTCCATTACTACTATGTCAAATTCTTCTTCCAATTTTTCAAAATGCTCTTTTAGCATATCCTTAAATTCTAATTTCATATTATGATATTCCATAGCAGTACTGTTTCCATAAACTTTACCATTAACTATTATTTGGCACTTTTTATCAGAAGTAGGTTTTAAAAGAATGGGATTCATATATGCCTCTGGCTCAAGTCCTGCAGCATAGGCTTGAAGTACCTGTGCCCTACCCATTTCCTTTCCATCTAATGTTATGTATGAATTTAAAGACATGTTTTGTGATTTAAACGGACAAACCTTATATCCATCTTGCTTAAATATTCTACATAAAGCTGCCACCAATATACTCTTGCCTACTGAAGAAGCCGTCCCTTGAATCATTATTTTAGCCATAATTTTTCCCCCTCTATTAGATTCTTTATAATTCGCACCACTACATTGAAAGTGCCTATATTATTGCACTGTCTTTAATTTTTATATTAACAATTTACTTTCTCCTTTAAAATAAACTGCATAACAATTTTATAATTGACAGTGATGGATGTTTTGATAATGCAAAACTAAAATTTAAAGCAGATAAATTCTATGTTTAGTTCTCTTAAAATTTTAGTTTTTCTATAAGAAAAACTTCCTTCATTGTCCATTGTCAATTCTCCATTGTCAATTATAAGAATGTTGAGTCGCAACATTCTTAATTTTAGTATTTTCGCTAGCTACCACCAATAAAATACTTTTAAGTTCCTAATTTTTATATTAACAATTTGCCTTCCATATTGCAATACCTGTAATGTAGGGCTATGGCATTAAAGAATTTATATACGATTGTTTTAATTTACAAAATTGTTTTGTAATTCTTCTGTAACTCATATATTTACTATTTATTGTATAATTAATGTAGAATATTTGAATTTATTTATAAATTGTTTTAAAATAGTTATAAGGATTAAATTTCATTAAGGGAGGTGGACCGTGGAAAGCATTAACAAATTCTATAAAACAAATATATATTATAGAGTTTTGCAAGCTTTTATTAGCGGTGATTAGCATGAATAGTAAAAAGTTATCTAAGTTAACACTTTCTTTAACCCTTTGCTTTGCTTTATCCATTGGAAGCCTTTTTATGCCTGTCAACAATAGATCTGCAAATGCATTTGGCACTAAAATTTCTATAGAAAACTTAATAGAATTTTTAAATATATCTTTTCCTTCTAAGGAAAACAAAAAATCTTCCTCTAAAAAAACTTCTCCTTATTCAATAAATGAGGACATAAATGGAGACGGGGAAAAAGAACTTATTATATGGAATCATGATACTAGAGATGCCTACAAAGTAGAAGTTCTAAGTAAAAATGGATCTGATTATGTGGACGACCCTCTAATGTATCCTTATTATTTCCAAAAGGTAGTTGACTACTATAAAACTCAAATAAATAAGACATATAATAGCAAGAGCCCAATAATGTGGTATTATCTAAGTGATGCTGAACTGAAAATAAATAAGCCAAAAGAAGCACTTATTTCTATTGAACAGGGCATATCCAATCTAAAAAATCATGATAGTGCCTTATACGGAATGTTTTTGTCCCTTAAGGGAGAAGCTTTAAGACGTCTTGGTGATTATGACGCGGCTTTAAAAACCTTAGACAAGGCTATGTGCTCACTTACCTCATCTAAATTTAGTGACAATTCAAGTATTATAAATACTTATTTTTACATTGGCAAAACTTTGGAGTCCATTGGTTATGATGAAGTTCAAAAGGAATATTACAGAGCTGCCTTATCTCTTGCAGCAAAAGAATATGGCGTTGATTCAAAAGATTATATTAAAGTAACATATAAAATTCAAAAAAAATTAAATAGAATATCACATAATTCTAGCCCTAGCGGCCAAAAGTTAATTAAATAGTATCTTAAATTTCCACGTAATTTTTAAGACCTACATCACATTAAATTTTAAGTTTAAAATTTAATGTGAAATTTAGAATGTAAAATTTAAAATGAAGGTTGAAATTCCTAAGGAATTTTTTTAGTTCGTATAAGGGGCTGTGGCATTAAGAATAAATACTACAATATATTGATTTTTAATTTACAAATCAACATATTATATGTAAATTTCTTAGTGCCATAGCCCCTTTTTATCTTAAATCTTAAATTTACGCTGAAGTGAAGGATTCTTTGTTGAATTAAGGTGTTTTCCTATTTAACAAGTTTCCTATAAAACTATTCACAGCAAATTTTACATTGTTTTTTCTTCTAAATCTCTTTTGGTAATCTTTAAAATCCCAAACTTCTAAAAATCTTTCCCCGGCATAATATCCTGCTGTATATAATGCTGCTGATTTTTCTTTAGCAATATTAAACTCTGTTGATTTTACACCCTCTACAGGTATAAATACAGTTCTAGCAGCATCTCTTGCACTAAGTTCTTTATATATAGAGTATTCACTCATGGTACTAGCTATATCAAATAGAAAAGACATAGGATCATTTTTACCTTTTGAAGTCAAACTTTCATCCTTCTCTTTTGCTTTAAATTTGAATCCTATTATAGGTATTTTTATATTATCCATGTCAAATATATCTATTGGATAATTACAAGTTACTCCTCCGTCTACCATATAGCTAACTCCATCTTTATATTTAAACTCCACAGGCTTAAAGTAAAGTGGTATGCTTATGCTCATTCTCACAGCCTTAGCCACTGAAAATTCTCCTGGATCTTCCCCATAATCCACTAAATCATCTGGAAGAACTACTTTCCTCTTTAAAGTTATATCTGAAGCTATAACCTTAAGCTTACTCTCTCCCTTTTCCATAATATCTTTAAAATTAATTATGCCTTTTTTCTCTAAAAGCTCTTTTATCCAGTTTTCAAAGTAATCACCTGAACATATGCCCTTATCCCTAAAAATCCCCAGTGCTGCTCCAACTACCGGAATTCTATTAACAGAGTCCTTGTCCAAAAATTTTATAAAATCCATTTCAGACAGTATTTTCTCCAATTCCTCCGCCTTATATCCTGCCATTACAAGTGCTGCTATAATAGCTCCTACAGAAGTTCCTGCTGCCCTTTGCCATATATAATTATGTTCCTCAAAGCTTTTAAGTGCTCCTACTGTACCTATACCCCTTATGCCACCACCTTCAAAAACAGCCTCTGCTTTTACAAAGCTATTCATCTGCATCCCTCTCCTATGCTTTTTATTATATTATACATCACCCATTAGTGTTATTTCATCTTCATCTACTACAATTCCTCCAGTAAGCAAAATTCTATATTATATACCCTTATATACTTTAAATACTGTAGACTTTTTCATTATATATCTACTATCATGGATATTCTCTACAATTTTATATCCATTTCTAAGATACAAATTAACAGCTCCCTTATTTTTAACAAATACATATAGAAATATATCCTTATTTTTCTCTTTTGAAACTAAATTTTCTAACTCATAAAGACAATAAAGTGAAGAGGTTCCTCTTTTTATTCCCTTACTAACTAATTCAGCTAAATTATTAGCACTTTTTTCATCATTGCAAAAATACCATGAAGTGTAATTTTTATTAGTAGTAGTGATATTCTCGCCTATAGATGTTAAATAATCTCCCCACATTTCTTTCACTGAAATTATATAGCATTGCTCAATTTACTAATGCCTCTATATCTGTTTCAAAATCTAATCTTCCATCTTCATAATTTATCCGATGACTACCTGCCGTAACACTCCCACTTCTAACAAAGTGGGAGATAACGGCAGCTACGTCCCTGGATAACGATCTCTAACCTTCAGTTGGAGTAAAAACTCCATCTGAAGCTAAGAGCTCTGTTTATAATTAGATGTAAATTATCTCTACTCCTGAAAAATTAACATTACCAACCAATGTTAAAGTATTTGTTGTTATTTCATCTCTTTTATTCTTTTCTTCAATGGAAGCTAAAAATACATCTGCTTTATTTTCAATTTTCCAACTTTTAGGTATATATAGTTCTACGCCTGAAAAAGAAGCATTAATCCTAACTATAGCATTATTATTACTCATGACTGCGTTATCAAAATACACCTTCATCGCCCCAAAAGAACACTTAAAATCCGCTTGCTCAAACTTATCTGTATTTATATATTTTATAGTACCACTAAACGAATTATTAAATCTAACATAGCTTTCATCTTCTATATCAATTTTCTCAAACTTACCCTCTTCACAATCGCATTTGAAATTAACCATTTTGGTATGTTTATGAAAAATCATAGAAAGACCAATACTACCAAGTGCTGCTGCAAGTAATACAGTCCAAGGTGTAATCTTTGTTATCCCTAATTGTTTATCATATATTATACAAATAAATGCAATAGGGAATAAAATACCTGAAAAATTAAGAGTAAATAAACTTTTCACAATAACTACCACTAAAAAAACTGTTAACAATAAGCTAAATGCATTTACATCAGGAAAGTACCCAAGCTTATTTATAATTAAGAAAATCCCCCCCAATATAAGTATAAATCCCCAAAAAATCCTATCTTTTTTCATATCATTTCCTCTTTTCTAATAATTTAATTTTTAATGGTTTATAATAATATCTTGAAACATATACTTGTTTATGAGTATTTTGAAATTCAACTTTACTTGATGATGATATGCTACGTGTTATGGAGTAAATATGATTTGTATTTAGAATAGTTGATTTTGAAACTCTCATAAAATATCCCGGTAAAAGTTCTTCAAGCTCATAAAGCTTATATTTCACATTATATATATTATCAATGGTATGTGCGCAAATCCCATTTTTTTCAGTTTCAAAAAATAAAATTTCTTCTAAGGAAATATAATACTCAGTATCACCTTTGTAAAAAGTTATGCGTTTTTTATATGATAGCATATGGTCAAGCATAATTTGAATATTTTTAACATCTTCACTTAATTCACTACATCTAATAATAACTTCGTTTTCTTCAATTTTATTATCTACCTCGATTTGTATTTTCATATTTCCACTCTCCATATTTTTATTATATTAACTATTTTTCCCTTTGTAAATATAACAACAGTAAGTGGTTAGTTTTTGCTTGTAACTGGTATGATTTTTATGCCTTAACTGCTTATAATTTATTCTCTTCTATAGTCATAAATTTCATTTTTAACTTTTAATTCTACACCATTTATTTTTATTGTCTCATCATTTATCCATTCCATATGAGCTTTTTCACAGTGGTACTGCCAATAAATATTTTTCGTTTTCCCGGTTTTATTATTCTTTAGTGTACCTAAAACTGCAAAACCTGTTGTGGCTCCACCATTATTCAAATAAGCGATTACACTATATGTTCCATTAGGTGAAGTTGATTCACTAAGATATTCTTGACCTCTAATTCTTTGAATATCAAAAAATGCCCAATTAATAGCATAAGCTACTCCACCAACCAAAATGACCATAATGATACCTATCTTTATAAGCCTATTTTTTGTTTTTTGTTTCATAAATTACTCTCCCATAAATAATTTCATAATTATAACATTTGTACCATAATATATCAATAACGATACTTTAATGTTACTATTTCAGGCAGGATTATTTTTATTAGCACTATTAACATTTATAGTGTTACTTATTGATAAAATGTCAAAAAAAATAGTAGCCCCAGGTCGAATTGGTTAGCTACTAATTTTTTATTATATATATTATAGTGATGCCAGTTGCCTAAGCAACTAGATCAGCTTAGTAAATTAGGCATTTGCAAAATAATCTTCTATAATCACCTAAGGTAATGCTAAAACTTAAATATATCTTCTAGGTTTATAGACATATCTGGAAAAACCGTGCTTATATAGTTATCATTATTCTTAAAAACATTTGTTATTTTATACTGATTATCTATTAATGAATATTGTACTATATACCCTTCTTGTTCAACTATATTATATTCAAGAACACCAAATCTTTGATAAACATCTAACTTTGTTATATAGTCATGAGTTGCGGTACTTTTTGAAATAACTTCAAATACAATCTTTGGCGCTGATGTGAAACTTTCACCTTGCCTAGTAGATTTTTCACACATTACAAATACATCTGGTTTATACTTATACACTTCTTCATTATTTCTAAAAATCACTTCAATAGATTCCGTATATACATCGCATTTACTTTTATCAAGGAACGTCATTAATTTAAAATTTAATCTTGATATTATTTTATTATGTTGAATAGAAGTATTAGATGATAATATAATATATCCGTTACTATATTCAGCCTTACCATTATAATTAGCCTGAATATTTTCAAACTCATCTTCTGTGTAGTGTATATTCTTAGCGTACATACCTCACCACTCCCTTATTTTAATGCCTTTAACTATTTCTAAACATAAACCGTAAATATATCTTTCCCTTGCACCTTTATTCTATCTTCTTTAAACTCTTTATTTTTATTAAAGTTAAATATAACCAGGTATCCCTTATCCAAAGAGTTAATATCTAAGTAATCACAAAGCTGATTTAATCCATCTTCATGATATTTCTGCCCTCTCCATATCTTCATTTCTATGATATATTTAAAATTATTATAGGTTATAACCACATCTAATCTCTTTTCTTCTGAAATTTGAACTTCCTTAAAATCAAATCCAACTCCATTTATTATTGGCTTAATAAATGCTAAAAATAGTAGCCTTCCGTGGTGCTCTATAAATTCTTGATCCTTAGAGGAATATTGTTCCTTCATAAATTGCATAAATCTTTGAAGAATTTTTTCTACATTAAGTCCTCCATTTGGTTCTATAAAATTGTTTTTAATGTTATATAAACTCATATTCTTAGTACAGGTTCTTATTTTAGATATCATATAATTATAAATTATCTCTTCAAATATTTTATTACTTATTTCTAATCCATCTTTACCTTTTTTAAATATACCGTAAGTTACCCCTATACTTATTATAGGATCTAATGGATTAAAGACAATTTGTTCGCCATCTATTAAGATTCGCCTTGTTAACTCATAAAGTTCATTGTTATTTTCTAAATTCTTAACTATGCTCTCAAATAAAGTATTAACTTCTTCATTGATCATTTTAACTGATTTTTGAACATCCCATATACTCCAAGGTTTCTTATCTAATTCATAAATTCTCTCGTCAATAATCTGACATATCCTACTGACTAAAAATGGATAGCCTTCTGTAAAAAAGTATATTTCTTCACTAAGTTCTTTTATATCCATAGAAATATTATTTTCATCACAATATTCCTTTAGCATTGTGCTAATTTCAGCTGGTGAAAAGCTCATATCCACATTAAAATCTGCTGCTATGTTCCAAGGAGAATTGTATTTCGTCTCCTGCTCTGGCCTTAATTTTAGTTTTAAAGTTTTTACATCGTACACTCCAGCTAGTATAACAGATTTAAAGGTATAGTCCTTTCCCATTTCTCTTGATAAATATTTGTTTCTAAGCATTCCTATAAAACTTAAAAACAATTGATTGTTTGAACTTTTATCCACTTCATCTATGATTAAAATAACGTCTTTTTCTGCATTTCCTACAAAACTCGTTATCACTTCTGACAGTTCTGCAATATCATTAATTTCCTCTGTTATATTAAATAATTTATCACTCTCTTTTTTATCACTAAACCTCAAAGAATTAATCATTAACTTTAAGAATTTATTACAAAAAATCTTTTCTTCTTCAAAAACAGAATCTCCAATACCTTCAAAGCTAATATCTATAACTAAATATTTTTCTCTTAAATAGTTAGCTATTGCATTTAAAGTAGTGGTTTTACCATACTGTCTTGGTCTATTTATAGTAAAGTAAAATTCATTTTCTATTAGCTTTTCTATTTCCTTAAGCTTACTGCTTATATCAACCATATAATGTTTTCTACTAACGCACACTCCTGTAGTATTAAATCTTTTCTTCATAAATGAATTTTCACCACCTATAATTTTTATAATGAATAATTGAGATAATAAGTAAGAAGTAGCAAGTACTAAGTAAGAAGTAAGAGGTAACAAGTAAGAGGTAAGGTTGAAATTCCTAAAGAATTTCTTGAATTTATATTTTATCAAAAACTCCCAAAGGAGTCTTATCCTTAATTATTCATTATTCATTATTAATTATACTTATATATCTATTTTATCCTTTAACCCATTATAACATAAGCCAATGACACTTTTAATATCATTAGCTTATATGGCTGTTTTTATCTCACACAAAATATAATAGTAATTAAAATTCGATTCATTTTGCCGTAAGGCAATTGCTTGTATAAATCTTATTTGTAGGGGAGAAAAGGTAAGAAGTAAAAAATAAGAAGTAAGAGTTAAGGATAATTTTTTCTTGGCAGTAGTCAGGCTAAATATATAAATATCAGATATCAAATATCAAATATCAAATAATGTGGATTTTTTTCATTTTATTCAGAAAATCTTTAAGTTAGAAAAAAGAAAGGGCTGGTCAGGCCGCAGACCGATAGGTTGCAAAAATAGTTATACTTTCACTTACCCCATAAAACATTAATAACTTTAATAAATAATTTCAATTGCATTTTTATTTTAAGTTTTCACGAAAAGTAGGTTACCCCAACCATCTTCTATAATAAACAGAGCTCTTAGCTTCAGATGGAGTTTTTACTCCATCTAAAGGTTAGAGATCGTTATCCAGGGACGTAACTGCCGTTATCTCCCACTTTGTTAGAAGTGGGAGTGTTACGGCAGGTAGTCATCGGATAAATGCAATTAAAAGACCAATGATAATTCCAATATCTATAGGAATACTTTTATCGCCTTTTTCCTTTTTAAGTAGTGCAAAGAATTTTCCTAATATGACAAAAATAAATGCTATGCCTATGGATATTTTACTAAAAGATGAACTAAAGGGATTGCCAGTAATAAAAACTATAGCTATTGGAATTAAGATGACTAATGAAGCTATTAAATATAATATCCAATTTAAATTGCCATTTTTTATATATAACATTAAATCTAACTTATTAAATTTCATTTCACGCCACTCCTCGCAATATGGAATCTCCTCTTATAAAGGATTTTTTACTATTATCAAATTAAAATTATTCATTGAAATACGTTCCTACCACTATTCTTCAGATTTCACCTTAAAACCTAAACTCTTTGCTAAAGCAACTGAATACGTATTTTTTGTATCTACCCAATAAATTGGCATAATATCATTTTCATAACACCATTTCAATGCTCCAATTGTTACAAATTTCCCATAACCCTTATTTCTATATTTTTCATTTGTAAAAACCGTATTTACTATCTATATAATTCCATTATAATTTCCTGTTATTTCAATTATGTTTTCGTCTGGATCTTCTAGTAAAAAATGATAATAAGGTGATGCAATATTTACATACATAATTTCAGTAACTTTTCCTATATTAAGTTCTTTAATTCTTTTATATTCATCAGCAAGATTATCTATATAAAAATTCAACACAAAATTATTTAATTTAATATTACTAAAGAAGTTATTTATTATGTAAATATTCCTCATGCTCATGGATAAAATCTCTGGCCATATTTTTAGAGTGTTTTTTTACAAAAGCCTTCGATAATTCCTCTGGAGTAATTCCATAACACATCAATGCATCACTATAATACATCATCACATCAACCATTTCTTCCACAAATGCTTCTCTCACTATGTGATCATTCATGATATCATTTTCTCCACGTTTTTTTATAATTGATACAACTTCTCCCATTTCTTCTATCATCCACAGTAAAGAATTACGACCATTTTCCGCAGTAAGGGGAGCCCATTTTCCTTTATATTTTTCCTGAAGTTCCTTTTGCATAGACATAATTTCTGATATTTTTAAATCTAACATAATTTATTTAGCACCAAAGTATATTACAAGTTGTCAATAATCTTTTGAATTAATATTTCAACTTATTATATTCACTGGCTACTAAAATTCACTTCCTTTCAATATATTATGTGGTAACTTTACAAAATGCGTATTGGCACTATTTTATATGTGCTATAGTTTAAATTTAATTTCTTAGTTACTGGGCATACGTTTCCTTTACAAACTCTATTATTTCCATTTCACTTTCCGCATCGCCTTTTGCGGGACATGTTTTTTGAGCTATATAAGCCTCATTCAATAGCTTATCCGCCTTTTGTGTATTTTGTTCTATTATAAGCGCATAGGCATACATTAAACGTTTTCTGGACATATAACAATCAGTTGCCCTTATATAACTTTTTAATTCTTTAGTATATAACTTATCAATTATATCTTTCCTGGCGTCGCCTATAATTTCAAGAAAAAGAAGCTCACATTTGATTTCATTTTCATATAACTTAATTAGATTAGGTACATTATTTAATAGCTTTTCATAACATTCTTTTGCCTTATGAAATTCTTTTTTATCAAAATAATAGTTTCCCTTTAGAATTTCTATACTACTAATTATAGGATTGCCTAAATCAGCCCCCTCAGGAAGTTCAAACCATTCAAGTGGCATGTCCTTTATTCGAACTCCCTCATAAAGAAGTCCATTTACCCTAAGCGCTATATAAAATGAATACTTTGCAATTTTGTCCCTTTTAATGGAAAGCAGATTATATGCATCATTGCAAACACCGCTTATTTTCATAGGAATACCATTTAATATTAAATCATAAACTCCACTAATAGCAGTAAAAATAAAAAATATGGATAATATTTTAGGCATAGGACACCATAAATAAATGGCTATGCACAAACATGTTATTACAGCATTCATAAGTATACCACCCAAATTATAAAGGATGTATGGACAATCATGCTTTTTATCTTTAGGCGGCATCATAATACACTGTCCAGCTGTACCTTTAATAGTAAATTTTTTAGTTACTATCTTCCCATTATCTTTTACAAATGTTAAAGTTCCAATTCTGAACGATACAAATTCATATCCAGACCAAAGTCCACAAATCAAATGGCCTACTTCATGTAGAATCAATTGCAACATAAATGCAAATACAAAAATAGCCATACCAATTATAATTGTAAATGGACCATAATCACCAACCACTTCTTCAATTAATTTACACACAAAAATACCTATAATAGCGCCTATCCCCATAGATAGTATAATAGCACCTATTTTTTTAAATAAATCTTTAACATTCTTTTTCTTTACTTTTTTATCCACAGCATGTCCTCCTGAAATATTTTACATGTTCTTAAGTTATTTTTAATGTTTAATTTTAGTTAGTCTATCAAAAAATATACAAAATACAATACATAACACTATCACTATAAAACCGAAAGCTAATGCAGCATTAGAAATTATGCTTTGGGAATTATTCCTAGTTCCATACTCAGTTATTTGTATCAAAATTACTATTAGAATTGTAATAATTAACATTAAAATTCCAGTAAGGCGACAAACTTTTTTTTCATCATATTGAGCTTTTTCTTCTTTGCTCATAGTATTATACCCTGCAACCAGCCAGCTTCCTTTACCGCAAAGAAGAAATATACTTATAATTCCACAAATAGCTGCAGCTATCCAAGCAATAGTCATAATTATTCACTCCTTTGTACCTTTATCTCTCTATTCATTTTAATTATATCTTCTCCATGCATGTGGGATTTTTGGGGAAAGTTTTGGGGGAATTTTTTTGGGGACGGTTAACAACTTTTCGCCTTTAAATTTATCTAATTGTTGTTAACCGTCCCCTTTGTTTTTTCTTCAATGTTTTTTCTTCAATAGTTCCTGCATTATAAAAAAATGTTTAATATATTATCTTGAATTTTTATTAATATATATATTTAATGCCTGTGTTACTTTAAATAATACTATAATTGCTGAAATATAAAGTAGAACTTCTAATATTGATTTAACAATCCCCAAAAAACTCAAAGCCATTATGGATCCCCCTATATCCTGCATGACAGTCCCCCCTTTTTATTTAAAAATATTGTGTTTAAACTTATATCAATTTTTTCTAAAAATGTCTAAGCTATGGTGTGTTATACCCACTAGGTCAGGACGTTCACATATAGAAAAATGGTATTTCAAGTAAGCTTCAAACATTTCTTCATCCATGGCATCGATTTCACCACGCATATAATTTGTTGCTAAATCAGTTGCAACAAAATGAAGACGTTCAACAGCATATCCTGCCATCAACTGATCAATTTCCTCTTTCCTGTACATTTCAAACAGCAAAGATGGATTGGACAAACATTTATATGTGTCCTTGTCAACAATACCACTTTGAATTCCTTCAAGAATATTACCTTTCTGAAAGCCCCAGCTTATAATTGTTGCTTCATTCATACAATAGGCAACAAATATAACTCCGCCTTTTTTTGTAACCCTAATAGCTTCGCTGATGGCTTGCTTTTTATCCTTATCAGTGAACAAATGGTACAATGGTCCAAGCACTAATGTAATATCAAAAGTTTCATCATTGTAACAAGACAAATCTATGGCATTGCCTTGTCTAATATCTATATTACAATTTTCTCCTGTCTTGCTCTTAAGAATATCAATATTATGCTGAATAAGTTCTATTGCATCAACTCTAAATCCTTTTTCTGCAAGTGAAAGCGAATATCTACCGGTTCCAGCTCCTACTTCTAAAATACGCATTCCTTTTTTTAAGTACTTATTTAAGTACTTCATTGTGGTAAGGAACTCAACCTGACCATGTTTAGAGGTAAGACGCCCCTCTTCATCATAATTATTATAATATTCTGCCAAATATTTCAATTCTTCCATAATTCATTTTCCCTTCTTAAAATATAAATAAATTCATTGGATTTTTGGGGATGAGTCTTTGGGGACGGTTAACATTTTTTTGTCTTTATTTAAGATTAACCACCCATTTCTAACGTAAATATCGTTATTTGCTTAATTAATAAAATATAATTAATGTTATTGCATTAATTTTTTAGCTTCAATTTCCTAAAAATTTGCTTGGCTTATTCAATCTTATTATTGAGATCAATAATCATCTTTTTACAATTGATACAGTAAAATACTTCTACTTCATTGTGCATCCAAGGATCTGTTAACTTTATACCCTTTTGAAACGCACTCAACATTACTCCTTTATCCCTTGATTTCTCTATCCACTTCAATGCATATCTGTCTCCATGTATTACTCCTTCTTCCATATTCTTATTGCAATATGGACACTCCATAAAATTCACCTAACTTTCTATTAATAACAATAAAAATCTGCTAGCCCAATGCTACCAAATACTCTACTATTTTTTATAGTATTCATCCCTTAGAAGTCCCATAACTATCTCGTCATAATACTTTCCATCTCTAAATATTTCTTCCCTCAATACACCTTCTGTTTTAAAGCCACATTTCTCGTAGCATTTTATAGCTCTTTTATTAAAAGAAAATACATTTAGTTTAATTTTGTGTATATTCATTTGCTCAAAAATAAATCTGATTAAAATATTTAATGTATCACTTCCATAGCCTCTACTCCAATATTCTTTATTTCCTATAAATATACCGATAGTTGCTACACTGTTTTTCCAATCCAATTTATTTATTCCACAACCACCTATATATTTCCTTTCTTCTAATGTTTCAATAGCAAAATTATATAGCTCATTTGTAGCTGATTGGCTTTCAAACCATTTTTCCTCATCTTCATAAGTGTACAAAAATGGAATACCCGGATTTAGCATTTTCTTTACTTCTACATCATTTACAAATTCCTGAGCTAATTTAATATCTTCCCTTTTATATTCACGTAATTTTACCTTTTCTCCTCCATACATAATAAAATCCTCCTGTTTCTCATATTTTTATTGGCCTAATATTTTTATTTTATAATTACTATAAGTTTTACCAAAGTATTAATTAGGCCTTGTTAATCTCTGCTTAAATCCTAAAACATGCTTTTATCCGATGACTACCTGCCGTAACACTCCCACTTCTAACAAAGTGCGAGATAACGGCAGCTACGTCCCTGGATAACGATCTCTAACCTTCAGTTGGAGTTAAAACTCCATCTGAAGCTAAGAGCTCTGTTTATTTTATGTTTACTATACCTTTTACTAAGATATTATTTAGACCCTATAATTTATACTTAAGGCCTAAAATATTACTTAAGGCTAAAAATAATTTCATCAATTCT
Source organism: Haloimpatiens lingqiaonensis (assembly GCF_901447495.1). Taxonomy (GTDB): domain Bacteria; phylum Bacillota; class Clostridia; order Clostridiales; family Clostridiaceae; genus Haloimpatiens; species Haloimpatiens lingqiaonensis. Next base: position 43,810 of record NZ_CABDWS010000014.1, read on the forward strand.
TCCACATTCCTTATAACCGATACTCTTATACACTTTATTTGAATCAGGATTCTTAATTTCTGTGTAAATTATATCTAGCCATTATATACTCATCTTCATATTTTCCATTTCTGATGGCTACGTATTTTTTCCTGCCCTCAATTTCAAAGCCTAATGATTTATATAAATTTATGGCCTTTTCATTATCAACGAAAACTCCAAGCTCAATTCTTACAAGCATAAGCCAGTTATCTGCTATATCCAATAAACTAGTCATCAAAGCTCTTCCAATTCCCTTGCTTTGATAATCTTTGTGTACAGATATACCCATACTCCCTGAATGTCGTACCCTATTTGATCTATTAACTGATAAGGTTGCAACTCCTACAACTTTTGCAATGCCATTTTCTTCAATTTCCGCAACTAACATATGATCATTTTCAGTAAGATTATTTATGATATTTTGAATTCTAGTAATTCTTTCACTGATAATACCCATGGTGTTTTCTCTAACTCCATCTTGCCTTCTTATTTCATTTATAGCAGTTGCATCTTCAATTCTTACTGGTCTTATTTTAAAATTCATACTCAATTCCATCCCCCCTATTTAGTTTTAAGTTTTCACTCTTTCTTAAGGAGCCTTTTTGGGGATGGTTAAGTATCGTTTTTTGAATTTTACTTAACATCGTTTTATTTTTTCTTAATTATTATCTACTTAGTTTAATTGTTCTACTTAGCCATTTTTATCGTATTGTTCTACTTAACTGTCCCCATTTTTATTATTCTACTTAACCGTCCCCATTTTTATCGCATTTTTTCTGCAATTTATCTCTGGGATTTCTTATCTACTATATTATTAACATAAATTGATTGGTATTCCGTATCTAAAATATCCATAAAAATTTCATCATAAGCTTTTCCAGCTATAAGTTTTGCTTCTCGAAGTCTCCCAGCCTCTTTAAATCCCACTTTTTTATAACATTTTATAGCTTGCTTATTAAATGAATATACTTTTAGAGAAATATTGTGTAAATTTAATACATTGAAGCCAAAGTCTAATAAAAGATTTAACACATCTTGACCGTAGCCTTTACCCCAATAATCTTTATTACCAATAAATATACCTACTTCTCCTATTCTATTTATGTGGTCTAGCTTTGGATATCCACAGTTTCCAATAAGCTCATCCTTTTCTACATCTACAATTGCAAAATTATAACCGTTAGTAGAAAGCCTTTCTAAAACTGATTTTTCTGCTTCGATTCCAATAAGTTTAGATGCAAATACAAGGCCTGCAGATACCTCCATATCATTAACCCATTTAGTATATTTTTCATAATCCTCCACATTTATAGGAGATAAATAGCATTTTTGCCCTATAAGTTTTTTAAAATACATTCTAATTCCTCCTTCTTTACAATGATTATTTTTCAATTTTACCTTCAAATCTTTTCCTCAACACCGACTAGAAACCTCTACCTTCTCTATACCACTAGCACACTTTGATTTAGCACACTGGGTAACTGGCGTACTGACTTCTGTCCCTCTGGACAACTAGTACACTGTAAACTAGCTATCTAGCACACTGGTCAACTGGCACACTTACTTCTGGTCCACTAACCAACTAATACACTAATTATTCATTCTTACTTCTATCCTCTTGCTGCCAGTGGACATTCTTCCCCACCCCCCTACAGGAATAGTTGCAATTGGAGTTACGTGTCCAAAATTCACATTAGCCATAACTGGTATATTATTCAGTTCTCTCTTTGTTTTTATTATTTTTATAAGCTTTTCATTTGTCATAGCTGTAGCATTTTGAAATCTTCCTATAAGAATTCCCTTTACTCCTTCAAATCCTGGTTGATGTATGATGGACTGAAGGTCTCTATCAAAGGTTTCCACATTGGTTAGCTCATCATCTTCAATAAATAATATGGAATCTTTTAAAGGTGGCATGTACTCAGTACCATGAAGAAGATTGAATGTACATAAATTTCCTCCAATTAAAGTTCCCTCTGCTTCCCCTTCATTTATAACTAAATACCCATCATTAGGAATAAAATTTCTATTTTCCTGATCTCTATACCAAGGATCATCGCTCCAAAATTCTGAAGGCTTAATCTCTATATAAGTTTTATTTTCATTGCTTGTCTCCCTGTTAACTTTATTTTTACAAACCTCATGTTTTTTAAATTCTCCAACATTGTTTGGCCCATCAATGCTTTCTTGGATACTAAACTTCTCTATACCATCTGGCCCTACAATGCTTTCGTGGCTATTAAATTTTCCTATACCATTTGCCCCCTCAATGACTGCTTGGCTACTTTTTCCTCTTACTTTGCTTTCTTCATCTAAAAGACACCTTTTAAAATAGTCTCTTGTATATTCAATGCCTTTTTCCATACCAAAGGATGAAAAATGAGGTCCATAGTAAGTTATAAGTCCTGTTTTCTTATAAATTGCACAACATAATGCGGTTATATCTGAAAAGCCACAAAATATTTTAGGATTATTTTTTATAATTTCATAATCAATGTATTTTAATAATTGGTTTGAATTGTAACCGCCTATGGTGGTTATAACAGCCTTTACATTCTTATCTAAAAAGGCCTCATGAATATCTTCCACACGGGATTCTATGCTCGATGATGAAAACTCATCACATTCCTCCACATGTTTTGCAAAAGTGACTTTAAGCCCCATTTCTTCAAATCTTATTTTAGCTATTTCTCTTAATTCCTGAGTTATTATTTTCATACTTCTAGCTGGTGATATCACTCTTATTTCATCACCAAATTTCAATTTGTTACACTCTATTTTATTCACTTTTCCTATCATCTCCATAGCGCTCCCTCCCAATAATTAATATAAAATGTTAACCGTCCCTATTCACTACTTTAATTTCAGTAATTTCTGCTTGACCGTCCCCATTAACTACTACTCTGATTTCAGTAATTTCTGCTTAACCGTCCCCATTCATTCTGCTCTGATCTCACCAATTTCTACTTAACTGTCCCAGTAAATTCATCCTTTAATATGCCCATCAAAACATAGTCCGTATACTTGCCATCTACGTAAAAACTATTTCTCTTCCTGCCTTCTTCTTTAAAACCACATTTTGAGTAACATCTATATGCTCTTTTGTTGAAATCATGAAGCCAAAGTTCTATTCTATTTAAATTAAGTTTATTAAAGGAATAATCCAAGAGAAGTCTTATAGCTTCTTCACCATATCCTTTTCCTAAATTAGCTTCTTTTCCTAATACAATTCCCAATAAACCAACTCTGTTTTTCCAATCTATTGTTAAAAGATCTATTTGACCTAAATATTCTTCTGTATCTTTATTGGCAATTATAAAATTTTTACCTTTAGTTTTTCCATCCAATATGGAGTCTAAAAAATTTTCCGTTTCATTCAATGTATGTGGATATAAAAATATGTCTGATAAATACTTAGTAATATTGTCATCATTCACCCATTGCCTCATATAAATTAAGTCCTCTTTTTTGTACTCTCTCAGCATAATTCTTTTTCCTAATATTCTCCCCATAGCTATTCCTCCTAGTATAATTAATATAAAATATATATGTTTTTTTCATGACAAATCCTATAAAATATTTATTTTTATCCGATGACTACCTGCCGTAACACTCCCACTTCTAACAAAGTGCGAGTTAACGCCAGCTACGTCCCTGGATAACGATCTCTAACCTTCAGTTGGAGTAAAAACTCCATCTGAAGCTAAGAGCTCTGTTTATCCGATGACTACCTGCCGTAACACTCCCACTTCTAACAAAGTGCGAGTTAACGCCAGCTACCCTGGATAACGATCTCTAACCTTCAGTTGGAGTAAAAACTCCATCTGAAGCTAAGAGCTCTGTTTATAAAACAAAAAACCCACAGAATCACTTTTAAATCGTGACTCCGCAGGTTTAAATTCTAATCCGCGTGTAGGAAATTTCTTTGTACATTTAGAAAGTCTCCCTGTACCGCTCAGGTGTAACTTTAATTGAAGTATAACTTTTAGCTATGCAACTAAAACATCTTGGTCTTGTCCACATGCTTGTATAACTTTAATCTAAGTATAACTATTACCCTAATATAATTATTATCCCAGCATAACCATTATCCCTGTATAACGCTTAGTCTAATAACTGCATCAATAACTAATGCCCTACTCATACTTAGATATAACTCTAATTGAAGTATAACCCTAGATACACTCACTTTATAATATATTTATTGACAATTTTAAGTGAAAAATTACGGCCTTTAAGTTAACTAAAAACTAATACCTTATTGCACTGAAAATTGTGAAATATCACTTAATTGTGTAATATGTTAACATGTTCAATAAAAACTGTCAATAGTACAATTACAAATTTTCTTAAATGTTTTAATTAAACTACCTTGCTACCATGAATTTCAGTGGCACCTGTATAATCTAAAATATATTGTCTATTTTCTTTAGTAACACCTTTTCCAGGCATAATTGTAATCCTGCCATTGGCATATTGTACTAAAGCTTTCAATTGCTCCTTTCCCGCTAAAGCATTAACTTGTCCACCTTTAGTCAATATCCTATCCACTTTTAAACTTACCAGCTGATCTATAGCGGAGAACTTGTCCTCTATTTCATCAAAAGCCATATGGAAAGTTACACACATTGGCTTTGCTATTTCTACTAGTTCCCCCACTGCTTTTACATCTATTTTATTATCAGCTAACACACCAATAACCACTCCATGGGCACCTAATTCTTTAGCTATTTTCACATCTTCCTTCATTATTTCTATTTCCTCCTTTGAATATTCAAAGGAACCACCTCTTGGTCTAATCATAACCATTACAGGTATTTTCACATTATCTATAGTTGCCTTTATAGTGCCGTAGCTTGGGGTAGTACCATCCTCTAATAAATTATCACATAATTCTAGTCTATTTGCTCCTAACTTTTCCATGGAAACTGCCTCTTTAAAATTACCTACACAAGCCTCAAAAATAGTCATAACCTTTTCCTCCCCTACATATTATTCTATGTACTCGTTTATATATTAACTAAACTTTAGCATAGTTCTTACTTTTTCACTCTTACTTCTTACCTACTCTATAAACTCCTATTTTACATTATTCCATACCACAATTTATTTATTATTTTCCATGTCAATCTATTTATTACTTTATGTGTAAATCATTCCCTATTATATATCACAGTTTATTTAATATATATCATATATACATATTAACATATCTACATGTTAACAAAAAACAAAGAGCTCATATAAAGTTGCATAACCTTACATGAGCCTTTTATTTAGATTATCCTTATTTTTCTTACTTATTATAAATTAATTATTAACTGTCCTTAGTTTTTTTAATTCTACCTAACTTTTTCTTGTTTATTTTAAATTAGTTGTTAACCGTCCCCAAGTTTTTATCACCAAGTTTTTATAGAATTTCTTGTCCAGATCTTCTTTAAAATTTCTTATCTGAAAATTGATTTATTCCTACATATTCAACATCATCCGAGAAGGCCATATAAAGTACATATATCCATGCTACAAATACAAATATTATGCTTAATACAATCCATATTGTAGGCGTCTTAAATCTTTGGTAAAATTCCACATCCCAAATTATATATATAATAATCAAAACTAATGGGCCAATAAATGGTATGATGGCAAGAAATGCAAATAATACATTCCACGCACTCTTATCTATTATGTGGAAAAAAATTATAAATTGTAAAAAAGGAATAAAAGCCATCCATTTGTTATTAAGCCCCGCCTTTTCAGCCAGCCTATAATATGCAAATGCTTGAACTACGTAACTTATAACTGACACCCAAATAAGATAGGTATTATTTAAATAAGAATAGTAATTGTAATTAAACATAAAATTCCTCCAGATAATTACTCTATACTTATATAATATTCAAAAGAGCATTCCCTATGCCAGTCCACCATTTTTTATACAAAATTATTATCCTTGCTATTAATTTATATGCATAAGCTTATTGTCTTTCCTATTAATTTATATGCATAAACTTATTGCATTTCCTATTAATTTATATGCATAAACTTATTGCATTTCCTATTAATTTATATGCATAAGCTTATTGTATTTCCTATTAATTTATATGCATAAACTTATTGCATTTCATATTAATTTATATACATAAACTTATTGCATTTCCTATTAATTTATATGCATAAACTTATTGCATTTCCTATTGCTTTATATGACTTCATTTATTGTCTTTCGGTTAATTTATATTAATAAAATTATTACAGAAGTTTAGCGCTTAAAAATTTTTGGGGCGTGAGCCCGCTGATTTATAATGAATGATTGAGGGTTAGGTTAAAAACCATAAATTCTGATTTTTGCTGGAAATTTTAGAGAAAAAATTTGCATAATAAAAGCATCCTTTTTATAATAGTTTTGACAAGAAACCAACTTAAAAAGGATGCTGATAAAATGAGTAAAAGTTATTTAAAACAATTACTTACTTATATTAATAAGGTATAC
>NZ_CABDWS010000015.1 GCF_901447495.1 Haloimpatiens lingqiaonensis
ACTTTGATATAATTATCTTGCATTTGCTTTCTCCTTTATTGGGGATATTATTGTTGTTTGCATTACAATAATAGCAAATGCATTTTTTATTTGTAAAGTTTTTCTACACAAGAAATATTAAATAGCCAAAAATAATTTAAAATCCAATATATAAAAACTGCTTTTAATTTTTCAAGTAGTAAATATTAAAAACTATCCACACTTATAATTTTGTATTAGTTTTTTTATTTACTTACCTTACTAAAAGCAGTTTTTTGTTTAAACTTTTAACTTTTCTGTTACTATTTAGCAACTCATTCTTAACCACTAATTTTGTTTTATTGAATATACTATTAGTATACCGTGAATAACACAGTAATCCTTATAAGAATATATATAAAATTATAAATTTTAACTACTATGATGATTAAATAATTTGTTAAAGTTAATAATCTAAATAGGCTTTTATTTTTACATAGTTATAAATTATTTTTAGCTATTATAATAATTATTTAAATTATAGGGAGGCTCTTCAAATGATTTCAAAATTCAATAAAAAGTCTTTATCTTATTTCATTTTAATAATTTGTTTTACATCATTAATAGCAGTTGTTTCATTATCAAATGCTAAAGCTGCATCTTCTCCTAATTTTAAAAAAACTAATGCAGCCTTAAGAAACACCAATTCACCAAAAGACAACAGTGTTACTTCTAAAGCTAATATACTAACTAAAGACTCTAATAAAACATTAAATGCTGTATCAGTAGAAAACATTAAATCTTATAACACTAAAAAATGTACTTTAAAACCTGAAAGCCAAAACTTAAATAATGAGCAAAAAAAGCTAAATATTTCAAGTGGTAATATTAATACTAATAACAAAAATACTGATAAAAAAATCAGCAAAAATACTAATACTATTTCTGATAAAGAAATTATAAATTTATTATTTAATTCATACAACAGCATGAGGAATTTAGAAAGTTTTTATATACATCACACACCCTTCGAAGAATTTAATAATCGTACTTATATGAAAATGCCTAAAAGCATAACATCTCATGAATCACTAGTTGCTTATTTAAATAAAACCCTTGGCTTAAATAAATACTTCACTAGCGATTATACAGAAAGACTTATAAAATATGTATTTTCAAAACAAGTTAACGACCAATATTACATGTTAGTGGGACAATTTGGACAAATTTTCGATATGAAAAATGCCAAAATAACATCAACAAAATATGAGGGTAATAAGCTATATGTAACTTACCAAGGATACTATGAACCTAATGATTTAAAAACTGAAAAAGCTACTTTAATTTTTAATGGTACAAATTGGTTAGTAGATACTGCCACCTTTTCACCTTGGTAAAATTTATTGCAATTAAAAGGGGATATTGCATTAAGGAATTTACTTACAATATATTGCATAGAAAATTTAAATCTATCACAATATATTCTAGTATTCATTCTTAGGGCAATATCCCCTTTTTCTGTGTCTATTTTAAAAACATAATTTTTTCATTTAATTTTTTATAATAATTTAAAACCAAGCGCTTCTTCTACTTTTGATTTTCCAATTCTATCAATCATATCTCCAAATCTCTCTTTTTTATTTCCGTTTTCCTTATAGAAAAGTATGCTTTTTTCTAGTATAGACATTACTTCATCCTTAGAAAAAATTCCTTGTATAGCCTGTCCTGGTCTAGTTTTTTTACCCCACTTACCACCTAGATATATTTTAAATCCTTCTTTCTCAACTTCTGCAGCACCAAAATAGCATGCATCTGAACACTTTCCGCAATTAACACATTTGTCTCTATCTATTACTGCCTTTTGTCCCTCTTCCTTGTTAATGGCTCCATGAACACACACTTTCTCCATGCCGCAATTATTACAAGCTTTGCATTTATCTTCTTCTATTTTAACTTTTCTCTGTCCTACAATACCAAAGTCATTTAAGTCTGGCTTAATACAGTTATTTGGACAGCCCCCAATACCTATTTTAAATTTATGAGGAAGTGACACATCTCTCCATCCTTCATAAAAAGTATTGTGTATCTCCTCTGCCAAAGCTTGAGTATCCACTAATCCATATACACAAACAGTTCCTTTACAAGCCGTTACTGGTCTTATTTTATCTCCAGTACCCCCACTATACAATCCTAATTCTTTTAATTCATCCTTTACCTTTTCTATATTCTCATACTCTATCCATGGGATTTCCACTGTAAGTCTTGTGGTATAACTTACATATCCTCTTCCGTATTTTTCAGCAATTTCACTAATCCTTTTCATCTCTTTAGCTGTATTACATCCATTCTTTGTTATAACTCTACAAGCAAAATATCCATCCTGTCTTTGAGGTAAAAATCCTTGTCCCTTTAATTTTTTCTTCTCTTCAGCTGTTATATTTCCCATATTCACAATCCCCCTATATTTAATAGTTAGTTTTTAACTTAATAATTTTATACTTGAGGTATTTGCATAATTAATAAATTTAAAATATAACCTCAATATATCGTATTTCGGCAATTGATTTTATACCATATATTCATAAGATTTTATTTTAAAAGGAATTATGCAATTTCCTCACTTAATAATTGAACTTTCGCATATAAACAGAGCTCTTAGCTTCAGATGGAGTTTTTACTCCAACTGAAGGTTAGAGATCGTTATCCAGGGACGTAGCTGCCGTTACCTCCCACTTTGTTAGAAGTGGGAGTGTTACGGCAGGTAAGTCTCTGGATAAATTTCAATATTTATATTAGATTAATAACCACATTGCAAATAAACTTACCTCCACTTATTTACGCTAAAGTGGACACTTATGGGTTAGGTAAAATTCTAACCACAGTTATAGGATACTACTATAGGTGTAATAAATCCAATAAGGATTTATTATGGGGATATAAGCAGCTTTTATAATAGATATAGTGAACTCTTTCACTTACTTACGGTGAAATGAGCATTCTTTTTTAAAACTAATTTAATCATTACAAATTTGTTCTTTGCAAAAATTCATAAAGTCTTTTGAAAACTTAGGTTCTCTATTTCCCTTATATATAAAATTAAATTCCCTTTTCATGCTAAAACCTTTTATGGGTACTCTTATTAATGTGCCCTCTTTTAATTGCTCCTTAACAGCTTCCTTAGATATAACCGTACACCCTAGATTTTCACACACTAAAGACACTGTGGCACTTATATTATGAATTTCCATATGAATATGTTCATCTGTAAGCATGTGCCCAGATTTTATCAAATACTTTTCAAATACTTCTCTAGTTCCAGATCCCTTTTCTCTTAAAATAAGTTTATCCCTTAAAACTTCCTCCACTGTAACTTCCTCTCTATTAGCAAAGACATGCTTTGGCGACACTACTAATATAAGCTCATCATTTTTAAAAGTAGTATATTTAACCTTAGTTTTATCGAAAGGCCCCTCCACAGCTCCCAAGTCTATATCTCCATTTAAAAGCTTATTTACTATGTTTTCCGTATTATCTATGGTCAATATTATATCTATATTGGGGTTTATATCCATGTATGATCTTATTAAATTCGGTATAGTAAATCCCCCTATAGTAAGACTAGCCCCTAGTCTATATTTTTTAATAAAAGATGTACTATTTTCCAAAGAATATTCTATAAATTTACTTAGCCTATCTAATTCTAAAGCATTTTCATAAAGAAATTCCCCTTGAGACGTGAGTTCCAATGTACTCTTTCTCTTCCTAAATAGTTTAACATTATAATATTCTTCCAAAAACTTTATATGCTGTGAAATAGCCGGCTGAGTCATATTTAAAAGAGCCGCAGCCTTGGTAAAATTTTTAGTTTGCGACACTGTTATAAATGTCCTTAACTTAGTATCTATCATGTTATACTACCACCCTTGTTTACAATATTATATATTGATTGCTGAATAAATGTAGACTTGTAATTACAAATTTAAAAATTACTGCTTATGTTTTTAAATCACTATATTTTCTTAACAAAACTACTGCACTTGAAAATAAATGCAGTAGTTTTGTTAAAATATTTATAAGTCAAATTTTATTCCATTATCTCTCAACCAAATTCTTCTCGTTTCGTAGTCTGGCATAACTCCACTTACCATATTCCAAAACTCTTTAGAATGATCCTTATAATACATATGGCACATCTCATGAACAACTATATAGTCTAATATATAGGCTGGTGCCATAGTACATCTCCAGTTAAATAGTAGTTCATCTTTTGATGTGCAACTTGCCCACCTCTTTTTTTGCTCTTTAACTTTAATGCTTTTGGGCTTTTTATTAAAAAAATAGCTATAATATTTTACTCTTTCATTTATCTTTTGTAGAGCCTTTTCTCTATACCAATCCTCTAGTGCTGCTTTAATTTTTTCTTCATCTTTGGTGTATGTTGTTACAATAAATTTTCCTCTAAATAATTTTACATCTATACCTTTACTTCTTTCATTTAAAATCAATTGAAGGGTATAGTTTCTGCCCAAATATAGATAAGACTCTCCATTTACAGCCTCTCTACTTATTTTATTTACATTTATATTTCTCACTTCATATTGCTTTTGAACTATCCATTTAGCTTTGGATTTAACCTTTTTTATTATATCCTCTTCTAAAACTTCCATGGGTGCAACTACATTTACTTCTCCATTAGTTTCTACTTCTATTGCTAATGTTTTTCTGTTGCTAAATTTCACATTAAATTCTATATCTCTTGTCCCAAAGGTAAACTTTAATTTCATTACTTGTCCCTTCTAACTTCTAACTTATTACCTCTTACTTTTTTACTCCTTACTTCTTACTTCAACTTATACCTTATGATTCCAAATCCTTATAATGTATTTTAGCAAGTTTCATCATACTTTCTTTTAATTGTTTTATTTTATTTATTACATCTGCTCCAAACCATTGCCTCAATTTCACCATCTTTGATACTAAAAACATATAAACCTTTTGCTCAATTTGTGAGTATTTAGTTGGGTTTTCTGTCCACCCCATTATATACCATTCTTCTCTCATGTTTTTATCAAATTCCTTTGATATTTCCTTTGCTAATTCTATTGTTTCATTTCCTATATATTCTACCCTATCTTCCTTAACAACATCTGATGTATCTTCATTTCCACCTTCTAAAACTTCTCTCACTGTCTCAAAAAAAGCAAATTCTTTTTTACTTAATTTTAATTCATCTGCTTTACTTTGTTCCCCTTTTTCCATTTCCCTATCTATAAATTCTTTAAGTCTAGCCTTTTTCTCTATCCAATCATTTTTAGTTTCTTCTAGTATCTGCTGAAGTTTTTCAAATAAACTTGTATAAAAAACGGGATTTTCATCTATCTTTAAATTTATAACATTCTTTATAGCATGCTCCATAGAAGATGCTACAGCTTCATCAGAGGCTTGACTCTCTATCTTAGATTCAAAGTCATCCTCAAATAATGTTATTGGTTCTATCCACCCTATTACTCCATTAGAAGTTAAATGCTCTGAAATCAGTGCCTTAACCTTTTCTCCACAGTCTGCAATATCTAACTTCTTCTCAGGGGTGAACCTTACCTTTGCCGCTGCTCTAATATAAGACACCCATTTAACATCATTTTGTATATCGCAAGACACATGCCCTGGCATTAAAGCCTCCACTGCTCCTACAAACTTTTTATAGGCAACTTCAAATTCTACTCTTTTATCCTCTGGTTCAATTACTTTTACTAACGCATCTATATCATTATGATCAACACCTGTGAACATCCTCATAACATTTTCCCTATAGGACAGCATTTCATCATATAGTGAACCCATGGAATCCATCGGCTTACCTAATTCATCTTTATCAAATATGGCTAATGCTTCTTCTAAAAAGTCTAAAACTCCATAGTAATCAACTACATAACCACACTTTTTACCATCTCCACAAGTTCTATTTACTCTAGCAATAGCCTGTAATAAAGAATGTTCCTTTAGTGGTCTATCTAAATACATTACCTGCTCTATAGGTGCATCAAAACCCGTTAAAAGCATATCCTTAACTATTAGAAAACATAGTTTACTTTCAGTAGTTTTCTTTTTAAAACTCTTTAATATATCCTTTTGTTCCTCTTTAGTTGTATGATGCTCCCTTAAATATGGTTCATCATTATTACTTCCAGAGAATATTATTTTACACTCTAATTCTTCTCCTATAATATCCTTCATATGCTTATTTAAAGCATTATAGTATTTAACGCATGCTTCCCTAGACACACATACTATTTGTGCTTTAAAACCATTGGGATATATGTATTCTTTATAATGTTTTAGTATATCCTTAGCAACTTCTTCTATTCTTTCCTCCGCTTCTACAACAGTTCTCTTATTGGCATACTTCTGTTTAATAGCTTCTTTCTCTTCATCAGTTTTATCTTTAAAGGCTTGATCAAATAATTCTTCTAAAGAATCACCTTTAATGTGCAAATCTGGTCTTCTTCACTCATATACTATTTTAACTGTAGCCCCATCCTCAACTGCTTGTTTTATAGAATATTGATCTATATATGAACCGAAAGTTCTTGGGGTAGACTTGTCCTCCTTATCAATTGGAGTCCCTGTAAATCCTATAAATGCAGCATTAGGAAGTGCCGTTCTTAAATTTGCAGCAGTTCCTTTATATTGACTTCTATGCGCTTCGTCTGTCATTACAATAATATTAGCCTTAGTAGATAAAACTTCATATTCCTTTTCAAAATATAATTTTTCATTTTGCACTTTATCCTGAAGCTTACTTTCTTCTTTTTCACTTTGGAACTTCTGAATAGTTGTTGTAACTATTTGAGCATTGGAATTTTTAAGAAGCCTTTTCATTTCTTCAATACTTTCTGCTCTAACTGGTGTTCCATTCGTTATAGTATTAGTAAAAGTTTCAAAAATTTGCTCGTCTAAATCTGTTCTATCCGTAACAATCACTATAGTGGCATCAAAAAGTTTATTATGATTTCTTATTTTTCTGGCTAAAAACACCATGGTAAGAGATTTCCCTGAGCCTTGAGTATGCCAAATAACTCCCCCTTTACTTAAAGGAGTTTTTCCCTCTTCTAATCTCTTTAAAGACTTTTGAACTGCTCTAAACTGTTGGTATCTACATACCTTCTTAACTTTCCTGGAATTTTCCTTGTCCACATCATAAACAATGAAGTTTTGCATTATATCAAGAAGATTTTCCTTCTTAAAAACCCCTTGCAATAATATATTTTGTGGAGTATTTTCAAAATCAAATACATCCTTATTTTCCATAGGATAAGCATCTTTCCACTGTACGTAATGCTTGTACCCTGAACTTATAGTTCCCATGAATGCAGTATATTTATTTAAAATACATGTAATAAAATTAGTATAGAAAAGCCTTTCTGCTCCTTCTACAAAGTTAGCCTCTCTGCCGTTCATATACCTTCTAAGTTGCTGAAATCCATCAAACTTTCCTACATTCTCATTAACCTTAGTTTCTTTAAATGGTGATTTGCACTCTAATACTGCTATAGGCATACCATTTATAAAAATTACAATATCCGGTCTTATAGTCTCTTGCTGTCCTTTAATAACAAACTGCCTTGTTACTAAAAAATCATTATTATCTATTTCTTCAAAATCTATTAACTTAACTGTTTGAGTTTCCTTCTTACCATCAATAACTTGATCCACAGTTAACTGTAAATGAACTATATAATCATAAATCTTTTCATTAATCTCTAAAAGACCTGTACCTAAAGACTCTGCTCTGCTAAATTTACGAACAACCTTTTCAGCATTTTCATCAGAAATCCAAGGATTTAGTTTCTTTAGAGATGTTTTTATTCTTTTACTTAGTATAACTTCGCTTAAAGTATCACGTTCTCCATAATCAGGAGTCAACTTATCCCCTTCTATAAAACCATAACCAAGAACTTCCATTAAGTATTCTATGGCTGGAAGTTCTACTAAGGTTTCTTCGTTGCCTAAACACCCCATATTTTTCACATCCTAAAATTACTATATATAATTTATTTTTTTTCATTATCATAATATTGTTTAAAATATACATTTAAATTACAATATCTATTTAAAGAATTTTTGCCTTGTTTTATAAAACTCCAAGTTTCATCATAATTTCCTTTTACGGAAAACTCACTATTATTTATAAAATCAAGAAATTTTTCTTCTTTCCCATAATAATATTCTACAAAATCATCTGAATATTTATCCTTAAGATTATCATTTAAATTCTGTTCATCATGTAAAACATGCTCTAAGTTGCATGAAAAATAATACATTCTATACTCAGTCTTACTTATACTTGAAGTACTCCATAGTTTGTTTAATATCTTCGATTTTTTATTATTTCTATCAATAGCTTTTGCAGTGTTGCGAGTTAAAATATTATCTGTAGTATATATAAAATTATCCGTGGTATGTTGTTTAATTAATTTATCATCAATATATGCACCATCTGTATCTACTAAATGAACTATTCTTAAAATATCACTTCTTTTAAATCTATTAATATTTAAAAATTTTATAATCTCTGTATTAACTTTCTTTATGCAATTTTGAATGGTCGTATCTGTTCTGGTTGTAATGTCCCCGTGTATAACATGAAACTCTATTCTTTCATTCTTTAATAAACGGGAAAGAATCAATGCAAGAGAATTTTTATCAGATATGCCCTCAACAATAAATAAAACTACCTTTTTACTCTTCATTTACTATTTTCCCCGCTCTCTTAAAAGCGTAGTTTATTTCAAAAGTATTTGTTGACTCATAAATCTGCTCTTTCTGACCACCTAATGAAATTCCTCTTAAATAAAAATCTCTTAAATTATTGTTACTCTTTACATTTTCCAACCTTATATATCTATTTTTAGGATTAGTTGTAGTAAATACAATAGATTCTTTATTTAATTTTTCTAATGCTCTTAGATTATGTGATGTAAAAATAAATTGACCTTTTGCATTTTCTTGTAGTACATTCAATATTTCTCCTAGTAAGTATTCAAAAACACCTGCATCTAATTCATCCACTGCTAAGCAAATTGTTCTATTATTATACATTGCTATTATGGCACTTAAAATTGATATTATCTTCTTGATACCTTCTGATTCATATCTTAAAGGAATTCTTTTTTCTTCTCTAATAGAAACTAGTTCTATACTCATTTTCATGTTTCCATTTTCATCTAATTCGTTTCCATAGTTAACAATATCTATATTTAATCCTGGAACAATTACATTAATAACAATATTTATTTGATTTTTAATCTTAGTAAGTAAGCTATATGTTTTTTCTGATACATTTGATTTTTTAAATAAAGCAAAACAATCTCCTGCAATTACATTTTCTTCATTCTCAAATCTGAAAGTAAATGGAATTAATTGATTCATATTTATTATACCTAGTTGTTCATTATCAATAACAAACAAATTTATTCTTGCAAAGTTATTCAAACTTACTATTATATTACTGTAATTGACATTATTCTTAAAACCACCATCAAATATATTTATGCTCTCATCACTAAATATAAATGATTTCTTTTCTTTTTTAGCTAATGTCTTTGCTACACTTAAATTAACTAAATTATCTTTATTCGAATTTATTAGTTCGTTATATTTATTCATAGGTCTAAATATTGTTTTCATATCATCATTATCTGAATCAATTATTTTAGTTTTTTTAGTTCCTTCATTTAAAGAAGCATAACTTAAAGTTTCCCTACATATTTCAGCAATGCTGTCATCTATATTTTTTCTTATTTCTAAATCATAATATGCTAAAAATCTTTCATCATTATGCTCAATTAAAAATACAAATTTTAATACACATTTATTACTAGTTGCTGATATAAGATTTATTGTATTTTTAGGTAACTTGTCACCTGACATTACAACTTTTAATATGCTTAATGCATTAATCAATGCTGTTTTACCTGAACCATTTTGCCCATATATACCTAGTATATCAGCTGCGTAATTATTATTTTGTATATCTTTTTTTATATTATTATAACTCTTTAACGATATTTTTCCATTTTCAACATTCTTAAAACATACTAATTGTATTTCTTGTAATCTCACAATAGTATTCTTCATATACATCCCTCCTTCATATAAATATATCATTTAAGGTTATATTTTTCAATAATTCGATACATTTTGTACCGATTTTCTTTTATATTTTCCTCATTCATATTATTATTCTTTTTATTGTTTTTTATTCATTAAACTAAATATATTTTCTAAATTACTCTCCCATAACTTATGAAGTTCAACTTCCTTTGAAAAAGACCTTTCTTTTATCTCTTCTAAGCTATTTCCATCTATTTTATATAAAAACATATTACAATCTTCCTTTTCTAAACCTTAACTCTAATTTTTCCTGTTAGAAGTTGCTGCATTAAGGCTTTTTTAAGTTGTTCTAATTTTGCCTTTTTATTTTTGTATTCCTCTATTTGAGTGTCTACTGATGATATGATATTAGCTATCTTATTTTGTTCATCAAGAAATGGTAGTTGTATTTTTAACTCCCCATACTCATTGCTATTGATTCCTGGTTGACCACTTCTAGTAGACATAACTTTAACCCAATCCCAATACCTTTTAGTTTGTAATACATATTTTATATAATTTTCATTTGCTGATTCCTTATTAATTCTAAATCTAATTAAGAAACCTGCATAAACTAACTCACCATCATTAACATTATATACATATGATTTGCCAGTTGTATTTCCTGTTCTTGCAAAAACAATGTCTCCTTGTTTTAAGATAAAGTTTTCATATTCACTTTCTTCAAATCCTCTAATCTCATTATTAAGTAACCTACTGTCTTCTCCTATATCTGTTATTCTTAAATATCTCGGCTTTCCTTGAACATATTCTGTAGCAGAAGCACCTATGCCATATTCTCCTTTGGTTAAACTTAAATTAAGTAAATTTTTTACTTCCCACTCCACAGGAATTTCCCCAATTTCCGTCTTCTTAAACTCTGTATGTCCTATTCCCTTAGTTAAAAGCCTCTGCATTAATCCCTTCTTTAATTCCTTAGTCTTTTCTATAAGTTTATCTGTATCATCTATTTGAGAATCTACAGTAGAAAGAATTTCTGCTATTTTTTGTTGTTCTTTTAGCGATGGAAATGGTACTTTAAAATTATTCAAATTATCAGTTGTTATTTGATTTATAGTTGCTCCAAGATTATTATATATTTGCCTTTTTAACATATATGAATTAAATACTTGGAATAAAAACTTATTATGCTGCCCTCTATATATTGTCATAAATGCCCCAAACGAATTTCCTACAGCACTTTTATCTATTAATGCACATTTACCTATTAAATCCTTACTTCCATTTCTTGAACAAATTAATATATCATTTTCTTTTGTTATAAGTTTTTCTGGAATTTTTTTATTAACATACTTATTATTATTGAATACTAGTCTATTTTCTTTAATATTAGATGATCTTAAAACTAGTACCCCATCTTCATCAACTAAATCATCTGGCGAATAAGTAAGGCCAATTATACTTTCCCCTAACTCTTTTAGTTTTCTAACTTCCCATTCTTCAGGTATCCATCCCAATTCTGTTTTCTTATATCCTTCCTTACAATTGTGCATTGTCAATTGTGCATTGTGAATTGTTTTACCTTCTTTCACATTCTCCACCCTCACTTCTAACTATTTTCATATTCTTTAAATCTATAACTGCTCCTATTTCTTTTAAAAAATCCATTCCTACAATTCCATTAATATCAAATCCATAATCCATACTTCAATTCAAGATTAACCATTTTTTCTTACTCCAATCCATGCTCTTTCTTCTATTGTTAATTCTTCATTACTTGTGTTGTAAACATACAGTTCTCTACTTTTTTCCTTCTTATGTCTTTCTGCATATTCTTTTAAAGCATCATTTCGATTTTCATAAACATTTATTACAGCCATGTCTTCAACTATTCTCATACCATCTTTTGAATATGCCTCTATAGCCTCAAATAATATCCACTTATCTTTATATAACTTTCTTACATCATTCCACTTCACCAAAACCCCTCCTAACTTCTAATTTCTCACTTGTCACTCCTAACTTGTAAACTTGCCAATATCTAAATTCCGTCAAATCCAAGGTCCTCAAGATATCCATTCAATTTCTCTTCATTATCAATAATCTTAAACTTTAATTCTCTTATATCTTGCAGAACTAAATCTATATCAATTTCTTCTTCTTCCTCTGATGTATCTACATATCTGCTTATATTTAAATTATAATCATTTTCCTCTATAGTCTTTAACTCAACCACCTCTGCATATTTTTCTACTACTTCAAAATTATCAAAGGTTTTAATTATCTTTTCTACATCCTCATCTCTTAATTTATTTTTATTTCCGTCCTTAACAAATCCTGCTGATGCATCTATAAACAGAACTTTACCTTTTCTATTTTCAGCCTTATCCTTATTTATTATAAGTAATGCTGCTGGTATTCCAGTGCCGTAGAATATATTTTGTGGTAGTCCTATTACTGCTTCTATTAAATCGTCCTTTAATATAGACGTTCTTATCTTGCCTTCTGCTCCACCTCTGAATAATACTCCATGTGGTACTACTGTACCCATTCTTCCCTTCGAGTTTAAACTTGCTATCATATGCTCAACAAAGGCTAAATCTCCATAGGATTTTGGTGGTATACCATATACAAATCTTCCATAGACGTCTGTTTTTGCTTCATCTATTCCCCAGTTCTTTAAGGAAAATGGAGGGTTTGCAAGTACCACGTCAAAGGTCTTTAATACTCCACCATTAGTGTGCTTTGGTTCTCTTATAGTATCTCCTTTTTTTATATCCGCTCCTGTGGCATCATGAAATAGCATATTCATCTTACATATAGCCCAAGTAGAAAGGTTTATTTCCTGGCCATTTAAAGATACATTCTTAGGATTTCCCTGATGCTGTTCTATGTAATGGGTTGAGTGTATAAGCATACCGCCTGAACCTGTAGTTGGATCATATACCGACTCTCCTTCTTTTGGTTTAACAATCCCAACCAATGTCTTAACTACTTGCTCTGGAGTATAAAATTCTCCACCTTTAGCCCCACCTTGGTCTGCAAACTGCTTAATCAAATACTCATAAGCATTACCTAATATATCTTTATTTTCTAGGTTATCATTTGCTAATGACACTTCATTAAAAAGGAATAAAAGTTGTGATAACTTTTTGTCTGGTACTCTTTCCTTATCATTATAATTAGCCGTAGTAAGAACCCCTACTAATTCTGCATTTTTAGGTTCATCTTCTATTGATTTAAATGCCTTATCAAGCTCTGGCCCTATATTTAATGTTAAATCTTTTAATTTTGACCATCGTGCTCTTTCCGGTACATAAAAGTTTTCATAGATTGATGGATCTTCTATTAATAGATTTACCTCTTCCTCTGGTAGCCCCATTGTGGCAAATTCTTCTCTCTTCTTCTTTTGCTCTATTTCAAATTGGTCATTCATTCTCTTTAAAAATAATAATCCAAATATATAATCCATATATTGTGCAGCATTAAGTTCTCCTCTAAGAATATCAGCTGCATCCCATAGTGTTTTCTCTAATTTTTGCTGTGTAAGTTTCTCCATTTCGTCACCTCTTAACAATATTTTGTAATTTAATTTTAACACTTTATTCTTTTATACTCTAGGTATTTTAGTTACATTAAATTTTTCCACTTTAATTAATCCTGAAAATTTAAAAGGCTCAAACTAAAATTAGCTTGAACCTTTGATATTAAATATTCCATAAACTTCTGGTGCTCCCGACAGGATTTGAACCTGCGGCCTACTGATTACGAATCAGTTGCGCTACCAGCTGCGCTACAGGAGCATTACCAGAATATTTTATCATATTATGATAATTTTTTCAAATTCACCAAGAACTTAATGTAAAAATAAAACTACCTTATTTAAAGAAATTATTTATATATGAACTGAAAAATCACACTTTAAGGGAATAAAAAAATTGTAATTGAGGACTATTGAACTAGCTTTAGAACTTCTTATGTTTGAGGATTTCCCCCCCACAATTTTTTTTACTTTATCAATACGGTTGCCACAATAACCAATACAATCCCTATGGCCTGAGTAACAGAAACCGTTTCTCCTAAAAATAAAAATGCCATAAGAACAGCACTAGGTACTTCTAGGTTTGCTATGATAGAAACCTTAAGGGCACCTATGTATGATATAGCTGCGTATAAAAGTGTAAGAGGTATTACTTCACAAAACACTGCAAGAATTATTATAGAACTTATGCCCTTTACACTTAGAGAACTTAAAATTGAATAGGTCAAAGGCTTATATATCAAAAGTGCCATTAGAGAAAATAAAGTAGAATATGCATTTATGGTAAGTGGCGGTACATTTTCTAGTTTATTTTCGGTAAATATATTCATAAAAGCGTAAAAAACAGCACATAAAATTCCGTACATTATTCCTTTTATGGAGTACTGTATTTCACCACCTAAAAGTTCTAAGGTAAGAATGCATCCAAAGAAAGCTAATGCCACTGCTAAAGACTTCTTTAGTGTAACTTTTTCTTTTTTAAATATTGTTGAATAAAAAAACACCATTACAGGATAAGTGTAAAGTAGTATAGTAACTAGTGGAACTGGAAGATATTCAAAAGCCTTGTAGTAAAATACGGTCATAAATGTATTACCTACTACCCCCATTATGGCTAGATTTATAAGGGTTTTCTTATTAACCTTCACCTGGTTCTTATTTTTAATCATTATTAAAGTAAACATTATTATAATGGCAAATATGTATTGTATGGTTAAAAGACTTACAGATTCCAAACCAGTGCTATAAGCATATTTAATAAATAAGCCAGCACTTCCAAATAGTACTGCAGATATTACTGAGTATATGTACCCTTTTTTTATAAAAATTTTATGATTCTCCCTTCATCCTATTGATTGTAGTAAATAATTATATATTCAGCTTTCGCAGTTATAAACAGAGCTCTAACCTTCAGATGGAGTTTTTACTCCAACTGAAGGTTAGAGCTCGTTATCCAGGGACGTAGCTTCCGTTATCTCCCACTTTGTTAGAAGTGGGAGTGTTACGGCAGGTAGTCATCGGATAAATTTAATTATTGCTCTTGATGTATTATATCTAGCCTTGCAAATTTACTGTATTGTCCAAGCCATCCTAATTTAACAGTACCTGTTGGACCGTTTCTTTGCTTTGCTATTATACATTCTGCCACATTTTTGTCCTCTGTTTCCTTATTGTAGTATTCATCTCTATAAAGAAACATAACTACGTCTGCGTCCTGCTCTATAGACCCAGATTCTCTAAGGTCTGAAAGCATTGGCCTGTGGTCAGCTCTTTGCTCCGGAGCACGTGATAACTGTGATAGTGCTATAACTGGGCACTTCATCTCTTTTGCCAGGGCTTTTATAGATCTAGAAATCTCTGAAACCTCCTGCTGTCTGCTTTCACTTCCACTACTTCCACTCATAAGCTGCAAGTAGTCTATTACAATAAGATCTATTCCATGTTCCAGTTTAAGTCTTCTGCATTTAGATCTCATTTCCATAACTGAAACCCCAGCTGTATCATCTATATATATATTTGCAGCTGCCAAAGGGCCTGATGCCTTAGCTATGTTTTCCCAATCCTTGTCCTCTAAATCTCCCGTTCTAAGTTTCAGCATATCCACATTGGCTTCTGCACATAAAAGCTTATATGCCAGCTGTTCCTTAGACATTTCTAGAGAGAATATAGCTACACTTTTGCCCCCTCTTAATGCTGCGTATTGAGCTATGTTAAGAGCAAAAGTAGTTTTTCCCATGGAAGGTCTTGCAGCTATTAGGATCATATCTCCCCTTTGAAATCCTGAAGTTTTGCCATCTAATTCAGGAAATCCTGTAGGAACCCCTGTTATCTCTCCCTTATTATTAAAAAGTCTTTCTATTTCTAAAAATCCTCTTTCTAATACTGTGTTCATAGGTTCAAAATCACTGGTAGTTCTATTTTCTGCAATGTTAAATATTCTTCTTTCTGCTAAATCTATTACATTTTCTACAGCTCCACTGTTCTTATAGCTCTCTTCTATTATTTCAGTAGAAGACTGTATAAGCTTTCTTAAAATTGATTTATCCTTGACTATTTTTACATGTGAAGTCAAGTTAGCTGTAGTAGGTACGGAGTTACTTATTTCACTTATATAAGATATACCCCCACACTCCTCTAAGTTTCCACTAGCTCTCAGATGTTCTATCAAGGTTATCATATCTACAGGTGTATCCTGTTGAAATAAGTGATATATTGCTCCAAAAAGCACCTTGTGATGGTCCTTATAGAAATCCTCTGCATTTAATGTTTCAGTGGCCTCAGCTATGGCAGCCTTATCTATAAACATGGAACCTATAACTGCCTGTTCCGCTTCTATATTATGAGGTAAACTCCTAAGAGGCATCTCCATATATCATTTCTCCTTAAAACACAATTTTTAATAGTTCTTCTATATTTTCTACAGTTCTAACGTCAATATCAGTAAGTCCTGTTGGCACTTCATTTTCATTATCCTTAGGCACTATAACCTGTTTTATACCTTTTCTTCTTGCAC
This sequence comes from Haloimpatiens lingqiaonensis, assembly GCF_901447495.1. Taxonomy (GTDB): domain Bacteria; phylum Bacillota; class Clostridia; order Clostridiales; family Clostridiaceae; genus Haloimpatiens; species Haloimpatiens lingqiaonensis. Next base: position 16,626 of record NZ_CABDWS010000015.1, read on the forward strand.
CAAATATCTTTTCAAATATACCACCTACAGGCTTCACATTACCCCTAAGAGATATTTCTCCTGTGATTGCTATATCTTGTCTTATAGGCTTGTTTAAAAGAGCACTTATTATACATACAGTTATAGCTGCTCCTGCTGAAGGTCCGTCAATTTTTCCCCCACCTATGGCATTTACATGTATGTCATAATCTCTTATATCTTTGTCTGTTATTTTTCTTATAACAGAAGCTGCATTAAATACTGAATCCTTAGCCATGGAACCTGCTGTATCATTAAATCTTATAGTTCCTTTTCCCTTTTCTCTAGCTTCAAATACAGCTGCTTCTATTTCTATAACAGAACCAATATATCCAGCTACTCCAAGTCCATTTACATGACCAACCTCGGATCTATTTAAATCCGCAGTTTTTTCATATGGTATAAGCCTTCCTATAGATATTACATCCTCTATATCTTTTATAGTTATAATAACCTTGCCATCTTTATTTTTATTTTCTTTCTTATTGTAAAGCACATATCCATAGGCATCAGAAAGTATATTTACAGCCTTTCTTCCCTCTATAGTGTATCTGCTTATTAAGCTTGCCACTCCGTCTTCTAATTGCACATCTAACTTATTAGCTGCATTGCAAACTATGTCCTCTATATCCTTTGAGTTTAATGGCTCAAAATATACCTCTACACATCTAGATCTTAACGCTGGATTAATTTCTCCAGGTTCCCTAGTGGTAGCCCCTATAAGAACAAAATCCGCTGGAGCTCCGTTTTCAAATAAATACTTTATGTACTTTGGAGTACTTTCATCATCTGGATCATAATAAGCAGATGAAAATTCAACTCTTTTGTCCTCTAAAACCTTTAAAAGTTTATTTTGAAGTATATTATCAAGTTCTCCTATTTCATCTATAAAAAGAACTCCACCATGTGCCTCTGTAACAAGGCCTGGTTTTGGCTCTGGAATTCCTGTTTCAGCTAAATCTCTCTTACTGCCCTGATATATAGGATCATGAACTGAGCCTAAAAGTGGATTAGTTATCTCTCTAGGATCCCATCTTAAAGTAGTTCCGTCCACTTCAATAAACTTAGCTTCTTTGCTAAATGGTGTGTATCTAAGTTTTTTAGCCTCTTCAAGAGCTAATCTTGCAGCAGTAGTTTTACCTACCCCTGGAGGTCCATATAAAATAACATGTTGAGGATAAGGTGATGCTATTTTTGACATTAAAGACTTTATAGCTCTCTCTTGTCCAACTATCTCTGAAAAGCTCTCTGGTCTTAACAAAGTTTGAACACTTTTAGATATATTCTTCTCATCTAATTTCTTTAAATGTTCGTATTTGCTTATGGTTTTTGAGTTTTCTGGGCCTTTTTTCTTCTTGATTATGCTCATTCTCATTTCATCCATAAACTTATCTTGCTTTTCAACTAGAAGTCTCTCTATTTCTTTCTCTATTTGATTTTGCACATATCTCTTGGCTAAAACTTCTGAAATATTATCTTCTGTCTTATCCAAAATCTCTCTAATATTATTGTCATCAGGCACTACATCTATACCTTTTCCATCAGTAACTATTTTGTTTATTGCATATAATCTTTCATATTGATTTTTGCTCTTTATGAACTTATCTAATTTATGCTTTACTATTCTAGCTCTTATAGTACCTTTTTCAAAGGAATTTCTCATGATTTCCTCTAGTACATCTATATGTTCCTTTAGAGATATGCCAAATTTAAATTCCATTACTTCGCTTTTATCAATTTCTTTGTTCAATTCACGTTCCACCTTCATAAAAAGAAGATGTTCCTCCCTTCGGTGTTTACTAGTTTGAAGTCACAACTACCTTTATTTTTGTTGATACCTCAGGGTATACTTTAACTTCTACTTCATATACCCCTTCTTGTTTTATTGTATCTGAAACTATCTTTTTCTTGTCTATGTCTGTATGGTATTGTTTATTCATAACATCAGCTATATCCTTACTTGTAATAGCTCCAAATAATCTTCCGCCTTCACCAGCTTTAGCTACAATCTTAACTTCTTTTCCTTTTAATTCTGCAGCTAATTTTTGAGCCTTTTGAATTTCTTCAGTTTTTTTCTTTCTTTCGGCTTCTTGTCTTAAATTTAATTCCTTAACATTACCGTCAGTAGCTTCCTTTGCTAAATTCTTTGGAAATAAGTAATTTCTTGCATATCCATCAGAAGTATTTACCACATTGCCGCTTTTTCCCAATCCCTTTACATCTTTTAATAAAATAACTTTCATTATTTGTCACTCTCCTTTAAGTATTCACCTATTTCTTCTTTTAATAATTCACAAACCCTATCTATAGTACTATCTTTAATTCTAGCTCCTGCCATAGTGATATGACCACCACCGCCAAGCTTTTCTAGTATTACTTGAACATTTATATCACCTAAGGACCTTCCACTTATAAGTATATCATTATTAATTTCTATGAGCACAAAAGAAGCCTCTATATTAGTTATATTTAATAATTCATCAGCAGCCTGTGCTGCTACTATAGGATCTTTTATATCCTTTGGACATGTAGCTACCGCCACATTGTTTTCAACTTCAGCAGACTTTATAATTTCTGCTCTTTTTAAATACCTATCTAAATCATTAGAAAACACCTTTTTAATATCTATTGTATCTGCTCCAAGCCTTCTTAAGAAAGCCGCTGCCTCAAAGGTCCTAACCCCCGTCTTAAAATAAAAGTTTTTGGTATCAACACAAATACCTGCCAGTAAAGCCTCTGCTTCTTCTACTTTGAGCTTTGGATTATCCACCATGTACTGAAGCATTTCTGTTACCAGTTCCGATGTGGATGAAGCATATACCTCAATGTAACTTAAAATAGTTTTTTCTATATAATTAGGGCCTTTCCTATGATGGTCTACTATAACTCTTTTTTTGCACTTATTAACGATATCCTTGTTCTGTACGTAGTCTATACCATGTACATCTACTAATACTAAAAGAGTATTATCTTCTATTAATTTTTTAGCACTTTCAGAACTTATAAATGTATCTTCATAATCCTTAAGCTCCTTAACCCTATTGTATATTATTTTGATGCCATTGTTAACATCATCAATAACAATATTGCATTTCTTTTTAAGCATTCTACAAGCGGCATTTATTCCTATGCCAGCACCTAGTACATCCATATCTGGGTTCACATGTCCCATTATAATAATATTGCTACTTTCATTTATAAGCTCTACTAAAGCATGGGCTATAACTCTTGCACGTACCTTGGTTCTCTTTTCAAACTCTTGGGTTTTTCCACCGTAAAAATTAAGCCTATCTCTATTTTTAACTACTACCTGATCGCCACCTCTTCCTAGAGCTAATTCCTTAGCAGCAGCGGCATATTTATGATTTTCAAGGGGAGTATCTCCATTAATGCCAACCCCTATGCTTAAAGTTGCTGATAATTTGTTTCCTATATCCAAATCCCTCACATGATCTAGTATATCAAATTTCTTATCCATTTCCATATGGATATATTTATCCTCTACAGCTAAAACATATTTGTTTTGGGATTTCTTTTCTATCATGGCATTTAAGTTTTGTGCATAGCTATTTATACTTCTCTCTATTTCTGCCACCAAAAGAGGTCTTTTATCTTCCTCTGTAGTCTTAACTACTTCATCTAAATTATCCACCTCTATTAACATTATAGAAACTTTATTTTCTTCTATATCTTTTAATAATTCATATTTTTCTGTTGTATCTATAAAATATAGCAGAACAACTTTATCCGGATTTTCACTTTCTTCATTTATAGCCACTATATTAGCACTAATATCATAAAACTTTTCCTGTATAGGTACAAATGTAATTTTCTCTGTTCCATTTAAAAATTTCAAAATATCTATTTCTTTAGATATATTTTTAATATCCTCTCCTAATATTTTTCTCTCTTTTAATATGTCATGAAATTTTTGATTATACCACAGTATACTTCCCTTTCCACTAGCTATTATAAGGGGATAGGGCATTTTCACTAAATTATTTTGACTTGCTATATCTAATTTAGAAGAAAACTTTTCAATTTCACTCCACTCATCTTTTTTAACCTTGCTGCTTCTTTGATTTAAAATAGTTATAAGAGAGTAACCAACAAAAATTACTACACCCAATATTTTATTATAAAAAAATATTACACAGGATAAAAATAATATTATACCTATCTGTAATCTAAAATTGCCAATAGAATTTTTACCTTTATCTTTCATATTTACCCCTCAATTTTTTATTATTAAAACTTACTTATTTCCTTGGAAATTTCCCATTAACTTTCTCAAGTTAGTTATGCTATCTATAATACCCATTATAAAATAAATGCTACTAACATTAAAAATAAAAGTAAGTATTATTATTAAAATCAACATGGATTTGGATATTTTATACCTTTCTTTTAATAGATAAACCATTAAGGATAGTCCTGCCACAAAGAATATAAAACCACCTACAATATACACAGTGTATATTATATATTGGCCCCCTGGTATTTGCTTTGATTTCATTATTACTCCAATGGCCATAAGTCCTATAGTTATAGCAGCTATTTTATTATCTATATGCCATGTGGTAAATTTTTCTATCTTTCTAACTTGAATGTTTAATTTATCCAATATATTAGTTGCTACTATATAGTTTAAAAAGGAAAATATCATAGTTGTAACCATCATATATCCTGGAAGAGTGTAAAGTATTAATTCTTTTGTTAATTTAGGCATTCTATTTTGCAACTCTAAAATCTTATCCTCCCTTAGTCCAAGTTGCTTATATTGCTCAAAAACTGTTTTCATCTTACTATTATATGTTTTTACAGCCTCTTCCACTAATGCATTGAAATCCACAGTAAAAATAAATTTGTTTGCTAAAATAAATGCCAATGTTATTCCAATTATATAGGCAATTGCTGTAATTAATAAAGTATATATTCCTGTTTTTTTATTTTTTATACAGTATCCTAAGGCTACCCCTGGAAGAAAATCTAAAAATATAAATACAAAGGCTGCCCATACATTACCTATTAATATTATACATATAAAGCTGCAAATTACAGCCATTATGGTTACTTTTAAATCATGTCTTATAAATAATATACTGACTATTAGAGGTACCACTACAACTCCCACAAATTCGAAAAATGGCAAATATAAATTGGCTGCTGTAGCTATAACTATTAACACACTAAGTAAAGCTGCTTCAACTAAGGATTTTGTACTTAAATTTTTATTTTTCATATTACCTCCACTATTCTCTCTTTTTTAAATGACTGTATAGTCTACTTAAATCCTTTCCGTCTTTTTCTACTTCATCTTCTTCTATTATACCCAATTTTAATTTATCTTTTATCTCTTCGTCTATAGTTATAAAAGAATATCCAAGTCTATCGCCAATTACGTATAATAATATTATAGCCCCTGAAATGCAGTTTAAAATAGCATTTTGTGCCACGTTGCTTCCCTTGGTTAGAAGCTTAAAAAACTGTCCTATAACACATAATAAATCAGCCTTTAAACTTTCTATGATTTTAATATTTGACATTATATTAAAATCTCCCTTTTTCATAGCATACCATCCCCTTTCCCACCTATATATTATATTTTAGTTATTTCCTCATATTTATGCAACTTTAAAATAAAAAGCAACACCAAAAAGGTGTTGCTTTATTTCTTTACTATTCAGTAGTAAATGGTAGTAATGCTATATTTCTTGATCTCTTTATAGCAATTGTCAATTCTCTTTGATGTTTAGCACAGTTTCCAGAAATTCTTCTTGGAAGTATCTTTCCTCTTTCTGTTATGTACTTTTTAAGAGTATTGATATCTTTGTAGTCTATAACTTTTGCTTTATCAGCACAGAAAGTACAAACTTTTTTTCTTCTTCTTTTCATTTTTTTACGTTCGTTTGCCATCTCCAATACCTCCTTACCTTTTAAATTAGAACGGGATATCCTCATCATCCATAGGAGTTATATCCTCATCAAAACTTTGTTCTTTTGACTCTTCCATCGGAAAATTATCAAAAGATCCATTATACTCAGAATTGTTGCCTGACATTGATGACTTATTTCCATTTCCCCATTCAAGGAATTGGACTTCTTCAGCTACAACCTCAGTGATATATCTTCTAGTACCATCTTTAGCTTCGTAGCTTCTTGTTTGAATTCTTCCGCTAATTCCTATAAGCTTTCCTTTGCTCATATAGTTAGCAGTTGATTCTGCTTGTTTACCCCATACCACAATTGGAATAAAATCCGCTTCTGGTTGCCCAGGACTTTTAATTCTTCTATCTACAGCAATTGAAAAATTAGCAACTGCTGTGCCTGAACCCTGGATAAATTTAAGCTCTGGGTCTTTTGTGAGTCTTCCGATTAATACAACCTTATTCATCAAAACACCACCTAGTTTTCTTGATTAGTTATTAAGTGTCTTATAACACTGTCAGCAATTCTGAAGTTTCTGTCTAATTCTTTTGGTAGATCAGTATCTGCAGAGAAGTTGATTAGGACATATGTTCCTTCGTTAACTTTTGCGATTTCGTAAGCAAGCTTTCTCTTACCCCAAACGTCAACGTTATCGATTTGTCCTCCACCATTTTCTATAACACCTTTGAATTTCTCAATGTTAGCATTAAGAGCCTCTTCATCTAATGATGGGTGTAATATAAATAGAGTTTCATATTTTCTCATTACGTTCACCTCCTCCCTCCGGACTAACGGCTGTAATATCTTAATGTATTACAGCAGGGATTACATCAATATATTTTAACACTGGCATAACTAAAAAGCAAGTGTTTATTTTAGGAATTTTTACACTCCTCTAATACCCTCTTCATATTCTTTTCAAATTTACTTCGAGGTATCATGACTATTCTGCCGCATTTCACGCACTTTATTTTTATATCTGCTCCCATTCTGACTATTTCCCACTGATTAGCTCCACAAGGATGACCTTTTTTCATTTCTACTATGTACCCAATATCAAAATCCTTCATTTTTTCCACCCCTTATTATAAGTTTTATCAGCTGTAAATCTATTAATGAAAATGTTATTACTAACTTTATTACCTACCAGTAACCAGCAGTCTACCTTTCTTAAAAACACCGAAGATTTTTTATAATACCTTATTGACCATATTACCTATAATCATATCATACCAAATATGTATTTATATTAAAATCCCTTAATAATATTAAACACCTTAGTGAAACCCTTTATTGGTGAATTTAGAATATCCCTATTATAAACCTTCTCTAGTTAGATTTAAACCGAAATACTCTTCATATCACCCACTAGATACCATTTACATGGAAATTAATTTTAATTCCCTTATTCCTTAGGAACGCAAAAAGACTTACTCATTATACTACATATAAATGATTAAGTCTTCTTTTTAAAGTTTTTTATAAATATAACTACATTATAATTTCCACTTTTCCACCATCTTTTAAGTATATATTCTTAATATTGATTTTCTTTTCCTCTGCTAATGTCTTTATACTTCCTATATAACCTTCTGTTACTTTTAAACTTATACCGCAACTTTTAGTTATATATGTTGGTGTTGGAATTACTTGAACCTTTACTTCATTTTCTTTTGCAACCTTTTCTCCATTCATAGCTTCATGAGTATTTTGAAAAGTTACAACATAATATTTATCCATATTTTATCACCCTATATCATATATAATGTAACCAAATATAATTATAATTTAGTTATGCCCTTTTGTATATGCTTTTATATATAGGTATTTTATAATTTTACAATTTTATCTGATGTATTCATAGTTTCAACAATTGAATACATATTGCTTATTTCACCTATCTTTAGTTCTTCTTTGATTTTATAGAAGTCAAGACATGTTCCACAAACTTGAATTTTAACTCCTCTTTCTTTTAATTTATCTAAGCTCTCTAAAACTTCTGATCCTTCTACTGTTAACTTTACTCCCGCATTGACAAATATTAAATCTGTAGGAATAACATCTGCTTCTGAAAGAGCAAATAAATAACTTTTTATTAATATTTTTCCTAAATCCTCATGTCCATTACCTAACTTGTCATCCATTATAGCTATAGTAAATTTAGTATTTTTATTTCCTTCACTCTCACCTTTACATTCGGAGCATCCTTCACCCTTTTTTATATTTACATAGTAAAGTCCTTCTTTTTCTTCCACGTTAGCTTCAAATCCGTTATTTTGTGCAAATTTCATCACATTATTTTTAGCCACTTCATTATCAACTATAGTAGTAGCTTCTCCACTTTCTATTGAATCAAAATATTTCTTTGTACTTACAACTGGTATTGGACAATTCAAGCCTTTACAATCTATTACCTTTGCCATATGAATCCCTCCTAAAATATAAACATATTTATTTTAAATAGTGTTAATGCTGTTGTATTTACTTCCTAATTTAAACTATAATTATGGTATACTTATCATTAATCGTTCAGTTTTTATTATATCAAAGATTTATAACTTATTTTTAATTTTTACATACATTCAAATATCTATTATGAATTGCAATAGATATTGTATTTATTATTGATAATTTAAATATATAAAAATCATGGAGGTTTATCAAATGAAAGTTTACTTAGATAATGCGGCTACAACCTTTCCAAAACCAGATACTGTAGTATCTTCTATAATGACGTATATGACACAAGTTGGCTCTAACCCTGGCAGAGGTGCATCTTCCTCTTCTTTAGCTGGAAACAGGGTGGTTTTCCAATGTAGAGAAGCTATTGCTAATCTTTTTAACTTCCCAAATGTGGAAAATGTAATTTTTACTTCAAATATAACCCACTCCCTAAATACCTTAATAAAGGGAGTAGTAAAAAAGGGTTGGCATGTAATAACCTCTTCAATGGATCATAACGCTACTTTAAGACCTCTTTCTGCTCTTAAAGAAAAAGGTGATATTAACCTTACCATATTGGATTGTTCTGAAGAAGGTTTAATAAATATAGACGATTTTAAAAGGGCTATAGAAGATAATACTAAATTAGTTGTTTTATCCCACGCTTCTAACATAATAGGAACTATTCAACCACTAGAAGAAATTGGGCGTATATGTAAAGAAAAAGAAATTTACTTAATAATAGACTCAGCTCAAACTGCTGGAGTTTTAGATTTAGATTTTAAAAAATTAAATTGCAGTGCCTTAGCATTTACAGGGCATAAGAGCCTATTAGGACCTCAAGGCATCGGCGGATTTATAATTGATGATGAATTGAACAATATTACTAAACCATTTATAGAGGGCGGCACTGGCAGCGTATCTTCCAATGTTATTCAGCCAGATTTTTTACCTGATAAATTTGAAAGCGGCACTATGAATACTCCAGGTATTGCGGGACTTCTTGCGGGTATTAATTTCATAAATGAAAAGGGACTTAAATATATAAGAGAATATGAAGAAGAATTATGCCAAAAATTTATAAATGGAGCCCTAAACATAGATAGTATAAAAGTTTATGGTACAATGGATTCTTCTGCAAGAACCTCCACCATATCAATAAATTCATCAAAAATAGATAATGCAGAATTAGGATTTATTTTAGACAGTGAATTCGGCATAATTACAAGAACTGGATTACACTGTGCACCTTTAGCCCATAAGACTATAGGAACTTATCCAAGTGGTACTATTAGATTTAGTTTTGGCATATTTAATGATGAAAAAGATGTAGACTATGCTTTAAGCTGTATAAACAAAGTTATAAAAAGAATATAATACGTACTTACAGAGGCTCTACAGTGGAAAGGAAGTTAATAAGCAAAATTATAAAAAGGATGTGATAAATTGAATAGCTTACTAGAGAAACTTGATAGAACTATTGTTTTCATAGTGGCATATACCCTTATTTTTATACTATTTTTCTCAACCCTAGGCTATACTCTTCCTTTTGTTTTAGGTATACTATTCGCTATTTTATTACAAAAACCCGTAAAATTTTTAACTAGAAAATTCAAAATAAAATCTTGGATCTCTTCATTAATAGTAACTATAATATTTTTTGCCATAATTATAACCTTGCTTTCTTTAGGAATTACTTCCTTAACCTCAGAGAGTATTGAATTAGGAAAAAATATTCAAAGTTATATTAATAAAAACTCAAATAAGATAATGGGCTTTTTTAATAATTTACAAACCAACTATCATCATTTAGATCCTTCTATAGCATCTACTATAGAAAAAAATCTTTCGAGTTTTACATCAAAAAGCCTGAATCTTACAATGGCATTTACAAAAAAGGCTCTTTCTTTATTTTTAATATTTTTAGCTAAAATACCTTATACTATTATGGTAATACTATTTACCTTGCTTTCAACATACTTTTTCACCAAAGATCTTTCCGCAGCAAAAAATAAAATATTTGACCTTTTGCCAAAAAGCAAATCCGATAGATTATACAGCATAATATTAGAATCTAAAAAAATGTTATCAAATTATATAGCTTCTTATTTATTTATTATATTTATAACATTTTTAGAAACGCTTATAGGTTTTTTAATATTTAAAGTTAAATATGCTGTACTTTTAAGTGTTCTTTGTGGAATCTTTGATTTATTGCCGGTATTAGGCATAGGAGCTATTTATATTCCTTTGGCCATAATATATTTTCTTTCTAAAAACTATATTGGAGCAGTTGGCATACTTATTTTATATGCAATAGTTTCTGTAATAAGACAAGTAATAGAACCTAAGATAGTTTCTTCTTCACTGGGTTTACATCCAGTAGCTGTATTAGCAGCCATATTCATAGGTCTTAAGGCTAACGGCATTGGCGGAATGTTCTTCTGCATATTTTTAGTGGTATTTTATAATATATTAAAAAAAGTTGAAGTTTTATAGTATAATACACCGTCCTTTTGTTAATAATTAGAAAAGGAGGTGTATTTTTTATGAATAATAAAATTATTTTAGATACATCTAAAAATAACTGTATTTTTAAGCTGAGAGATATTATAAGTGAACAAATAACTTATGCCTTAAATTCAAAAATGCAAATTGCAATTTTATGTATAGGAACTGATAGATCTACCGGTGATTCTTTAGGCCCATTAGTAGGCGATAAACTAAAATTTTTAGTACGAGATAAAGTTGTACTATATGGGAATTTAGAAAACCCTGTTCATGCTAAAAACCTAAGTGAAAATCTTAGAATTATTAAAGATACCCTAGAAGATCCCTTTATTATAGCTATTGATGCTTCTCTCGGAAGCATTTCCAACGTTGGAAAAATCATTGTTGAAAAGGGGCCATTGATTCCAGGTGCTGCTTTAAATAAAAACTTACCTCCTGTTGGCAATGTAAGTATAAAAGGCATAGTAAATATATCTGGAAGCTTAGAGTTTTTGGTACTGCAAAACACTCGTTTGTATACAGTTATGAATTTAGCAGATATTATTTCAAAAGGCTTGTACCACTCTATTTTAAAAACCATAGGGGGTCCAAAACCACATAAGGAGGCTTTAGAAAATTTTGCAAAATAACACTTCAAAAATCCCTCCATTATATCAATGTAGGGATTTAATTAATTTTTTTAATCAATGATATTTAATCGAACCACTCACCCTCTAAGCGGTAAGATACTACCAATTTCAAGGATTGGTTTTTGCTCCTTAGAGCTTTAACCTCATATCAATATATATTTTACTAAAATGTTTCACGTGAAACATTTTTAATAATCAATATAATATTTTACCTATTAATATGCAGAAATAATTCGAAGAAGTAAAAATTCCTGAAAAAATTCAGCAAAGCTGAATTTTCACCACAACTATTACTCCTTACTTATTCATAAATTAATTATAAAAACCCAACTTAAGTTTTATTCTTCACTCTTACTTCTTAATCTTTACCTCTTCCTTTTTACTTCTTACTTCTTACTTCTTACTTCTTACTTCTTACTTCTTACTTTTTACTTCTTACTTCTTTTTACTTCTTACTTGGTATAACTTACAAATTCCTATTTTACATTCTAAATTTTAAATTAAGAACATTTATTCATCTAATGTAGTGCTTAAAATTTATATTTGAAAGTTGAGTAACTAATATATAGAACTATATACTCTATTGAATATTATTCTATCAATTTCATCTACAGTTTTTTTGCCAGAATCAATTATTAAAGTCCCTTCGGCTTTTAAGTTGTTTTCCAAATTAGCATCTAAAAGTCCATGATTTTTTAAATCACATATTATAATATCACAGGGCATATCCTTATTATTTGTTACTTCATATCCTCTGTTTTTTAATTCATTACTTATATATTTCATATCCTCAGGTACAAATACAATCATAATAAAAAACCTCCCTAAGAATATTATTCCCTTAATGGAGGTTTTTATACTTTAATGCTTTTATGCCTTAATGTATTTCTTCTATTTTGTTTTATCCGATGACTATCTGCCGTAACACTCCCACTTCTAACAAAGTGGCAGTTAACGGCAGCTACGTCCCTGGATAACGATCTCTAACCTTCAGTTGGAGTAAAAACTCCATCTTAAGCTAAGAGCTCTGTTTATTTCCAATGGCTGAATTTAAAACTTCATCCTCTTCTTCAGATAGGTCATATCTAGATATACCTCTATCTATGGGCTTTGCATATACTACACTATCTTCTCTTCCATATATACCTGTTATGATCATACCACTGTTATATTCATTAAGCAGTGCTATAGAAAAACTTAAATCACTTCCTACATTTTCAAAAGCTTTATATCTTTTTATAGCTGTCTTTTGCACACAATTTTTTAGCTGCTCATTTAAAACCTTGTAGTTCTCTTCTAGCGTGTCAACTTTTTCTTTACTCACATCAATCTTATCAAAATAAGTTTCTATAACCTGTTCTATATTTTTATTATCTACACCTCTTGTTAGCTTTCTAATTTTTTTCTCCATTTTACTTATAGATTTAAATGCCACAAAAATCATTATGAACAATATCAATATTATAATTCCCATGGCAGCTATAATATATGGTTGAAAAGCTGATAAATTCTCTAGTATTACGTTCAAATGAATCCTTCCTTTCTGCTGATGTTTCACGTGAAACATTTTTAAAATTTATGTAATATACATTAAAATTATATTTTAGTATGTTTTACGCTTCTTTTAATTATATGTGAATTGTCCTGCAACATCAATGTTTTTACATTGATATTTGTTGCCTTTTATAGATTTTTTATTTTTTTAATGTATATTTAAAATATCTATTATTCTTTGAAGATCCTCCTCAGAATAATATTCAATTTCTATTTTACCTTTTTTATTTTTATTATTTTTTATAAATACCTTGGTTCCAAAGTATCCTTCTAGTGTATTTTTAATATCTTCATAATATGGATTGCTTTCTAACTCTTCTTTTTCTTTTTCTGCTTCATTTTTTATTTTAGAAGCATTTCTTATTAATTTTTCTACTTCCCTAACACTCAAGTTTTCATCTATAATCTTTTGAGCTAAAGAATATTGAATATCCTTATCCTCTATAGGTAATAATGCTCTTCCGTGGCCCTCTGATATAACTTCATCTATAAGATATTGTTGTACTCTCTCATCTAGATTTAAAAGTCTCATGCAGTTAGCTATAGCCGTTCTAGATTTTCCTATTCTGCTAGATATATCATTTTGAGTTAACTTAAATTCCTCAATTAATCTTTTATATGCCTTTGCTTCCTCTATAGGATTTAAGTCTTCTCTTTGTATATTTTCTATTAAAGATACTTCTAACACTTCATTTTCTGGCATATTCATAACAACTGCTGGAACTTCCTTAATTCCCACAACTTTTGCAGCTCTCCAACGTCTTTCACCTGCTATTATTGTATAACTTTCACCTTCTTTTTTTAAAACCAAAGGCTGAATTATACCATACTGCTTTATAGACTGAGCCAACTCCATTATTTTATCCCCGTCAAAACTTTTTCTTGGCTGCTTTTTATTAGCTTTTATTAAATTTAAAGGAATTCTTAAAACATCATCTTTTTTTTGTTCTTCTGGAGAATCTTGTTCTGGAATTAAAGCTCCTAACCCTTTTCCTAATCCATACTTCTTACTCAAGCTTCTTCCCCCTTTTGTTCTTACTTAATCATCTCTAGATTTCTATAATTTCTATTTTATTCTACTGAATACTTCTTAAACAAGCAAATTTTAGATTTTTATGATTTTACTTTTTATTAGATTTTAGCTTTTTACTTTTATAGTTTCGTAAATTGTAAATTTTCCTCCTAAGCTTTTACTACGCTTTAGATTTTTGCCTTTTTAAAAATTCTTTGGTTAGTTTTTGGTAAGCCTCTGCTCCCCTGCATTTATCATCAAATAATAATATAGGAAGTCCAAAACTAGGTGCTTCTGCTAATCTTATATTTCGTGGTATTGTAGTATTATATACTTTATCCTTAAAATATTTTTTTACCTCTTCCACTACTTCGTTACTAAGTTTTGTTCTACTATCATACATGCTCATTAAAATACCCTCTATTTCTAGAGATTTGTTTAGAGATTTCTTCACCAATTGAACTGTATTTATAAGTTGTCCAACTCCTTCTAATGCATAAAATTCACACTGAATAGGAATCAAAACGCTATCTGCTGCACATAGAGCATTTATTGTTAAGAATCCCAAAGATGGTGGACAATCTATGAATATATAATCAAATTTTTCATCTAATTCCTGTAGTGCATTTTTTAATATATTTTCTCTATTGTCCTTATTTATTAATTCTACTTCTGCTCCAGCTAACTCCATAGTAGAAGGGACAATATAAAAATTATCAACAAGTTCTATTTTTTTTATAACCTCTTTTATGCTCTTTTCTCCAGCTAGCACATCATAAATTGAACTTTCAACGTTTCTCTTATCTATACCTAAACCACTAGTAGTATTTCCTTGAGGGTCTATATCTATAGTAAGTATTTTTTTTCCTTTATTAGCTAAGTATGAGCATAAATTTATATTGGTAGTGGTTTTTCCAACCCCACCCTTTTGATTAAAAACGCAAATAATCTTCATTAAACTCATCACCTTTAATTATATTTTAAAAATAAGTGTACATTATTAAATTACCACCGGTAACTAACGGTGGCTAAAATTTTAACACTTTCTCTTCAACTTCTATTATAATATTAATACCCCCGTTGTGCTAGTAAATTTTGTTCATGAAACAGTGTAAAAATAAAAAAAGATAAAATTAGTATATAAATTTTTCTATACCAATTTTATCTTTAAGTTTTTTATTACTTTTTAGGAATGCGTATAGTTACTTCAATTGAATCCTCTAATTCTTTAGATTTGTAATTAGCTGTTATACCATATTTATCGAAAACTTGTTTTATAGTATTTACATAAATTCTAGGACTAAAAATTCCCTTTATTCTCTTTTTACCATCTGCAGCTACTTCTTCACTGCATAACTTAAGAAGTTCTCTTTCTATTATTTCCTCTGTCTTTTTTACATTTAAAGACTTTTGAATAACCTCTTTTAATACTTTATTTCTAAGCTCTTCAGAAGGCAACTTTAAAAGTGCTCTAGCATGCCTTTCTGTTAAATTATTTTCTAAAAGAATTTGTCTAATTTGAGGTTCTAATTTAAGAAGTCTTATTTTATTTGCTATGGTAGATTGCTTTTTTCCTATAACTTCTGCTAACTGCTCTTGAGTATAGGAGTGATCCTTTATTAAATTATAATAAGCTTCTGCTTCTTCTAAAAAGTTTAAATCTTGTCTTTGTAAATTTTCTAAAAGTGCTATAGCTGCTGAATCTTTATCAGTTATATCAACTATTATAGCTGGTATTTCTTCTAATCCAGCTAATTTAGCAGCTCTAAGTCTTCTTTCCCCAGCTATAAGTTCATATTTTCCTTCTGACAATATTCTTATAGAAATTGGTTGAATAACCCCATATGCTTTCATTGATTGTGCCAGTTCTTCTAGAGCTTCCTGATCAAAATGTTTTCTTGGCTGATAAGCATTTGGAACTATGGAATTCACAGGTATATAATTTATATCTTTTTGCATAGCTACCATCCCTCTTATTGTTTTCCTAATATTAACATTTCTATAGAAATATTAATATTCCTTCTTTTTTTATAAATTTTTTTATATTTTTTATTTCATTCTCTTTATTTTCCAATTTATGCCATTATATTGCTTTTTTAAATGTCTATAGACTACTATGACATTTACGTTTTTATATACTAAATTTCAACTAAACACTATTTTAGAGGTTTTTTAGAAACAACTCCTGCTTTTCTTGGATAAGCTTTTGGTGTTTCCTTTATTTTTTTCACCACAACTAAATTATGTCTTAAATCACTTCCGTCTATATCTACCTCTATTATTTGTTGAATTTTGCCCCCTAGAATTTTGATAGCCTTTTGAGCCTCCTCCAATTCTTCTGTTATGGCAGGTCCCTTTAATGCTACAAAATATCCACCTTTTTTAACAAAGGGTATACAAAATTCACTCAATACAGTCATATTAGCTACAGCTCTAGAAACCACTGCATCATACTGCTCTCTGTATTTTTTATCTTTAGCAAAATCCTCGGCTCTTCCATGTATAGTTTCAACATTTTCTAATTTTAGATTATTTATAACTTCATCTAAAAAAGTTATTCTCTTCTTTAAAGAATCCAGTAAAGTTATCTCTAAGTTTTCCTTGACTATCTTCATAGGTATACCAGGAAATCCAGCACCGGTACCAATATCTATTATTTTCTTACATTCCTTCAATTTTTCAAATTTAAATATTTTGAAAGAATCTATAAAATGTTTTTTTACTATTTCTTCATCCTCTGTTATGGCAGTTAAATTTATCTTTTTATTCCATTCCTTTATCATATCCTTATAAAGAATGAATTTATTGTATTTATCCTCGTTAAAATCCACTCTCTCTTTTAAGGCTGCATTATTTAACATATCATAATATTCCATTTAACTTCCTCACTTTTCATTTATCTATTGCTTCTCTTTAATTGTTCTAAGTATATCATTAAAACAGATATATCTGCTGGAGAAACTCCTGAGATTCTTGAAGCCTGACCTAAATTAGTAGGTCTTATTTTATTAAGTTTTTGTATAGCCTCTATTCTAAGGCCTTTTACTTCACTATAATCTATATTTTCAGGTATAATTTTATTTTCCATTTTCTTAAAGCTATTTACCTGTTCTATTTGTTTTTGAATATATCCTTCATATTTAGCAATTATATTCACCTGTTCCTTAACACTTTCAGGTAATTTAGGTCTATCTATATCTAAAGGCGCTACTACGTAATAATTAAGCTCAGGCCTCTTTATTAATTCGTATAAACTAATAGGTTTCTTTAACTCTACAGAATTTAATTTTTCTAAAAATTCATTTACTTCTTTTTTATTAGTTATCTTTAAACTTTTAATTCTTTCTATTTCTTTCTCTATTGCTTCTTTTCTATCTAAATATTTTTTATATCTATCCTCTTTTACAAGGCCAACTTTATATCCTGCCTCAGTTAATCTTAAATCTGCATTATCTTGTCTTAAAATAAGTCTATATTCAGATCTAGATGTCATCATCCTATAGGGCTCGTTAGTTCCCTTAGTAATTAAGTCATCTATCAATACCCCTATATATGCATCTGAACGATTTAATATAAAAGGTTCTTTACCATTAATTTTAAGAGCAGCATTTATTCCTGCCACTAATCCCTGACCTGCAGCTTCTTCATATCCTGAACTTCCATTTACTTGTCCTGCAGAAAAGAATCCATCAATATTTTTTAATTCCAAGGAAAGCTTCAACTGTGTTGGATCTATACAATCATACTCTATAGCATATCCTATTCTTGTAACCTCAGCATTTTCAAGTCCTGGAAGGGTTTTAAGCATTTTAACCTGTACATCTTCTGGAAGAGAACTAGACATGCCACCTACATACATCTCCTCTGTGAATTCTCCCTCAGGTTCTATAAATACTTGGTGCTGCTCCTTATCTCTAAACCTCATAACCTTATCCTCTATAGAAGGACAATATCTAGGACCAACCCCCTCAATACTTCCGTTATATAAAGGCGATCTGTCTATGTTATCTGTAATAACCTTATGAGTATTTTCATTAGTATAGGTTAGATAACAAGAAACTTGATCCTTTTCAATATAATCATTCATAAAAGAAAAAGGAACTATATTTTCATCTCCTGGCTGCTCTATCATTTTTGAAAAATCCAATGACTTTCTATTAACTCTGCATGGGGTTCCAGTTTTAAATCTTCTTAAAGAAATACCTAAATCTAAAAGATTTTTAGATAACTCATTGGACGGCATAAGCCCACTTGGGCCCTCGTTTCTGCTTACGTCTCCCACAATAATTTTAGATTTTAAATATGTACCTGAAGCTAAAATAACAGCTTTACAGCTAAAATAAGCTCCATTAGAAGTTAATACTCCCTGTACCTTTCCTTCCTTCACATCTACTCCTGTTATCTCTAATTGCTTTAAAACAATATTAGGTTCTTTTTCTAAAACCCACTTCATTCTCTCTGAATATTTTCTTTTATCAGCTTGAGCTCTTAAGGAGTGCACTGCCGGTCCCTTAGACGTATTAAGCATTCTTGATTGTATAAATGTTTCATCTATATTTAATCCCATTTCTCCGCCTAAGGCATCTATTTCTTTTACCAAATGTCCCTTAGCTGTTCCACCTATATTGGGATTGCAAGGCATAAGAGCGATACTATCTAAATTTATTGCACTTATTAATGTTCTACATCCAAGCCTTGCTGAAGCAAGAGCAGCCTCACACCCTGCGTGTCCAGCACCTATAACAATTACATCAAAATCTCCTGCATGGTAACTCATGTTCATCCCTACTTTCCTAAACAGAATTCTGCAAAAATCTTATCTATTATATCTTCTTCTACCGTATCACCTGTTATTTCCCCTAAGGCCGTCCATGCATTTCTTATATCTATAGAAGCTAAATCTATAGCCTCTACATTTTCTAAAACTCCTATAGCCGCCCTTAAACTTTCTTTAGATCTTATTAATGCTTCTTTATGTCTATTGTTAGTTACATATATATCTTCAGTTTTTATTTCTCCTTTGAAGAACAACTGCTTTATACAATTTTTTATATTATCCAATCCTTCTCCAGTTTTTACTGAAATATCTATGATGTATTTAGAATCTAATTTTGAAAGTTCTTTAGATTCCATCTGTCTATTTAAATCTTTTTTATTTAAAAGAACTATATATTTTTTATCCCTTATATACTCTATAATTTCTTCATCTTCTCTGTCTAATTTTCTGCTTAAATCCAACATTAGTATTATTAAATCTGCCTCTTCTATTTTTTCCTTGGATTTTTCCACACCTATCTTTTCTACAATGTTTTCTGTTTCTCTTATACCAGCCGTATCAATTAACTTTATAGGAATTCCATCTATATTTATGTATTCTTCTATTACATCCCTTGTAGTTCCAGGTACATCTGTAACTATAGCTCTCTTCTCCTGTAGTAATGCATTTAAAAGAGAAGATTTCCCTACATTTGGTTTCCCAACTATTACCACCTTAATACCTTCTTTTAACATCTTTCCTTCTTCAGCAGTGCTTAATAATCTATCTATTTCATCTATAAATGTTGAAAGTTGAATGTTAGCTTTTTTAGATGTAACTTCTTCTAAATCGTCCTCAGGATAGTCAACAGTAGCCTCTATATGCGCAATTAATCCTAAAAGTTCTGCCCTTATAGCCGATATTTCCTTGGAAATTATACCTTCTGACTGTTTAATTGCTGATTTCATGCTGAGTTCTGTTTTAGCATTTATTATATCAATTACAGCCTCTGCCTGACTCAAATCTATTCTGCCATTCAAAAATGCTCTCTTTGTAAACTCTCCTCGCTCTGCAAGTCTTGCACCAGCTTTTATTGTTTCCTCTAAAACTCTATTGGTAGCTACCACTCCACCGTGGCAATTTATTTCCACAGTATCCTCTGCAGTAAAACTTCTAGGGCCTCTCATGTAACTTACAATTACCTCATCAATTACTTCCCTGCTATCCTTATCCACAATAAAGCCATACCTCATAGTATAAGTCTTCATTCCCTCTAAGGATTTACCATTCTTAGCCTTAAAAATACTATCTACTATAGGCAAAGCATTATCCCCAGATACTCTTATTATGGAAACTCCCCCTTCACCCAAACTAGTTGATACAGCTGCAATGGTATCAAATTCTTTCATCTTCTTAAATTCCTCCCGATTTTATATGTTTACTTAACATTATTATTTTAGCCCAATATACTTTTTTTACACTGTATTAATTTTATCAAATAACAATATAAATTTAAACAGTAATATAGGTTATATTCCCTAATTTATCACTAATCCCTAATCTCCATTCACTAATTAATAATTAAAATTGTTGCTGGTAATTGGGGACTGGGGATTAGTGATTAATATTTACCTTCCCTAATAAAAAGAAAGCCCTTAGGCTTTCTTTAAATCAATAACTACTCTTCTATATGGTTCCTGACCTTCACTATAGGTTTTTATTTCTGAATCACCTTGAAGTGCAGAGTGAATAACTCTTCTTTCATATGGATTCATAGGTTCTAATTTAACACTTCTGCCCTTTTGCTTAACCTTTTGAGCCATCTTATCTGCTAATCTTTTTAATGTCTGCTCTCTTTTATATCTATAATTTTCAGTATCTAAAATTACTCTCTTATATTGCTCATCATTATCTTTATTGATAGCAAGGCTAACTAAATATTGAAGTGAATCTAAAGTTTCTCCCCTATGACCTATTATAAGTCCCATATTAGGCCCTGAAAGGGTTATTTTTAAAGCAGAGCCTTCATCTTTTATTCTTATCTCTGATTTTATATCCATGGCATTTAAAACTTTTCTTAAAAAGCTTCTAGCCTCTTCTGTATAATTCTTCTTTTCTGTAAGTTTAACCTTAGCATCCTTAGTTCCAATAAAACCAAATAATCCTTTGCTACCCTCTTCTATTATTTCAACTTCAACTTCATCCTTAGTTAATTTAAGTTCATTTAATCCCTTTTGTATAGCTTCTTCAACATTTTTCCCCATAACTTCAATGCTTTTCATTACCGTAAGACACCGCCTTCCTATAGCAAATAATTATTAGGCATTTTGCTTACTTTTATTCTCATTCCTCTTCATTACTAACGTTTGAGCTATTTGGAATAAGTTATTTGTTACCCAATAAAGTACTAATGCCCCTTTAAATTTTAAACTCATATATGTGATAAACACAGACATAAATATATTCATAATAGATGTTTGCTTTGCTTGCATTTCGTCACCTTTCATTCCCATCATAGCTGATGAAAGGTAAGTAGTAATACCTGACGCTATTGGCAATATTAATGAAAGTGGATCTTTAAGTGATGGTATTCCACCTAAATCCTTAATCCATAAGAAACTTACTCCGCTTATATTAGGTAGATTTGCGAACAAATAATACATAGCAAATAAAATTGGCATTTGTATTATTAAAGGTAAGCATCCACTTAAAGGGCTTACTCCGTTTTCCTTATAAAGCTTCATAACCTCTTCTTGCATTTTTTGAGGATTATTTTTATATTTTTCTTGTAACTTCTTCATTTCTGGTTGTATTTCACTCATTTTAACAGTAGATCTTATCTGCTTATAGTTTATAGGAAGCAATATTATTCTTATTATTGCCGTAAATAATATTATGGCTAAACCATATGTAATATTATTATTAGGTATAAAACTATTTAATCCACTGTGCAACATTTCAAAAAATTTAGATAACCATTGTGATAAAAACTGCACTTTTAAACCTCCCAAAATTAAATATTATTTAACAGGATCATATCCCCCCTCATGAAAAGGATGACATTTTAAGATCCTCTTTATAGCCATAATACCTCCCTTAAATGCCCCATACTTTTCAATAGCCTCTAATGCGTATTGGGAGCATGTAGGATAAAATCTACAGCATGGTCTTTTTAATGGAGATATGTATTTTCTATAAAATTTAATCATGCAAATTAGAACTTTCTTCATTATTATATAAACCAGCTTTCTTAATTATATTAATTAAAGCCTTTTCTACCTCTTTATATGTCCTATCTTTACAACTAGTTCTAGCTATTATAACTAAATCAAAGTTTTCTACATTGAAATTCTGTTGGTTTAATCTATAACATTCCTTTATAAGTCTCTTAACTCTACTTCTGACTACACTATTTCCTACCTTTTTACTTACTGAAATCCCTAATCTATTAGTATTATCATTTTTTTTATTTTTATACTTATATAAAACTAATAAGTTATTAGAAAAAGATTTGCCTCTTTTATATACAGTTTTAAACTCAACATTTTTCCTTAAACTTTCAAGTTTCATTTAAACTTACTCCTTTTATCTGCAGTTGCAGAAAAAGGCCACTTATGCGGCCCTTATGCTGTCAATCTCTTTCTACCTTTAAGTCTTCTTCTTTGAAGAACATTTCTTCCAGACTTAGTGCTCATTCTTTTTCTGAAACCATGCTCTCTTTTTCTTTGTAACTTCTTTGGTTGGTAAGTTCTTTTCATCCTACTGCACCTCCTTCATTTGAAGTTAGTATATAGCAAAGTATTACTTACTAACTATATTTATGGTTTTACTATTAAATTATATAGTTATAGATACCCAATGTCAAGAAGAACAAAATGTATATTAATAGTAAAAAATCCTACGTACATATAATGAAGTATTTTTACCCTTTTAATTTTTAAATTTATTGTTTTTAAAAAATTTTATCCTTTCACTGTGAATATTTTTTCATATTTTTAATCTTTTTGTGGATAACTTCTTGAATACCTTTATTCCTTTTGATATTATTAATTGTGAACTGTTAATATTTTTTTCATTTTTATTATTTATACACAGGTTGTTGATAAGTTTGTGGATAACCTGTTTCATTTTGTATATATCTTTTTCACTATCTTTATAAAATTGGCTTGTTTTAATGTTTTTATATTTTTTTTAGTGTAAATAACTTTTTTTATGTATCTGTTGATAATTTATGATATAATAAAATTCTCTAAATTTATAAACATAATTATCAACATGTGAATATTTTTATATACATTTGTCTAGTATTTATAAATGGGTTACTAATTGTAGATAACTCTGTTTATATTTTGTTTATTATTTTTTGAACTGGAGGATACGAAATGGATGTTCATCTTACTCACATTTGGGAAAAAACCTTAAATATAATAAAAGGTGAACTTACAGAAGTAAGCTTTAATACTTGGATTAAAAGTATAATACCTATATCCATAGACAGGGATAGCTTAAAATTGGGGGTACCAAACAATTTTACAAAAGAAATCTTAGAAAATAGATATAAAAATCTAATTTCTAATGCTGTTAAAGTAATAACTTCTAAATCTTACAATATTGATTTTATAATTGCCAGCGAAGAAGCCGTAGATGCTCAACCAAAGGAACAAATAAAACCAGAACAGAGTAATATAATCGTTAATCCTGAATTTACGTCTACTCTAAATCCGAAATATACCTTTGATTCCTTTGTTATTGGCAATAGTAATCGCTTTGCTCATGCAGCTTCTTTAGCCGTAGCAGAATCCCCTGCTAAAGCATATAACCCTCTTTTTATTTATGGAGGCGTGGGTCTTGGTAAAACTCACCTTATGCACGCCATAGGACATTATGTACTGGAAAATAATCCTAATTCAAAGGTTGTATATGTTACTTCTGAAAAATTCACTAACGAGCTTATAAATTCTATAAAAGATGATAAGAACGTGGATTTTAGAAATAAGTATAGAAATGTAGATATTCTTCTAATTGACGATATTCAATTCATAGCTGGTAAAGAAAGAACCCAGGAAGAATTTTTCCATACTTTCAATGCTCTTCATGAGGCTAACAAACAAATTATATTATCTAGTGATAGGCCACCTAAGGAAATACCTACATTAGAAGATAGATTGCGCTCTCGATTCGAGTGGGGGTTAATAGCTGATATTCAGCCTCCTGACTTTGAAACTAGAATAGCTATTCTAAAAAAGAAAGCTGATGTAGAAAATTTAAATATTCCTAATGAAGTGATGGTATACATAGCTAATAAAATAAAATCTAACATTAGAGAACTAGAAGGGGCTCTCATTAGAATAGTTGCTTTTTCTTCTTTAACTAATAAAGAAATTAGTGTAGATTTAGCATCTGAAGCACTAAAAGACATAATCTCTAATAACCTAAATAAGCAAATAACCATTGGTTCTATACAAGATATAGTTTCTAGTTATTTTAATCTTAGCGTAGACGATTTTAAATCATCTAGAAGAACTAGAAACATAGCCTACCCAAGACAAATAGCTATGTATTTATGTAGAAAATTAACAGATATGTCTCTTCCTAAAATAGGAGAAGAATTTGGTGGAAGGGATCACACTACAGTTATACATGCTTACGAAAAAATCTCAAATAACTTAAAGAAAGACACTGGACTTAAGAGCACAATAGAAGAATTAAGTAATAAAATATCTCAAAATTAACATGTGTTTATAATATATAACTAATTACCTGTGGATAAAAGAAAATATGTTTTTCACCTTTGGATACTGTGGATAAAATATTAAATTTATTATTAATTTATCCACAATTATTTTTGCTCCTATTTTCTTAGTTTTTAAGGGGTTACACTACTTATCCACATACTCACAGCCCCTACTACTATTACTACTAATATTTATATATATTATCTTCTCTATCTATATAAAATTTACTGTGAATAAATAAGGAGGTTTTATTGTGATATTTACATGTGAAAAAAGTAAATTACAAGAGGCTATTAATATATCCCAAAAGGCTATTACAGGAAAGTCCACTATGGCTATACTACAAGGAATATTACTAATAGCTGAAAACAACACTATTACATTAATAGGTTCTGATATAGACTTAAGCATAGAAACAAAGGTGGAAGCTAATGTTATTGAAAATGGAAGAATCGTTTTAGACTCAAGACTTTTTGGAGAAATAATTAAAAAATTACCAAATAGTACTGTAGAAATACGTACTACAGAAAAAAACAGCATAGATATTAAATGTGAAAAATCTAATGCTACTCTTTTCCACATGAATGCTGAAGAGTACCCAGAAATACCAATGGTAGATGAAAATAAAATGTGCTTTTTATCTCAGAAACTGCTTAAAAATATGATAAAAGGTACCATATTTGCAGTGGCACAAGATGAAACAAGACCTATTCTTACTGGTGTTTTGTTCCAAATATTAAAAAATAAGCTTAATTTAGTTGCTTTAGATGGCTATAGACTTGCACTTAGAAGTGAAGACATAGATGTAGAGCAAGATATAAACTGTGTAATTCCAGGAAAAACTTTAAATGAAGTCTCTAAAATACTAGAAGATGATGAAAAAAAGGTTGCTCTATCCTTTACAGATAATCATATATTGTTTAATTTAGGAAAAACTAAGATTATATCAAGACTTTTAGAAGGTGATTTTATAAAATATGATTCTATAATCCCAGAAGAATATAATCTTAGAGCCACTGTTAAAAAAGATGAAATACTAGGTTGTATTGAAAGAGCATCTCTTATGGCAAAAGACGGAAATACTAATTTGGTAAAATTTGATATAAAAGATGACAATATGATAATCACATCTAATTCTCAATTGGGAAAAGTAAGAGAAGAATTGAATATAATTTTGCAAGGAGAGTCTTTAAAAACTGCATTTAATTCAAGATATTTAATAGATGTATTTAAAATCATGGAAGAAGAAGAAATATACATGGAATTTTCTAGTAGCGTCAGCCCTTGTATAATAAAAAATAAGGAAAATAACAACTGCACATATTTATTACTTCCGGTTAGAGTTGCTACTAGATAAACCTGAAAAGGAGCTTATGCATTATGGAAAAAATAGGTATAAATACAGAACAAATAAAGTTAGATGCTTTTTTGAAATGGAGCGGTGCAGCTTCACTTGGATCAGAAGCTAAAATATATATACAAGAGGGCGAAGTAAAGGTTAATGGAGAAATAGAAACCAGACGAGGTAGAAAATTAGTAAAGGGTGATATAATAGAACTTCACGGAACAAAATACGAAATAGTTTAAAAAATACTATTTGATTAATTATTTTTGTGAATAATCATATTGTGATATAATAAAAAGGTGTATGAATTATGTATGTTAAGGGACTACAGCTTATAAATTTTAGAAATTACAATAATTTATTAATGGAATTCAAACAGGGGGTAAATGTTCTTGTAGGAGATAATGCTCAAGGGAAAACAAATATACTTGAAAGTATATATTATTGCAGCTTAGCTAAATCTCACAGAACAAATAGAGACAGGGAGCTTATAAATTGGGATTATAAAAACGCCTATATATCTCTTTCTGTAGGAAGAGAAAGGCTGGATAAGAAGATAGACATAAAAATATTTAAAGAGGGAAAAAAGGGCATTAATGTAAATTCTATAAAGGTAAATAAAATAGCAGATCTTATTGGAATTTTTAATGTGGTTATGTTTTCTCCTGAAGATTTAGATATTGTTAAAGGCTCTCCAGCTGCTAGAAGAAGACTTTTAGATATAGAGCTT
Source organism: Haloimpatiens lingqiaonensis (assembly GCF_901447495.1). GTDB lineage: Bacteria > Bacillota > Clostridia > Clostridiales > Clostridiaceae > Haloimpatiens > Haloimpatiens lingqiaonensis. The sequence goes on from NZ_CABDWS010000015.1 coordinate 43,286, forward strand.
TGTAAATTAAGTAAAAAATATTATTATAATTTATCCGTATACAAAAAAGCTTTGGGAGAAAGAAACTCTTTATTAAAAGGAATGAGATGTGATGAGGGAATTTTAGAGGTATATGATACTCAATTAAGTTCTTTTGGAGCATACTTAATAAAAGAGAGACTAAAATACATAGAGAAGCTCAATGAATATGGAAAAATAATACATTCAAATATAACCAGTGGTAATGAAGAAATAAGTTTTAATTATGTATCTCAAATTAAAAATCTTCAAAACACTGAAAATATAGAAGAAGCTCTTTTTTATTTATTAAAAAGCCATAGAAAAAGTGATATGGAAAAAAGAAATACATCAGTAGGCCCCCACAGAGATGATTTTGATATAAAAATAAATGATATAGATGCTAGAGAATATGGTTCTCAAGGTCAACAAAGAACTTCTGTATTAACAATAAAGTTTGCTTCTTTGGATATAATTAAAAGTATTACAGGAGAATATCCTGTTCTTTTACTGGATGATGTTTTATCAGAACTAGACATTAGGAGACAAAAATATATATTGAGTTCTATAAAAGACATTCAAACAATTATAACCTGTACGGGCATGCATAATATTCAGGAATATCTAGGAGAAGACTCTTTAGTTTATGAAGTTAAAAGTGGAAGTATAGAGAGAATAAGGTGATTCTAAGGAGGATATTTTATGTTTTTACATTTAGGTGAAAATGTAGTAGTGCCAATAGAAGATGTTATAGGCATTTTTGATATGGAAACCACTATGTATAGTTCAGATACCAGTCAATTTTTAAGATTGGCAGAAGAGGATGGTTTTGTAGAAAGAGTTACTAAGGAAAAGCCTAAATCCTTTGTTATTGCAGAAGTTGATAAGAAGAGCAAAATTTATTTGTCTCCAATATCGTCCTCTACTCTTCAAAAAAGAACCAAATCCATATATTTTGGGATATAGCGTGAGTTAGGAGGTAAAATCTTAATGGTAAATAACGAAGTTTATGATGAAAGTCAAATACAGGTGCTAGAAGGCCTGGAGGCAGTAAGAAAAAGGCCAGGAATGTATATAGGAAGTACTAGCTTAAGAGGACTTCATCACTTAGTTTATGAAATAGTAGATAATAGTATAGACGAAGCATTGGCAGGGTATTGTGATGAAATACATGTAAATATACACAAGGATAACTCAGTTACTATAGAGGATAATGGTAGAGGTATGCCTGTAGGTATGCACCCTAAGATGAATATGCCTACAGTTGAGGTTATAATGACAGTGCTTCATGCTGGCGGAAAGTTTGGTGGAGGAGGATACAAGGTATCTGGAGGACTTCATGGTGTTGGAGCCTCTGTAGTTAATGCCTTATCTGAATTCTGCAGTGTTACAGTATTTAGGGATGGTAAAGAATGGAAACAGGAATATTCAAGAGGTAAAGCTATTACGGGTTTGGAAAACGTAGGAAGTTCAGATAAACATGGAACAAGGGTTTATTTTCTTGCAGACTCAGAGATTTTTGAGGAGTTAGATTTTGATTATGAAACACTAGCTCAAAGATTAAGAGAGTTAGCCTTTTTAAACAAAGGAATTAAGATAGTGTTTACGGATGAAAGAGAAGAAAAAGAAGAAGTTTTCCACTATGAGGGTGGAATAAAATCATTTGTAAGCTATTTAAACAGAAATAAAGAAGTTTTATATAAAGAGCCTATATATGTTGAGGGAGGTAAGGACGATTATATTGTGGAGATAGCTCTTCAACATAATGACACATATACAGAAAATATATTTTCTTTTGCAAACAATATAGATACTGTGGAGGGTGGAACACACCTAGCTGGATTTAAAGCAGCTCTTACAAGAATAATAAATGACTACTCTAAGAAGTTTGGTTTTTTAAAGGAAAGCGATAAAAACCTATCAGGAGAAGATATAAGAGAAGGACTTACAGCAGTAATATCTGTAAAACTTACAGATCCTCAATTTGAAGGTCAAACAAAAACTAAGCTTGGAAATAGTGAGGCACGTGGAATAGTAGATAGTATACTTACAGAAACAGTAGAAGCTTATCTTGAAGAAAATCCACAAATAGCAAAGGTTATAATGGATAAGGCGCTTACTGCGTCACGTGCAAGGGAAGCGGCTAAAAAGGCAAGAGAACTTACAAGAAGAAAATCTGTCCTTGAAAGCACAGCCTTGCCAGGAAAACTTGCGGATTGTTCATCAAAGGATCCAAGCAAGTGTGAAATATATATAGTAGAGGGAGACTCTGCGGGTGGTAGTGCAAAACAAGGAAGAAATAGAGAGTTTCAAGCTATATTACCTTTAAGAGGTAAAATAATGAATGTAGAGAAACAAAGATTGGATAAAATATTGGGTTACCAAGAAATAAGATCCATGATAACGGCTTTTGGAGCTGGTATAGGAAAAGAATTTGATATAAGCAAAATAAGATATGATAGAATTATAATAATGACAGACGCGGACGTAGATGGTGCGCACATAAGAACTTTGCTTTTAACATTCTTCTATAGATACATGAAGGAGTTATTAGAACAAGGTCACGTGTATATTGCACAACCTCCTCTTTATAAAATATCTAAAGGCAAGAAAGAATACTATTCTTATAGTGACAATGAATTAGATATTATATTACAACAATTAGGAGGAAAGGACACAAATACAGAAATACAAAGATATAAAGGTCTAGGAGAAATGGATGCAGAGCAGCTTTGGGAAACTACTATGGATCCAGATAGAAGAACCTTACTAAAGGTAACGGTAGAAGATGCTATGGCGGCAGATGAAATATTCACTATACTTATGGGTGATAAAGTAGAACCTCGTAGGCAGTTCATTGAGGAAAATGCCAAAAAAGTTGTTAACCTAGATATATAAAGATAAAAGAGAAGGTGAACTACATGTTTGAAGGTAAAGTACTACCAGTAGATATAAAGAATGAAATGAAAAAATCCTATATAGATTACGCTATGAGTGTAATAGTAGGTCGTGCACTGCCTGATGTAAGAGATGGTTTAAAGCCAGTGCATAGAAGAATAATTTATTCCATGCATGAGTTAGGTTTAACACCAGAAAAGGGATATAGAAAATGTGCTAGAATAGTCGGAGACGTTTTAGGTAAATACCATCCACATGGGGATACAGCAGTTTATGATGCTCTTGTTAGAATGGCTCAAGATTTTAACATGAGATATACTCTTGTAGACGGACATGGAAACTTTGGTTCTATAGATGGTGACAGTGCTGCGGCTATGAGGTATACTGAGGCAAAAATGAGCAAAATAAATCTACAGATGATAAGAGATATAAATAAGAATACTGTAGATTTTACACCTAACTTTGATGGAGAAGAAAAGGAACCTTGTGTTTTACCATCTAGATTTCCTAATTTATTAGTAAATGGTTCCGCAGGTATAGCAGTAGGTATGGCCACCAATATACCACCTCATAACTTAAGAGAAGTAATAGATGGTATAATAATGCTTATAGATAACCCTGAGGTTACAATACCTGAACTAATGACAAAGATAAAAGGACCAGATTTCCCTACAGCAGGTATAATAGAGGGTACTGCAGGAATTAGGCAGGCTTATGAAACTGGCAGAGGAAAAGTAGTCATAAGAGCTAAAACAGAGATAGAGGAGCATAAGGGAAGAACTAGAATAATAGTTAATGAGATACCTTATCAAGTAAATAAGGCAAGACTTATAGAAAACATCGCTGATTTAGTTAAAAATAAAAAGGTAGAGGGTATATCTGATTTAAGAGATGAGTCCGATAGAGATGGTATGAGAATCGTCATTGAATTAAAAAGAGATGCCAACCCTAACGTAGTTTTAAATAGATTATATAAGCACACTAGACTTCAAGACACCTTTGGAGTAATAATGCTAGCCCTAGTAAACAATGAGCCTAAGGTTTTAAATTTAAAACAAATATTAGTAGAATATGTGAAATTCCAAGAAGAAGTAATAACGAGAAGAACTCAATTTGAATTAGATAAAGCTTTATCTAGAGCGCATATTTTAGAAGGATTAAAGATAGCATTAGATCATATTGATGAAGTAATAAGCTTAATAAGAGCTTCTAAAACTACTCAGGAAGCAAAAGAAGGTCTTATGAGTAAATTTAATCTTTCTGAAAAACAATCTCAAGCTATATTGGATATGAAGCTTCAAAGATTGACAGGATTAGAAAGAGAAAAAATAGACGATGAGCTTAATGCATTACAGGAAACCATAAAAAGATTGAAGGAAATACTAGAAAATAAAGAAATACTTCTAAAGTTGATTAAAGATGAACTAATAGAGATAAAAGACAAATATGGTGATGAAAGAAGAACTGCCATAGAGAAAAGTCTTAGAGATATAGACATTGAGGACTTAATAGAAGAGGAAAATGTTGTTATAACATTAACTCATGAAGGATACATTAAAAGATTACCTGAAGACACTTATAGTGCACAAAAAAGAGGGGGAAGAGGCATACAGGCTATGGCAACTAAAGAAGATGACTTTGTTGAGCACTTATTTATAACCTCAACCCATCATGAATTAATGTTCTTTACTAATGCCGGTAAGACATATAAGGTAAAGGCATATGAAATACCAGAAGCAGGAAGAACCGCTAAAGGAACTAATGTAATAAATATAATTCCTTTAAATCAAGATGAAAAAATACAAGCGGTTATAGCCTTAAAGGAATTTGATGAAGATAAATATCTAATAATGGCTACTAAAAATGGTATAGTAAAGAAAACATCCTTAAGCAAATATGCAAATATAAGAAAATCAGGATTAAATGCTGTAACATTAAAAGACGGAGATGAGCTTATAGACGCAAAACTAACCAATGGAAATGATGAAATTATAATGGCTACAAGAAATGGATACAGCATAAGATTTAAAGAAACTGATGTTAGACCTATGGGAAGAAATGCAGCTGGTGTTAAAGCTATAACATTAAGAGGTAATGATATAGCAGTAGCTATGAATGTAGTAAATGAAGAAGAACAGTTATTGGTTGTAAGTCAAAATGGATTTGGTAAGAGAACGCCTATTTCAGAATATAAAGTAATTAAAAGAGGCGGAAAAGGAATTATAACCTACAAGGTTACAGATAAGACTGGAAGCATAGTTGGTGCTAAAATGGTCAAGGATTCTGATGAAATAATGCTTATAAACAGTAAGGATATAGCTATAAGAATAAATGTTTCTGATATATCAGTAACAAGCAGAAATACCATGGGAGTAACCCTTATGAAAACAGGGGAAGAAATAGAAGTAGTTGCTATGGCTAAAATAATCTCTGAAGATGAAAAAACAGAAGATAACAATGATGAAAATGTAAATGATCAAAATGTAAGTGAAGTGCATGAAGATAATGCAAGCGATCAAAATATAAGTGAAGTACATGAAGAAAATAACGATGCGGTAGATGCAGAGGTTCAAGAATAAAAAAGTTATTTTCAGAATCAGTAATAAATTTATAAATTAAAAAACTAGAGTTATTTTGTTTAACATTTTTGGCCCAAATTCTCCCGTATTCTATATGGGAGTGGTTCAAATAATAATATCTTACTTCTATGTTAGCAAGGGTAAGGTGAGGTTAAATGAATACTCTAGTTTTTTTTACGTATAAAAAATTGAAACCATGCAAAAATACTTTGCAATAATTTTACATGAATACTTTAGTCATTTAGTGAAATATCTGCACTTACTTTATTAAATAATAAGGATATGTAGCTGCTACTTGTAGAAGAGGGGTGAATTCAGCCCTTTCAGTTAAACTGTAATATTTATAAAATGAAATTTTAAAGGTAAAAACTTTCTTTGTATTTACTACACTAATTCAATCTAGAGCTTGAAATTTATATGCGAAAGTTGAGTTATATACATATTCAATAATATAATTTGAGTATTATTGTCAAAAAATAGAGATAAACTTAACCTTGTGTATCTATATAAGAAAAATAGAGTAAAATAAGGGTATATAGAGAAAAAACCATTTATTTTATTAAATTTAATAAAATATTAAAAATATAGTTTGGTTTATATGATATTATATATTTCGTCGCAAGTCGACAGAGAAAAATAAACAAACTGGTCTTTGAAAATTAAACAGAGATGATGATGATAAATCATAAAGTCAGTGAATTTGAGTTTAAGAGCAAGCTCTTAAAATGAGGTTAAACACTAACGTGTTTAACTAAGTGACTATGCCAAATCGAAGATTTGGAATATCTACTTATTTTAAATTGAGAGTTTGATCCTGGCTCAGGACGAACGCTGGCGGCGTGCCTAACACATGCAAGTCGAGCGATGAAGTTCCCTTCGGGGAACGGATTAGCGGCGGACGGGTGAGTAACACGTGGGCAACCTGCCTCAAAGAGGGGAATAGCCTCCCGAAAGGGAGATTAATACCGCATAACGTTGCGGAATCGCATGATTCTGCAACCAAAGGAGCAATCCGCTTTGAGATGGGCCCGCGGCGCATTAGCTAGTTGGTAAGGTAATGGCTTACCAAGGCGACGATGCGTAGCCGACCTGAGAGGGTGATCGGCCACATTGGAACTGAGATACGGTCCAGACTC
>NZ_CABDWS010000016.1 GCF_901447495.1 Haloimpatiens lingqiaonensis
AGGAATGTATTTACAAATAAACATAAGTAATTGATAAATTATTTTTAAAAGATATTGATTATAGGAAATTAAATAAGTTATAATTGAATCCATAGCAATGACATCCTTTCATGTTATTTTTGGTTTTAGCGATTCAATTATAGCATAAAAAAGGGGGTCATTGTTTTTTTATTAAAAAAACTCTGTAACCATTGATATATAAAGGTAAAAATTAATAAGTAGTGTAAAAAACTTTACACTACCCCGATAAACCTAGGAGGGGTTTTATGAAAAATTCAAAATTAAACAAAAACATCAAAATATCATTACTAGCAGTTATAGCATTTTTACTTATGTTTATTGAAGTAGCTATACCTATATTTCCAGAGTTTCTGAAAATAGATATAAGTGACCTGCCAGCGTTAATTGGAACTTTTGCTTTTGGGCCTGTGGCTGGTATTATAATTGAATTTATGAAAAATTTACTTCATGGATTATTTGCAGGTAAAACAGCTTTTATAGGCGAACTTGCTAACTTCTTAGTAGGGGCAATGCTAGTAATAACCGCTGGAACTATTTATAATAAGAAAAAAGATAAAACAGGAGCAGTTATAGCATTACTTGCAGGTACAGTAGTTATGAGTTTAGGAGCAGCTATAGTAAATCTTTTTGTACTGTTGCCACTGTATGAAAAAGTACTAGGTTTCCCTATAAGTGCAGTAGTAGGTATGAGTTCTAAGGTAAATCCAAAGGTTGTAAGTTTAGGAACGCTTATAATTTGGGCAATAATTCCTTTCAACTTAATAAAGGGAGCAGTAGTATGCATTATGACTAGATTAGTGTATAAGAGTGTATCTCCAATATTACACAAGGAACAAATGGAAATAGCTAATGAAAAATTAGAAAAAAAATATGAACAATAGTAAAAATAATAAATAATAAATAATAAATAACAAGAAACAAGTAAAAGTAATTCAACTTTTACGGTTAAAAAATAAAAATATAAAATTTGAAGATAAATAGTAGGTAATAGATAAGAAGTAAGAAGTAAAAAGTAAAAAGTAACAAGTAAGAGTTAAGGATAAAACTCCTTGAGCCTTATCCTTAACTCCTATCTACTAACTTTTACCTATCACCTAGCACCTAGTACCTAGTACCTATCACCTAGCCTTATTATCTCTGCCAATGTAGAGATTTTCTACAAAAAAGCCAACCTTGCTTATTTAGGTAGTTTACAGGTTTCTATTCCACATTATTAAACCGTCTTCTCCATCAGGATAGTATTTTTTTCGAATTCCCTCTTCTTTAAAATTAAACTTCTTGTACAAATTTTGAGCAATGGTATTAGAGGTTCTAACTTCTAGGGTTAGTTCTTTTACACCAATAGTTTTACAGAGATCTAAAATACCGTTCATTAAATGAACGGAAATGTCTAAACCACGGTAATCAGGATGTACTGCTATACTTATGATATGAGCTTCATCTAGTATGGCCCATATACCAGCATAGCCCACTACTAAGTCGTCCCTAAGGGCAACTATATAGTGAGCAAATTTATTCTCCAATTCTTTTGTAAATGAACTTTTAGACCAAGGGTCTTTAAAACTAAGAGAATTTATTTTAAGAACTTCGTCAATATACTCATCTGATATATTTTTTATTATTATATCACTCATATTATTCCTTCTTTTTTTCATATTCTCTTTCAGCTTGAGATTTTCTTAAATAAACAGGGCTTGCAGTTAATATATCATCAGTTATGCCCTCTTTAAAAAGCTCCATACCTAATTGACCTAGTGAAGAGGCATTCATTATATTTAAATGAGTAGGAGCAAAAAAACATTCAGCCAAAGAGTCCTTTAGTTTAGATGAAAATTTGTATGTACCATCTCCTATGAAAGTAACCGAAGAATTTTTTTCTTTTATAATGCTGATTAATTCATCAATATGAATGGCCATATAATCGGTTATTCTGCACAACTTACCATTATTAAAGGTAAACAATGCGGTATAAACATTATCCCTTAAGGCGTCTAAAATAGGACATATTAATCCAGAAGTATAGGCTAAATTATTAGCAAGAGAATCCAAAGATGATACACAAACTAAAGGCTTATTTGAGCCTTGGCAAAGACCTTTTACAGTTGCCATGCCGATTCTTAAACCTGTAAATGAGCCAGGGCCCTTTGAGCAAACGAAACCATCTATGGAACTTATATTTAAGCCTATATTTTTTAGAAGGTTTTCTATCATAGGCATAAGAATTACTGAATGCTGTTTTTTATAATTAAAAGTAATTTCACCTAAAACTTTATCATCTTCAAGCACAGCGCAACTAGCCACTTCTGTTGAAGAATCTATGCTTAAAATTTTCATATTCTAATCTCCTTTACGTAATTATATCTATCTCCAGTATAAGTAATAACTATTTTTCTAAAGTTTTCGCCTAGTTCAGGTAGTTTGTGTATGCTTATTTCCATATGTTCCTTTGGAATAAGTTCTTCTATATAATTTGCCCACTCGATGACACTTACTGCAGGGCTGAATATGTATTCATCAAATCCAATAGCTTCTATTTCATCAGGATCATTTACCCTGTACACATCAAAGTGATAAAACTTCAATCTTCCATTGTATTCGTTAACTATATTAAATGTAGGGCTTGTTATATAATCTGTAACTTCTAATCCCTTAGCAATTCCTTTGGTAAGATGGGTTTTTCCAGTGCCTAAATCACCTATTAAACATATAACGTCACCTGGAAGGGACAATTTCCCTATTTGTTCTCCCACACAAAGGGTTTTTTCAATACTATCTACTATAAATTCCATAAAATCCTCTCCTACTTAAGCAATAGTCTACACTATAAATATTCTATACTAAAAATATAAAAAATAAAAGGTAATCCTAATATATATTTTTTTTAAGAAACTATTATTTATTACCTATTAGTTCTTACCTTTTCACTTTTACGTATTAGCTACTCAACAAATTCCTATTTTATGAGCTAAAGTTTGAGTAACTAAATATTTAACTATTTAACTATTTAACTATTTATTATAAAGTAAAAAGTTTTATAGCTAAAAAAGCTTATTTATTCAATAATTTATTGCATAAGTAGGGTATATTTTATAAAATATATATAAAAACATAATTAATTATATGAAATTTTGAGGTGCAATATAATGAAAAAATGTACTCTAGTAATATTACTTATATTAACGATTATTATTTCTGGATGTAATAATAAAATTAATATAAATAATAAGGATAACAATAAAAATAATATAGAAAATTCAAAGATAAGTAATTCAAAAAAAGATAAAGAACAAATTAAATTGGATATATTAGTTAGTAATAAATTTTTATATGATTGTGTAAAAAAAATAGATAAGGGAATACATAAAGTTGATTATATATTTAATAAAAAAGGTGAGCAAATATATGTAAATTACTATTACGATATAAGTTATGTACCAGATATTTTTATATATGATGAATTTAATTTTTCAAATCTTAATAATAGTTATATAAGCAGGATAGAAGGTAATAAAGTAGGTATAATAAATAGTTCAAGGGGTGCTAATCCTTTATCCTATTATAAGAATGTAGACAAGTATGGAAAAGGTGAAGAATGTATATTCTGGAATAATATTGATAATTATAAAGTGGTTTTGGTAAATGTGAAAAACGCTATAGTGGAAAGAGACCCGTTAAATAGAAGTTATTATGAGAAAAATTTTAAAGAGAGCTTAAAAGAATTAGAGGATTATGAAAAAATATTTAAAAAGCAAGGGGAAGGTGTTAAGGAACATTTATTTATAGTAGAGGGCAATAGTTTGGATTATATAATGGCGTATAGTGGTTTGAAAACTGTAAGCATAGATGAAAATATTGAGAAAAGTAAAGAATTAGATTTAAATAAAATTATAGAAGAAAAATATGAAAAAAATAAGGATAAGATGGTACTAGTATACTTTAGTAATGATTTTTTGAGTAAAAATAAAGAATTTATTGCAAAGTATGGAGTGAAATGTGTTAAGGTAAGTAATTTTAATATAAGTGCTGAATATGATAAAGTGTTGGACTATGAAAAAAAATTATTTAGTACACTTGTAAATATTTGTACTAAATAATAAATATGATGTATAATTGTTATAAGTAACTATAAGGAGGGGGATTTATGTTTGTCAATAATTTAATGTTACCAAAAGAAAAATTAATTACTGTTACACCAAAGGATACTATTCAAAAGGCTTTGGATTTAATGGAGAAAAATAATTTTTTATCAATTCCCGTATGTGATGGGGATAAATTCTATGGAAGTATATCTAAGGAAATGATATATACTTTTTATTATGAGAAATGTTTAGATAAAAAGTGTCTTTTAGAAGATTTTCAAGTAGAAAAGGTTATGAGAATAGATGTGCCAAGTATAGAACCATTACAACAAATAGAAAAAGCTGCTCATTTTTTAGAAACAAAGAATATTTCTTTTGTAGCAGTAGTAGACCAATATGGAGATTTTAAGGGAATAGTAACACATCATGCTATATTCCATCAATTCACAGAGTTGTTTGGATTAAATCAAGGAAAAAGATTAGCAGTTATAGCATATGATATACCTGGCCAAATATCTAGATTATCAAAGATTATAACTGAAAACAATGGAGACATTATAAGCTTTGTTGTAGTAGACCCTAAGAGTTTAACAGAAGTAAAAGAAGTAGTTGTAAGAATAAAGGCTTCTGATGAGGTATTTAACAAAATTCAACAACAAGTTAAGGAAAATGGATTTAAAGTTCAGTAAATATAAATATTATAAAAGATTTAAAGGTGGCTTATAATTTTGTAAGTCACTTTTTCAATGCTCAATTAACAATGAACAACTATCAATGAAAGTTGAAACTCCTAAGGAATTTGTTGAATTTATATTTTTAAAAACTCCAAGAGAAGTTTTTTACTTAATTAATCCTTGATCATTTGTACATTGATATTTGCAATGCTATTGTATTATTAATATAATATTGATATAATACATTAAGTAAAGTTTATTATAAACTTGTTGATTGTTATATTTGTGGGGTAATTTTAATTTTAAACTAAAGAGTAGCTAGTTCATTCATATCTTAAATCTTTTAGAAATAGGAGAAAATGTATATGAAAGAATTTAGTATTAACACAAATGTCTATTTTGGAGAAGGTTCTTTAGATAGACTAAGCAAAATTGAAGGTAAAAGAGTACTGATTGTATGCGATAAGTTTATGGAAACTTCAGGCATGGTTGCAAAAGTACAACAAAAACTTGTGAACTGTGAAGTAGCTATATACAGTGATATTGTGCCTGATCCATCCGTAGAAGTTATTGCAGCTGGTATTCAAAAGTTAAAAAGCTGTAATGCAGAAATTATGATAGCTCTTGGTGGAGGTTCATCAATAGATGGAGCCAAGGCTATAAGAGAATATGCAAAAAAAATTACTGGAGGAGTTTCTTCTATAAAAGAATTCTATGCTATACCTACTACAAGTGGCACAGGTTCTGAAGTTACTGAATATGCAGTAATTACAAACAAACAAGAAGGGTTAAAATATGCTCTTGCAGACAAATCTCTTCTTCCAACAGTTGCTATTCTTGATCCTGAACTAGTAAAAACTGTACCTAATTTTATAACTGCAGATACGGGAATGGATGTAATAACACATGCTCTAGAAGCATATGTTTCAAAGAATGCTACTGATTTTTCAGATGCTCTTGCAGAAAAAGCTGTTACTTTAGCTTTTAAATTTTTACCACAGGCTTATGCTGACGGCAACGATATAGTAGCAAGAGAAAAACTTCACAATGCATCATGTCTTGCTGGTATGGCATTCAATGCAGCTGGACTTGGAATTACTCATAGCTTAGCGCATGCTGTAGGTGGAAAATTACATATTTCTCATGGAAGAAGTAATGCAATTATACTACCTCATGTAATTGAATACAATGCTAATTTGAATAAAGAGGCTTTCAATGCTGAATATGGAATAGCTGCTAAAAAATATCATAGAATTGCAGAATTATTAAATTTACATGCACCAAATGTAAATATTGGAGTTAATAATCTAATTAGAAGTGTTGTAGAACTTCAAAAGACATTGATGATTCCAACAACATTAAAAGAACAAGGTGCTGACATGGATTTAGCTAAAGCAACAAGAGAAGACATTGTAAATGCAGCTTCTAAGGATATTTGTACAACTGCAAACCCTAGAGAAGCAACAAGAGAAGATTTATTAAAAATATTAGATAAGGTTATGGAGTAAAATTTTGTAGTTAATACCACTCATTAATGGGTGGTTTTTTTATGTGATTTTTCAGAAAAAAGTTGAGAAATTAGCTTAAATAAAATATAATTAAAAATATCACAAAAGAAGGAGGTCTAACATGGGAGAGGAGTTGTATTCAATAGGGAAAGTAGAGGAAATATGTAAAATAACAAAGAAAGCACTGAGATATTATGATAAAATGGGCATATTATCTCCTGATAAAGTAGCTGATGAAAGCGGATACAGATATTATAGCAAAAAGAATTTATTATCAGTACCGGTTATAAAATATTATAAGCAAAGTGGATTTAAGTTAGAAGAAATGAGAAGCTTTTTAAAAGGTACAACCTATGAATTTGTTGATAAAAGCTTTAGAAATAAAATTGATGAATTAAAAGAGCTTGAAAGAGAAATAAATTTAAAAATCAGGTCCATTAAAGATTGGCACGATCTTATAATTGAGGCACAGATGGTACTTGAAAATAATATTTGTGATGTGACTATAAAATATATAGATAATCGTAATTTGATTTTTTTGGATCAAGATTTTAAATACGATTATATGGATTCTATAATTAATATAGAATTTAATAATTACATTGATAGAATAGATAATGCAATAACAGGACCTGTAATTATTCGTTTCCCCTCTTTTGAAGATAAAATTAATGGAAAATGTACTAGGGTGACAATAATGCAAGAGACCATTTTGAGATGTAGAGAGGAAGAATGTATTCAATTTGGAGGCTGGATAGCGGCTTCTTGCTATCACATAGGAACTCATGAAACAATTGATGAAACTTATAAAAAAATAAAAGAATGGACGAAAAAACATGGTTACATATGTTCAGATGAATCCTATGAAAGATATGTAACCGATTATTGGACAACTAAAAATACAGATAAATTTGTAACGGAAATTTTTATTAAAATCAGTAGAAAAAATAAGTAGGTAATATTGAAAACGTTGACCATAGGGGAAAGTATAGATGATTTATTAAACTCAATTTGTGAAAAAAATACCAATGTTATTAAATAAAAAAGGATATTTATTTCCATAATAAAATAAAACTTCCATCAATTATTATTGAATATTTTTTATATTTACATGTAAAAAAACCTACAAAACTAATTTAAATAAGCTACTTTGTAGTTGTATTATTAATTTAGTTATGTAGGTTTTTTTAGATTTTTGAATTTTATTTAAATATTCTTATTAAATATATATTGACTTTACCCCATAGGGAAAGGCATATAATTTAATAGAAAATGAAATATCTGCAAGATATAAAATGAAAAGTTGCTTAAAGTTTAAAAAACAAAATACCCCAAAGTATAACAATTCAAAAACACATTCATCACAAACTTTTATTTAATAATGCAAATAAAAATGTTATCAAAATTAAGCGAAAGGGGCTTTAATTATGAATGACGTTTCAAAATCAGTAAGCTTAGAAGCAATTGCAGCAAAAAAGAAGTTATCATCTAATTTCCTTAAAAAAGGAATTACTATTGCGCTTTTTTCAGGTCTTATGTATGGTTTTTATTCAGCGTTTTTGACATTAGGTATGACAAAAGGAGTTTGGGGTGACTGGTATGGTGCTAACACAGCAGGTTTATCAGCAGTAGTTATTACATATGTACTTGGTGCACTTGGCAGTGCTGTAAATGATACATGTAGTGCTATTTGGGCAATAATTTATGCAACTTTTAAAGGTAAACTTGGAGATTTTTTCAGATGTATTAAAACTAAGCCAGGTGCTGTAATGATATTGGCTGCTCTTATAGGAGGACCTATTTCAAGTACAGCTTATGTTGTAGCTTTACAAATGGCGGGCTCAATTGTTATTCCAATTACTGCGCTTTGCCCAGCTATTGGAGCTATTTTAGGAAGAATATTATTTAAACAAAAATTAAACAAACGTATGGTATTAGGTATTATTATTTGTGTTTTATCTAGTTTTATGATTGGAAGTACTAGTATTGGCGGAGATGCTCCTAAGGGAATGTTCCTTGGAATTTGTATTGCATTTATCGCTGCTCTTGGATGGGGATTTGAAGGCTGTGTAGCTGGATATGGTACATCTATGATAGACTCAGAAATCGGTATCACCATTCGTCAAGCAACATCTGGACTTTCAAACTTAATAATATTAGTACCTGTATTTGGTATGTTGTTTGGTGGTGGAGTTAAATTCTCAACTGACTTAACTATTAAAGCGTTTACAAGTGGTCCTGCAATGATTTGGTTTGCTTTAGGTGGACTTTGTGCCTTCGTTTCATACATGAGCTGGTATAACGGTAACAGTATGTGCGGTGCTGCACTTGGTATGGCTTGTAATGGTACATTTTCATTCTGGGGTCCATTCTGCTGCTGGATAATTCTTGGCGTATTAGGTGGAATGGAAGGATGGGCATTGCCTCCAATAGTTTGGATTGCTGCTGTATTAATGATGTTCGGTATCCTTGTAATAGCAATGAATCCAATGGATTTATTCAGAAAGAAGGAGGGAACAGAGAATGAAGCCGCTTAACTATGCGATTTTAAAATATTTTACTAAAGTTGAAGAAGCTTGTGCTGACGATGTTATAGAGGCATTAAAAGGTGAATATGGTAACTTTAAAGCTTTAAAAAAGAATGCTGTAATAACTGCTTTAATGACAGCAGAAGCCAATGGTCTTCTTGAAGAAAAAAGATTTGAATTAGATGAAAATAACGAGTTAAGAGTTTATTATCATGCACATGAAGATGGTGCTGCTACAATAAACAAATACATAAAAGACTAGAAAGAAATAGACTAGAAAATAAAAATAAATGACTCATTACTATAATGTAATTTCATAGCAATGAGTCTTATTTATTTTTTATATATATAATAAATTATTATTTTGAAAGGAGTTTTTATTTTATGAAGGAAGTTTCAAATGCAGTAAGTTTAGAAGCAGTTGCTGCAAAAAAGAGATTATCAAGGAATTTCTTTAAAAGGGGGATATCTCTAGCTTTGTTTTCAGGACTTACATATGGAATGTACACTGCATTTCTAACTATGGGTATGACAAAAGGAGTTTGGAGTGACTGGTATGGAGATAATACAGCTGGCTTATCAGCATTTGTCGTGGCATATTTGCTTGCAGCACTTGGTAGTGCAATAAACGACACATGCAGTGCTATATGGGCAATTTTATATGCTATAGCTAAAGGTAAGTTTGGTGATTTCCTAAGATGTATCAATACCACTCCAGGACGTATTATGATATTAGCAGCACTTATTGGAGGACCTGTAGCTGGGACTGCTTACGTTATAGCTATACAAATGGCAGGCTCAATTGTTGTTCCAATATCTGCTCTTTGCCCTGCTATTGCAGCTATATTAGGTAAAATTTTATTTAAACAGGAATTAAATAAGCGTATGGCTTTTGGTATTGCTATATGTGTATTTGCAAGTTTCTTAATTGGTAGTACAGGATTTAGCGGTGGTGCTTCAGCAAAAACTATTGCTGGTATATTAATAGCTATTATCGCAGCTCTTGCATGGGGATTTGAAGGTTGTGTTGCTGGATATGGTACAGCGATGATTGACCCTGAAATTGGTATTTGTATTCGTCAAGTAACATCAGGTATTGCTAATTTATTCATATTAGTCCCAATATTCGGAATTATGGCAGGGAAGGTAAGTATTTCCTTCAATCTTGCTATGCAAGCATTTACCAGTGCTCCTGCAATGGTTTGGTTTGCTTTAAGTGGTTTGTTATCAGTTATAACATTTATGACATGGTATGCTGGAAATAGTATGTGTGGAGCAGGACTTGGTACTGCATGTAATGGTACTTATTCATTCTTTGGACCATTATTCTGTCTATTACTATTAGGAATATACGGTGGAATGGATGGATGGGCATTACCGTCTGTTGCTTGGTTTGGAGCTTTGATAATGATGTTTGGTATTCTTACAATATCTATGAATCCGTTAGATCTTTTTAAAAACAGAAAACAGGAGGGTGTAGCAGATGAAGCCGCTTAATTATGCAATTTTAAAATATTTTACTAAAGTTGAAGAAGCTTGTGCTGACGATGTTATAAATGCTCTTAAAGGTGAATATGGAAATTTTAAAGCTTTAAAAAAGAAAGCTGTAATTACTGCTTTAATGACAGCGGAAGCAAATGGACTTATCGAAGAAACAAGATTTGAACTAGATAAAAATAAAGAGTTAAAGGTTTATTATCACGCACATGAAGAGGGTGCTGCTACAATAAACAAATACATTAAGGATTAATCTTCAACATTCCCCATAGGGTAATGCTGAATGGAATGAATTTATTAAGAAATTAATAAAATTATTATCCCAAGGTAATATTAGGAGTGAACTTTGCTCCTAATATTACAATCTAATAATGAAATATTTCAAAAATTTTATTTTCAGAAATATATTGACTTTCCCCCAAAGGGTAAGGGATATAATCAATATATAAAAATTAAAAAACATATGAAAATAATTATAGTAATGAAAGTTATTTAATTAACAAAAAAGTATATTCAGGAAGAAATGGGAAGGAGGAATTATCAATGAGATATTATGGAGAAGAGGCTTTAGGACTTGTAGAAACAATAGGGTTAGTTCCAGCTCTTGAAGCTGCTGATAAAATGCTTAAAGCAGCTAATGTTGAATTAATATCATATGAAAACGTTGGTTCAACTCTTGTAACTATTATGGTAAAAGGTGATGTTGGTGCAGTAAAATCTGCCGTAGAAGCGGGTGCTCAAGCAGCAGCAGCTATTGGTAAATTAACAGCACACAATGTTATGCCACGTCCTATTAAAGAAGTTGGAGATATTGTTTCAGTACACGATATCGATAACGAAGCATAATACATAGAAAGGAAATGATTACACATGACAAGATATAAAGCGTTAGGATTAATCGAAACTTTTGGTCTGGTTTTTGCTTTAGAAGCAGCAGATGCTATGTGCAAAGCAGCAGATGTTGAACTTATAGGATATGAAAACGTTGCTTCAGGTTATATATCTGTTTTAGTTCGTGGCGATGTAGGTGCTTGTAAAGCAGCGGTAGAAGCTGGAGCTGCAGCAGTTAATGCAATGGAAGGTGGAAATCTTTATAGTTCAATAGTTATCCCAAGTCCACATGAAGATCTTGAAAAAATAATAAAACGTTATGCTATTCCAAATCCTATAACTGAATAGTAAAGTGAACTTTTTTAAGAAAAGGAGAGAGGAAAATGAATATTATTGATAATGATTTACTCTCCATGCAGGAAGCTAGAATTCTTGTTGAAAATGCTCGTGAGGCGCAAAAGAAATTAGCAACCTTTCCACAAGAAAAGCTTGATGAAATAGTTGAACGTATGACGGAAGAAATTGAAAAACACTTAAAGGAACTTGCTAAAATGTCTAATGAGGAAACTGAATATGGAAAGTGGGAAGATAAATATATCAAAAACCGCTTTGTATGTGAGTATCTAAAAAATAGACTTAAGGACATGAATTGTGTAGGTATCATTAATGAAGATAAAATGAACAAGACAATGGATGTTGGAGTGCCAATGGGTGTTATTGTAGCTTTTTGTCCGTCTACGAGTCCTGTTTCTACAACTATATATAAGGCGCTAATTGCAATTAAATCAGGAAATGCAATTATATTTTCACCTCATCCAAGAGCTAAAAATACAATTTCTAAAACAGTTGATATTTTGATTCGAGCTGCAGAAGGTGTAGGACTTCCAGAGGGCGCTATTGCATATTTACATACGGTAACCCAAAGTGGTTCCAGGGAGCTTATGAACCATAGAGATACTTCTCTTATAATGAACACAGGAGTTTCAGAAATGCTTCAAGGGGCTTATAAATCTGGTAAGCCAGTGATTTATGGTGGAAATGGAAATGGTCCAGCATTTATAGAGCGCACAGCTGATATAGAGAAGGCTGTTAAGGATATTATTAGCAGCAAGAACTTTGATTATGGAGTTGTTTCTGCCGCTGAGCAATCAATTGTTGTGGATAGTTGTATTGTAGCAGAAGTGACACAAGAACTTCAGAAAAACGGCGGATACTTTATGACAGATGAGGAAGCTGAAAAGTTAGGAAATATCTTTTTTTACAAAGATGGAAGTGCTGATTTAGAGATGATTGGTAAATCACCACAATTTTTAGCTAAGAAAGCTGGTTTTAGTATTCCAGAAGATGTGAAGGTTCTTATTTCTAAACAAAAGTTTGTTTCTCAAAAGAACCCTTATTCAAAAGAAAAGCTTTCTCCAGTATTAGCCTTTTATATTGAAGATGACTGGATGCATGCTTGTGAAAAGTGTATAGAATTGTTACTTAGTGAAAGACAGGGACATACACTTATTATACATTCAAAAGATGAAGAGGTTATTCGTCAATTTGCATTAAAGAAGCCAGTTGGAAGAGTGTTAGTTAACACTCCAGGAACTTTTGGAAGTATGGGAGCAACTACAAACTTGTTTCCTTCAATGACTTTAGGCAGTGGTTCTGCAGGTCAAGGTATGACTTCTGATAATGTTTCACCTATGAACTTAATATATATACGTAAGGTAGGATATGGAGTTCGCAGTGTGGAGGAGTTTGTTAATGTAGCAAATCATAAAGAAGATTTCAATGGGGTTTCAAAGGATAAATTAAATGCAAATGAAATAGATAACTTTAAACTACTAGAGAGTATTTTGAAAAAAGTTATGGATGACTTAAGATAAAAATCATATCTTAGATATGAAATATATTAAAGAATGCGAGGGAATAAATTGGATATTCGTGAATTTTCAAATAAATTTATGGAAGCTACTCAAAACATGTCTGAAGAAGAACGTGCTAGTTTAATGAAGATGTTCGAGAGTGTTTCTAAAGAAATAACAAAAGAAGAACCAGCAGTTTCTCATGTTGCATGTGATAATAATAATGGACAAATTCCAGATGGAATGACAGAGCGTTTAGTTAAATTAAAAGAAAACTACTTAAAACATGTTCCATCAATAACAACTCACCGTGCAAGAGCTATTACTAAAATAGCTAAAGAAAATCCAGGTATGCCTAAGTCAGTTTTACGTGGTAAATGTTTCAAACACTGCTGTGAAACTGCACCACTAGTAATTCAAGACCATGAGCTTATAGTTGGAGCACCAAACGGAAAACCTCGTGCAGGAGCATTTTCTCCTGATATAGCTTGGAGATGGATGGAAGCGGAATTAGATACAATATCAACTCGTCCACAAGACCCATTCTATATATCAGATGAAGATAAGAAAATAATGCGTGAAGAGTTATTCCCATTCTGGAAAGGTCAGTCAGTTGATGAATACTGCGAAAGCCAGTACCGTGAAGCTGGTGTATGGGAACTTTCAGGAGAATCTTTCGTTTCAGATTGTTCATACCACGCAACAAATGGTGGAGGAGACTCTAACCCAGGATATGACGTTATACTAATGAAAAAAGGTATGCTTGACATAGTGAGAGAAGCAGAAGAAAAATTAGCTCAGCTTGACTACGAAAGACCAGAAGATATTGAAAAAATATACTTCTACAAATCATTAATTGATACTGCTGAAGGTGTTATGATATATGCTAAACGTATGTCAGACTATGCTGCAGAACTTGCTGCAAAAGAAACTAACCCTCAGCGTAAAGCAGAACTTTTAAAGATTTCTGAAATAAATGCTAGAGTACCAGCACATAAGCCAAGCAACTTCTGGGAAGCAATTCAAGCAGTTTGGACTATAGAATCATTACTTGTAGTTGAAGAAAACCAAACAGGTATGTCTATAGGACGTGTTGACCAATACATGTATCCATTCTACAAAGCTGATATTGAATCAGGACGTATGACTGATTTTGAAGCATTTGAATTAGCAGGTTGTATGCTTATAAAAATGTCTGAAATGATGTGGTTAACAAGTGAAGGAGCTTCTAAATTCTTCGCAGGTTATCAGCCATTTGTTAACATGTGTTTAGGTGGTGTAACTAGAGAAGGTCGTGACGCTACAAACGAATTAACATACTTATTAATGGATGCAGTTCGTCATGTTAAAATATATCAACCATCTTTAGCTTGTCGTATCCATAAAGGATCACCACAAAAATATCTTAAGAAGATAGTTGACGTTATTCGTGCAGGTATGGGATTCCCAGCATGTCACTTTGACGATGTTCATATAAAAATGATGTTAGCTAAAGGATGTTCTATAGAAGACGCAAGAGATTATTGCTTAATGGGTTGCGTTGAGCCTCAAAAGTCAGGAAGATTATATCAATGGACTTCTACAGGATATACTCAATGGCCAATATGTATAGAACTTGTTCTTAACCATGGTGTACCACTATGGTATGGTAAGCAAGTATGCCCAGATATGGGAGACTTGAGCCAATTTAAAACTTATGAGCAGTTCGAAGCAGCTGTTAAAGAGCAAATTAAATACATCACTAAATGGACAAGTGTTGCTACAGTAATTTCTCAACGTGTACACAAAGAGCTTGCACCAAAGCCACTTATGTCTATGATGTATGAAGGATGTATGGAAAATGGTAGAGGAGTAGAAGCAGGCGGAGCTATGTATAACTTCGGACCAGGAGTTGTATGGAGTGGTCTTGCAACTTACACTGACTCTATGGCAGCAATAAAGAAATTAGTATTTGAAGATAAGAAATACACTTTAGAACAATTAAATGAAGCTTTAAAGGCTGATTTTGTTGGATACGATCAATTAAGAAAAGATTGTTTAGAAGCACCTAAATATGGTAACGATGATGATTATGCAGACTTAATTGCTGCTGATTTAATCCAATTTACTGAACAAGAGCACCGTAAGTATAAGACATTATATTCAGTGCTTAGCCATGGTACTTTATCAATCTCTAACAACACTCCATTTGGACAACTTACTGGAGCTACAGCAAATGGACGTAGAGCTTGGATGCCATTATCAGACGGTATAAGTCCAACACAAGGAGCAGACTTTAAAGGACCTACTGCTATAATTAAATCTGTTTCTAAAATGTGTTGTGAAAACATGAATATAGGTATGGTTCATAACTTCAAGTTAATATCAGGTCTTCTTGATACAAAAGAAGGTGAAAACGGAATAATTACATTATTACGTAGTGCATGTGCCCTTCAACTTGGAGAAATGCAATTCAACTATTTAGATAATAAGACTCTAATAGAGGCTCAAAAACATCCAGAGCAATATCGTGACTTAATTGTTCGTGTTGCTGGATATAGTGCATTCTTCGTTGAATTATGTAAAGACGTTCAGGATGAAATCATCAGTAGAACTGTACTTAACCACTTTTAATTAGAAGAATTTTTGAGATTATTTAAACTAAAATTTATAAATCTGTAATCTACAGAATTGTTCTGTAGATTGCAGATTGCAATTAAGATATATATTAAAAATCAAGGTAATGAAACTGGAGAATGAAAATATGAGTAATGAAAATTTAGGTGTAATTGAAAGAAAAGCGACGATTTTTAATATACAGAAATACAATATGTATGATGGAGATGGAGTAAGAACTTTAGTATTCTTTCAAGGTTGTCCTCTTCGATGTAAGTGGTGTGCAAACCCTGAAGGAATGATTAAAAAACATAGAGTTATGTTTAAAAGTAATTTATGTGTTAATTGTGGGGCTTGTGTAGAAGCTTGTCCTGTGGGAATACACACTATCTCTAATGAAACTTTAAAGCATGAAGTTAATCGTGATATTGATTGTATCGGATGTGGTAAATGTCAAGAAGCCTGTCCTAAATCTGCTATATCAATAGTTGGAGAAGTAAAGACTATCTCTGAACTTTTGGAAATTATAGAAGAGGATAGAACTTTTTACGAAGTTTCTGGTGGCGGAGTTACATTAGGCGGTGGTGAAGTTCTAATGCAACCTGAAGCAGCTTCTAGTTTATTAATGGCCTGCAAACAAGTAGGAATAAATACTGCAATTGAAACTTGCGGTTATGCAAAACTAGAATCAGTACTTAAGGTAGCAGAATTCACAGACTTATTCCTATTTGATATTAAGCATATTGATTCTGATAAACACTTCCAATTAACAGGTGTTAGAAATGAACAGATTTTAGAAAATCTCCAGGAACTACTTCGTCGCAAATATAATGTTAAGATTCGTATGCCTTTACTTAAGGGTGTAAATGATGAAGAAAAAGACATTAAAAAAGTTATGGAATTATTAACACCATACAAGGATTATAAAAACTTTAAAGGAATTGATTTACTTCCATATCATAAAATGGGTGTAAATAAGTACAACCAATTAGGAATTGAATATCCTATAAAGGATGATCCGAGTTTAAAAAATGAAGATTTAGATAGAATTGAAGGATGGATTAAACAATATGATTTACCTGTAAAGGTAATCCGTCACTAAATAATTTTCAAATAGATAATAAGATAGAAGGTAAGGTTTATGGGAGATTTTCTTGATAGAAATATACAGCGTGTTATACAAGAGTCAGTGCCAGGAAAGCAAATTACAATAGCTCATGTTATTGCATCACCCATGCCTGATATATATGAACGTCTTGGAATTGATGAAAAAGGAGCAATAGGTATTTTAACGCTTTCTCCTTATGAATCTGCTATTATAGCAGCAGATATTGCTACAAAGGCTTCCGATGTAGAAATTGGATTTCTTGATCGTTTCACAGGTTCAGTTGTAATAAATGGTGATGTACAAAGTGTTGAAACAGCACTTAGTGCAGTAAATGATATTTTAAAGGATATGCTTGGATTTACTCCGGCTCCCATTACAAGGACATGAGAAGAAAGCGCATAATGGTAATTGGGCCTTCAAAATCTGGTAAAACCACATTGGTTAATGCATTAAACAATTATGATGGTCCATTAAGAAGAACACCAGATTTGATTTATGGTAAGAACACCATTGATGTTCCAAGCTCTTATTTAGAGAATGCATGGATGTATAAACATATAATAGCAGCAGCTCAGGATGCATCTCATGTGCTTATAGTGGTTGACCAGTCTAATTGCAGTGAAATATACTCCCATGGATTTGCAAAGTCCTTTAGATGCCCGGTAATCGGGGTTATAACAAAGTGTGACTTGGTACCTGAAAATGAAGAAAAATGTTTAAAACAACTAAAGAACATAGGAGTATCAGAACCATATTTTCATATTAGTTTTCAAATGGGAACAGGAATTGATGCTTTAAAGAAGTATTTATTTGAAAAAGGTGAGGAGTAAAGGTCAATGATGAGATTTATTACTGAAGAGTACTTGAGAGACTTATTTAGAAAAGAACCTTTTGATACCTACAAGTTACAACAAGGACAGCGCCTTACACCTGGAGCAGCTCAATATTTATCTGATAAAAGAATAAAATTAAGTGATCATGCTCCAAAAGCAAGCAAGAATGTTTCTAAAAACGAACAGGTTGAAACAAAAGAAGTAATGGTAAATAGCAATTCAAATTTAAATAAGAAACTTTGCTTAAAATTAAAATCTATGGAGGCAGTATTTCTTGTTACTAGTAGTGAGATATTAAAAGAAGATATTATCTTAGCGCAAAATATTATAAATTTGGGTAGAAAAATATCAAACATCAGAAACGTTGTGGATGGAAAAGGTACTCTTGAGCCAATTTACTGCAAAGAGTGTACTGGAATGAATTCATCAAATTTTACAACTGAGCTTGATGATTGTTTCGAAATAACAGAATTTCATATGCAGCTTGCAAAGAGCAATGCAATTTTAAAAATGAATACACTACGTTGTGCTTTAAGGGAGTTACAGTTTGAAATAATTGATACCTACAAAAATGATGATGACGGTTTAAAAGATAGAATTATAGGGAACGTTAACTCAATAATTAATTCGCTGTCTCAATTGATTTGTTCAGCAGTAGGAGGAAAAGAATGTCAGAGAAAAAATTAACTTTTGAATATTGTGATAATATGGTTCAGGAGTTTGAGAAAGTAATAGAAAGACCAATAGTTAATGGTTCTTCTGTTTATTATACAGGTGTAGACTTAGGTACTGCTTGTATAGTATTGGCTGTTTTAGATGAAAACTACAAGCCTGTTGCAGGTGCATACAGGTATGCAGATGTAGTTCGTGACGGTATGGTTGTGGATTATATTGGAGCAGTAAGGATTGTGAGAGAACTTAAGCAGGAAATTGAGGAGAAATTGAATACAGAGCTTATTTATGCAGCGGCTGCAATTCCACCTGGAACTGATGCTTTAGATTCTGGAGCAATTAAAAACGTAGTTCAGGCAGCTGGCTTTGAATTGACAAATCTTTTAGATGAACCTACTGCTGCAAATGCTGTACTTAAAATTCAAAATGGTGCAGTTGTAGATATAGGTGGTGGAACAACTGGAATATCTGTTTTAAAAGATGGAAAAGTTGTTTATGTTGTGGATGAACCTACAGGTGGTACACATTTTTCACTAGTTATTTCAGGTGCATATGGAATGCCTTTTGATGAGGCAGATAAGTTTAAAAGAGATAATAAAAACCATAAAGAAATTTTACCAGTGTTAAAACCAGTAGTTGAAAAGGTGTCAACAATTATTAGTAATCATATTAAAGACTATGATGTTAATGAAATTTCTTTAGTTGGTGGTACTTGTTGTTTGACAGGAATCGAAGAAATTATCCAAAAGAAGACTGGTGTTTATACTCATAAACCTAAAAATCCTATGTTTGTTACGCCACTTGGAATAGCATTAAGCTGTACACAAGATATTATGGAATAATAAGGAGAGTGTTTAAAAGTGGATTTTAGAATTATAAAATCACCTTCCCATAGCACTAAAGATATTCTAATAAAACGTATGGGTGCAAAGTGCCAAACGGATTTAAACAGCGTTGATGCAATAGGACTTGTGCAAGGTAAACTTATCGATATGATTTATGCTGCAGATATTGCCGAAAAAGCTGTTGGGGTTACTGTTGAAGAGGTTAGAGGTACATGTCCTCAACACATGGTTTTAATTGGAATTTTTGGTGACACATCATCAGTTGAAGCCGCCATAAATGAGATTAAAATGAAAATGAAAGAGGGAAAAACAATATGATAGTAGCAAGACTTATTGATAATGTATGGGCCACTAGAAAGGCAGAATCACTTAGCGGACTTAAGTTTATGCTTGCAGAGGAAATTGGTGGAATAGATGAAGGTCGCAGATTTATTGTTGTTGATATTATAAGTGCAGGTATTGGTGATAGGGTTATTGTTAGTACTGGATCTTCTGCCCGCAAAATGTTGGGCGACGACAATATTCCTGTGGATGCAGTTGTTATTGGAATAATCGATGATGATTGTCAGTTTGGTTAAATAAAACCTTTCTTAAAAATAATCACAGGATTTTAGGAGTTTTATGGACATCAACATTATTTGAAAGGAAGTGAAGGTATGAAAAGATTAATTTGTGCAAAAGATATTGAAGCATTAATATTAAAAAATGAAAAAGTATTTTATTTAGAAGGCAGTGAGATAATCACTCCATCAGCTCAAGATCTTGCAAAAAATAATGGAATAATATTCACTACAGAAACACCTGCAGCTAAAGTTGAGCATGTAGAAGTTAAAAATGCTCCAAGCATGCCAAACGTGCCAAACATAGAAGGCATGGATGTTGAAATGATGCTTAAGTTCTTTAGAACAATGATGGACAAAGGTCTTTTACAACAAATGCTTGACTGTTTAAAGCCAAACAATCCTCTATTTACAGCGGAGACTGATCCTAGCGGACTTAAGGTTGTTAGAGGAAACACAGTAAAGATGGATGTGTTTGATACTGGTAATCCAGAGGCAAAAGTTTATTTCCAAGAGTTAGTAAACAAAGAAGAATCAAAAATGAGTGCTGGATTTTTAATTATTGAAAATTCAAAATTTGATTGGGAATTAACTTATGAAGAAATTGACTTTGTTATTGAGGGAACTTTAACAGTTGAAATAAATGGTAAGACATATACAGCTTATCCTGGAGATGTATTGTTTGTACCATCAGGTTCTAAAGTAGTTTGGGGTTCCCCAGACAAAGCTAGGGTATTTTATACAACATATCCAGCAAACTGGGCGGATCTTTTATAGAAGACTAGGAGGATTGACCTATGCAAGCGCTTGGTTTAATAGAAACAAAAGGATTACTTGCAGCTGTTGAGGCAGCTGATACAATGGTTAAATCCGCAGATGTAAGTATTATTGAAAAAACCTATGTAGGTGGAGGTCTTGTTACAATTTCAGTTACAGGTGATGTAGGTGCTGTAAAAGCATCTATAGAGGCTGGAGTAGCAGCTGTTAAAAAACTTGATGAAGAATTTTTAGTTTCAGAGCATGTAATTCCACGTCCTCATCAGGAATTAGAAAGCTTAATTGGGGTTAATACTCCAGTAGAGGTTTTGGAAGTTCAAACACCTGATGAAGAGGTAGAAATAGCAGCAGAAGAAGAAGTAGTAGAAGAGGCGCAAGAAGCAGATATAGTAGAAGATACGCAAGAAGATATACAAGAAGATACACAAGAAGAAACTCAAGAAGAAACTCAAGAAGAAGTAGAAGAAATTGCACAAGAAACTGAAGATGAGGTCAAAGAAAATCAAGCTACAATAGAAACAGATTTAGATAAACTACATAAGGTGAACTTAGAAAATCTACATAAAGATGATGTAGACAATCTGGTAAGTAAAAATGGTATAGAAAAAACCATTTTGATATTATCTAAGTTAAAAGTTGTTAAGCTTAGAAATCTAGCTCGTGAATATAAGGATTTTGCAATTACAGGCAGAACAATTTCAAAAGCCGGTAAAAAATTATTAATTTCAAAATTCAAGGTATATTACGAGAAAAATTAGATATGTAAAGTGACGAAAGGAAGTAATGCAAATGGAAAACTTTGATAAGGACTTACGTTCTATACAAGAAGCAAGAAACCTTGCTAGACTTGGAAAAGTAGCAGCTGATAAAATTGCTGATTATACTGAAGAACAAATTGATAAAATTTTACGCAACATGGTTAAGGTTGCAGAAGAAAATGCTGTTTGTTTAGCACAAATGGCAGTTGAAGAAACTGGTTTTGGTAAAGTTGAAGATAAAACTTTCAAAAACCATTTAGCAGCTACTATACTATATGATTCAATAAAAGATATGAAAACTATAGGTATAATTAAAGAAGATGAAGTAAACAAGCTTATAGAGATTGCTGAACCAGTTGGTTTAGTTATGGGTATAGTTCCTTCAACAAACCCAACTTCTACTGCAATATTCAAAGCTATGATTTCAATAAAATCTCGTAATGCTATAGTGTTCTCACCACATCCATCTGCTGCAAAATGTACAATTAAAGCAGCTGAATTAATGCGTGATGCAGCTATTGAAGCTGGTGCACCAGAGAACATTATAAGCTGTATAACTACTCCAACAATTGGAGCTACAAATGAGTTAATGAAGAGCAAAGAAGTTGCTATAATAATAGCTACAGGTGGTCCTGGAATGGTTAAGGCTGCTTACAGTGCAGGAAAACCAGCTCTTGGTGTTGGTGCAGGAAACTCTCCAGCATACATAGAAAGAACTGCTAATGTAGAACAAGCTGTTAGAAACATAATGGCAAGTAAGACTTTTGACAATGGTACAATTTGTGCTTCAGAGCAATCAATAATCTGCGAAGAGTGTAATGAAGCTAAAGTTATTGAAGAATTCAAAAAGCAAGGCGGATACTTCATGACAACAGAAGAAACTGATAAAGTTTGTAAGCTGTTATTCAAAAATGGCCATGCTATGAATGCTAAATTTGTTGGAAGAAGTGCACAAGTTATTGCAACTGCTGCAGGATTCACAGTTCCATCAGAAACTAAAGTACTTATAGGAAGACAAAATGGAGTAGGTGAAGGCAATCCATTGTCATATGAAAAGCTTACAACAGTTCTTGCATTCTATACAGTAAAAGATTGCCATGAAGCATGTGAATTAAGTATTGAATTACTTCAAAATGGAATTGGTCACACAATGAGCTTACACACAGAAGACAGAAATATGGTTCTTAAGTTCGCTGCAAAACCAGCTTCTCGTATTCTTGTTAATACTGGTGGAACACAAGGTGGAACAGGTGCAAGCACAGGACTTAACCCTTCATTCACTTTAGGTTGTGGTACATGGGGAGGAAGTTCAGTATCTGAGAACGTTACTCCAGAACACCTTATAAACATAAAGAGAGTTGCTTATGGTTTAAAAGATTGCGCAACATTAGCATCTAATGACCCAACTTTCAACTGTATAAAAACTGCTGAGAACTGTCATGCTGTTCAAAATCAATTTATGAACATGAGTCCAGCTCAAATTGCAGCAGCTGCAGCAGCTTTAAATAAAGTTACTGAGTGTGCTCAAAATACTAATAGCTGTACTGAATGCAGTTGTGAAGGTACAAAAAATGAAGAACTTTTAGACTTAGTTAACCAAATAGTTGCCGCTATGAAGGGGGCAAAATAATGGATAATTTAGAAGCAGTATTAAAGCTTTTACTAGAAACTGCAAAAAGTAAGGGTGAAAACACTGTATGCAAGGGAAGCTCAGCTGAGATTCCAGTAGGTATTTCTAATAGACACGTACATCTTTCACAAAAAGATTTAGAATGTCTTTTCGGAAAAGACTATCAACTTGCTAAACTTAAAGATTTATCTCAACCTGGACAATATGCTTGCAAAGAAGTTGTAACAGTATGTGGACCAAAGGGTGCAATTGAAAAAGTTAGGATTCTAGGACCTGTAAGAAGTAAAACTCAGGTTGAAGTATTAGCTGGAGATTGCATTAAGCTTGGTGCAGTACCACATGTTAGATTATCTGGAGATTTAAGCAGAACACCTGGAATAACATTAGTTGGACCAAAGGGATCTGTTCAAATTGAAGAAGGATTAGTAGTTGCACAAAGACATATCCACATGACACCTGAAGATGCTAAAAATTTAGGAGTATGTGATGGAGAGGTAGTATCAATAAAATTTGATGATTTAAGAGGCGGAATATACAGCAATGTAGCTATCAGAGCTAATGATGCTTCAAAGCTTGAATGCCACCTTGATATAGAAGAAGCTAATGCAATGGGCATTAACTCAAAGTCAAAAATAACAATAGTAAAGTAAAGTATTTAAATATATAATTAAGTAAAAATTAATAAAATAAATGATTATAATTAAAAATTATAATATATAAATATATAATATTAGGAGGATTTTAAAATGAAATACGATGCATTAGGAATGATAGAAACTAAAGGATTAATAGGATCAATAGAAGCAGCTGACGCTATGGTTAAGGCAGCAAACGTATATTTAATAGGTAAAGAATATGTTGGAGGCGGACTTGTAACTGTTATGGTTAGAGGAGACGTTGGAGCTGTTAAAGCTGCTACAGATGCTGGTGCTGCTGCTGCACAACGTGTTGGAGAATTAATATCTGTTCACGTTATACCACGTCCACATTCTGAAGTTGAAGTAATACTTCCATCAACTAAAGAAGCTGCAAAATAAGATTTAATTAGATTGTAGTAAAACGTCGCTAAAGTATATTTAGCGGCGTTTTAAATTTATTGTTCCGAGCTCTTATGCAAGTCATGGAGGAGAAATTTCATAATTCACCTACAGTGTACCTTTTGTGGTTGAATCATTTTATTGGTTTTTAGCAAAATTTAATGCAAATATATGTTGACTTATGTTGCATATCATGATACAATAAATTTCGTCAAAGGGGTATAGCTCAATTGGTAGAGTAGCGGTCTCCAAAACCGTTGGTTCCGGGTTCGAGTCCTCGTGCCCCTGCCAGACAAAAACCAGTAATCTTAAAGATTGCTGGTTTTTTTATGTGCATATTTATCTTGTTGATTTTTAAGCATTGGTTGTAATTTGGTTGTCTTTTAAAAATATGCTTAAGAATTACTATTTTCTATAGAAGATTTGCAAAAACATATCTTGTCTATGTAAGTGCTATTTTGCATCTTATTAATATAGTATAAATAAATTAGATTCCTTCAATTTGTATTTAAAATATAATAATGATAATATAAATAAATGTAGTATAATATTAGTAGAATTTTGAATATAAATTCTGTCGCTTATTTTAATGGTAATTCACTTAGCAATTAGCATGGATGAAAACCTTTAAATTGCACCATAAGTTTACTGGAGGGGATAGACTTGATATTTATAAATAGTAGCTTTACAGATCCATATATTAATCATTCTGTAGAGGAGTACATACTTAAGGAAAAGGATACAGATTGTTTTATACTGTGGAGAAATAGAAGATCTATACTCATAGGGAAAAATCAAAATACACTAAGAGAAATAAATTTAGAGTATGTTAAAGAAAAAGATATAGATGTAGTTAGAAGGGTATCTGGTGGCGGCACAGTATTCTGTGATTTAGGTAACTTAAACTTTACATTTATAACTAAAAAGGATTCGGATTTTGCAGATTTTAAAGGATTTACTAAGCCTATAATAAATGCCTTGAAAAAACTTGGAGTAAATGCAGAGTTTACTGGAAGAAATGATTTAACCGTGGAAGGAAAAAAATTTTGTGGCAACGCACAATATTCATATAAAAATAAAGTTCTTCATCATGGGACTTTATTATTTGATGCGGATTTATCAGACTTAGTAAAAGCTTTAAAGAGCAATCCTATAAAATTTAAGGATAAGGCTATTAAGTCTGTATCAAATAGAGTTACTAATATAAGAAAGTATTTAAATAGGGATATGGAAGTAGAAGAATTTAAGGATTGTCTAATAAAATTAGTGATGGAAGAATTTAATTGCAAGGAGTTTTATGAACTAGACGAAGAAGAGTTAGAAAAAATAAATAAAATATCCCAAGAAAAATTTTCTACTTGGCAATGGACTTATGGAAATTCACCCAAGTTTGAATTTTTTAATGAGGACAAGTTTAAATGCGGGGTAGTTCAAATTAATTTATCCATAAAGAATGGAAGTATAAATGACATAGAGATAAATGGAGACTTTTTTGGCAAAAAAGAAATTAGTGAATTAGAAAATATACTTATAGGGAAAAAATATCAGGAAGAAAACATAGCACAAATCATTAAAGCTATAAATATTTCAGAATACATATCTGATTTAACAATGGAACAGTTTATGGGGTTGATGTTTAACTATAAATAAACATGTGTGATTTATAAATTATAAGTAGTTTAGAAATAGAAAATATAATGGGTGTGTAGTATATGCTGCATTTAATATTTTAAGGGGGAATAAAAATGTACGTAAGAAAGCCAGAATGGTTAAAGGTAAAACTAGTTAGAAATCACAATTCTGTAGAAGTAGAAAAGTTATTAAAGGATTTAGAATTAAATACTGTATGTGAAGAAGCTTTATGTCCTAATAGAGGAGAATGTTTTCATAAAGGGACAGCAACATTTATGATACTTGGCAGAAATTGTACTAGAAATTGTACCTTTTGCAATGTAACTAAAAGTAAACCAGAGCCTGTAAATGAAAAGGAACCAAAAAATTTAGCTAAAGCAGTAGAAAGACTTGGCTTAAAGCATGTAGTTGTTACATCTGTAACCAGAGATGATTTAGAAGATGGTGGAGCAGGACACTTTGCTAAGGTTATAAAGGAAGTTAAAAATTTAAATAGAAAGGTGACCATTGAGGTTTTAATACCTGATTTCCAAGGAGATGAAAAAGCTCTTAAATTAGTAGCAGATGAAAAACCGGATATAATAAATCATAATGTAGAAACAGTGCCTGATTTATATCCAGGGGTTAGACCAAGAGCAATATATAAAAGATCCCTTGAGGTTTTAGAAAATGTTAAGAAAATGGATAGCTCTATTTTGACTAAGTCTGGAATAATGTTAGGCTTAGGAGAAACGAAAGAGCAAGTGGTTAGTCTTATGAAAGATCTTAGAAAAGTAGATTGTGACATATTCACCATGGGACAATATTTGCAGCCATCTAAAAAACACCATGATGTAGTAGAATATGTTCATCCAGATGTATTTGATGAATACAAGAAAATTGGAGAAAGTTTAGGGTTTAAATATGTGGCATCAGCTCCTTTGGTTAGAAGCTCTTATAATGCAGTAGAAGTATTCGAAAAAATTAAGGGAAAATAAACTGTATATTTGTATAGTGGAATTATAGCCGTAATATATACATACCTTATATAAACTGATAAAATATATTAGAGATATTAGCTTAGTCTTTTTTAATTTAGAGGGAGGTGGACTGTTGCAAAAACAGAAATAAATCCTATAAAAATATGTTTTAATATATTGAATGGTTTTATAAAGTTTTGGCAGCGGAAATTCTATGCAATTATATGATGTGGTGGTAATAGGAGGGGGACCTAGTGGCTTATCTGCAGCTATTACTGCTAAAAAGCAAGGAATAGATAAGGTTTGTATAATAGAAAGAGATAGTTCTTTAGGAGGTATACTAAACGAAAATATTCACAATGGATTCTTCTTAAAAGATTCTAAAGAATATGTTACTGGTCCTGAATATATACAAAGGTTTATTGATAAAATAAATGAATATAAAATAGAAACCAAGATAAATTCTACCGTATTAAGACTTACAGAACATAAAGAAATAACTTATGTAAGTGAAAAAGAAGGTATAAAAAATATAAAAGCTAAAGCTGTAGTTTTAGCTACAGGATGTAGAGAACAATCTATAGGTGCTATAAATATACCTAGGAATAAGTGTGTAGGCATATATACTTGTGGAACAGCACATAAACTAGTGAATTTACATGGATATTTACCGGGAAAAGAAGTTATAGTTTATGGTTCAAGTAATTTAGCTTTATTAACTGCCAGAAGGCTTAAATTAGAAGGGGCAAATGTAAAAATGGTGGTAGAAAAAAATCCGCAGCCCATAGGAAAAAAAGAATTTTTTAGAGAATGTATAGAGGAGTTTAATATACCATTTAAGGAAAACTGCTATATAATAGATATAAAAGGAAAAGATAGAATAGAGGGTGTAACACTAGCTTCACTGGACAAGGATAAAAAGGTATTAGAAGGTACTGAGCGCTATGTAGAATGTGATACACTGCTTTTATCTGTGCAGTTATTCCCTGAAACTGATATAGCTATGAATGCTAAAATTTCTCTAAATAGTCCTTGGGGAGGTCCCGTGGTAGATGAAAATATGTGCACATCTGTAGATGGAATATTTGCCTGTGGGAACTTGCTTAAAATTAATTACAACACTGATTATGTAGTTTCTGAAGGTGATAAAGCAGGGAAGTCTGCAGCTGAGTATATAAATGTGTTAAAATAATCCATTTAAAATTTTAGTGCTGTACAAGATATTAAATGTACAGCACTAAAAAAGTTTTTTGAAACAATTATTGCAAATAAATGAGCTGCCCTTATTAATAGATACTCCTTCTTTGCTTTTTATAGGTTTGCCGCATATTTCACATAATTCACTATTAGAATCACCTGATTCTTTTTTTAAGTTATTTTGGCAAGAGATGATCTTGTTTTTTTTATTTGCTGGTGGTGTGTAAATTATAGGTTTTTCAGGCTTTTCTTTTTTCAATATAGAGTATTCCACATGATATTCACTTTCAGGAAAAAGTTCTAATTCAAATCTAGGATTATCTTTATCATAAAACTCCTCAATAATCAATCTTCTTATTTGAGCATCATTTATAATCAATCCGCTTTTTTCTATTCCATCAAAAATACTTTTAGTTATATTTGTGGTATCAGGATGCCTTTTTTTACTTTTATAATATACCTTTAATATAGCTATTAACGATTCATTAAGCACTGTATTAGGGTTTTGGCATCTAGCTTCATAAGCTATTTGTTCTTCATATAAAGCATATCTATCATGATATTTTCCAGAATCATAAGGTAGTATAGCTCGTCCTTGAGTATTAGAAAGTTTAAAATTAGATTTTGTTATAGGAGAGCCCTTAATTATAACTTTAGCGTAATTACAAATCATATACAAACTCCTTTTCATATTATCAAAAGAATTATATCATAATATTAATATAATACAAAATGGATAGGCTTTGAAAGTTTTTAAGGTTTTCCTTGATGATATATGAAGTTTTTTGTATTATAGAAGTTAAGGTATAAAATTAGATGTAGTAATATTTTAGGCTATATGGAAATAGTGAAGAACTAAGAACTAATAGTGAAAAAGTAAGAGTTAATAGTGAAAAAGTAAGAACGATTACCTACAAATTAATTATTAAAAACTCCTAGAGTTTTATCCTTACCTCTTACTTCTTACTTATTATACTTTGCATTAAATACTACACAGTAAAGGAAGGGATCTATTATGAATGAAGATATAAAAATATTAGCTATAGAAAGCAGTTGTGATGAAACTGCAGCGGCAGTAGTTGTAAATGGAAGAGAAGTGTTATCTAATGTAATAGCTTCTCAAATAGATATACATACTAAATTTGGGGGAGTGGTTCCAGAAGTGGCGTCTAGAAAACACATAGAAGCCATAAGTGCAGTGGTTCAAGAGGCTTTAGATAAAGCCAATGTTACACTTGAGGATATAGATGCTATAGGCGTTACCTATGGCCCAGGATTAGTTGGGGCACTACTGGTTGGACTTCAATATGCAAAAGGCCTTAGCTATGCCTTAAATAAGCCATTAATAGGTGTAAATCATATAGAAGGACATATAAGTGCTAACTTTATAGAGTATAAAGAACTAGAGCCACCATTTGTATGTCTCGTGGTATCTGGAGGACATACTTTCATAGTATATATGAAGGATTACGGTGAATTTGAAGTTCTGGGCGGAACTAGGGATGACGCAGCAGGAGAAGCTTTCGATAAAGTAGCAAGAGCCATAGGGCTTGGCTATCCAGGTGGACCTAAAATAGATAGGGTTTCAAAAGAAGGAAATGCTGATGCCATAAAATTCCCTAGAGCTAATTTCCACGACAACAGTTTAGATTTTTCCTTTAGTGGAGTTAAATCAGCAGTACTTAATTATTTAAACAATAAAGAGATGAGGAATGAAGAAATAGTTAGAGAAGATGTGGCAGCATCCTTCCAAAAGGCAGTGGTAGATGTATTGGTAGACAATGCAATGGAAGCTTGCAAAAAGAGAAAGGTAGATAAAATAGCCATTGCAGGCGGAGTAGCTTCTAATTCATGTCTTAGAGAATCAATGATTAAAAGAGGTGAAAAAGAAGGAATAAGAGTGTTGTTTCCTTCAATGATTTTATGCACAGATAACGCAGCGATGATAGGAAGTGCTGCTTACTTTGAATATAAAAAAGGAAATATAGCTCCTTTGACTTTAAATGCTATTCCAAATTTAAAGCTAGGAGAGAGATAAAAACTATAATAATGGGGGTGAAAAATTGGGGACAAATATAAATAGAAGATTTAAATCCCTGCTAGGCACTTATTCAGGGTTGCCAAAAGAAATATATGTTTTATTTATAGCTAGGGTTATAAATTGTATTGGAAATTTTGTTTATCCATTTATGACATTCTTTCTTAAGGATAGGTTAAATATGTCTCCTAAGGAAATAGGTACATTTATAACCATAACTGCAGTATGCGGTGGTATTGGATCCTTAATAGGTGGAAAGTTAGCAGATCATGCAGGAAGAAAGAGAACAATAATTATATCTCAGGGATTAGCAGCTTTTTCATTAATTTTATGTGGAGTATTAAACAATCCTCATTTTATAATATGGTTGCTTATTTTATCAGGGGTATTTAATGGGGCAGCACAACCAGCTAATAGTGCAATGCTGGCGGATGTTACTAATAAGGAAAATAGGAAAGCAGCTTTTTCTCTTTTATATTTAGGTATAAATGTAGGTTTTGCCATAGGACCATTAATTGCAGGAATGTTATATAACAATCATATGAGAATTTTATTTATAGGTGATGGTATAACTACATTAATCTCATTAATTTTAGTAATGGTATATGTTAAAGAGTCTATACCTGAAGAGAAGGAAATGGAAATAAGAATTGATGATGATGAAAAAAGTGAAGAAGGTTCTACCATTTTAGCATTAATTAAGAGACCAAATTTACTTATTTTCACTTTTATTTCTATTATATATTCATTTATTTACGCTCAAGCTGGCTATATAATACCACTTCAAGTAAATGATATATTTGGAACAATAGCTTCTAAAAAATTATATGGATATTTAATGACCGTAAATGCTCTTACAGTAATATTTTTTACTACAATTATAACGCATATTACAAAGAAGAATAAGGCAGTTTTAAATATCGCATTGGCAGGAGTTTTTTATGCTATAGGATTTGGAATGTTGTCTATTATAAAAGCATATCCATTATTTATATTATCCACAGCAGTGTGGACAGTAGGGGAAATATTATGTTCAACTAATTCAGGAGTATACATAGCAAACCACAGTCCAATGTCACACAGAGGTAGATTTAATGCTCTTATACCTATAATCTCTGGAGCGGGATATGCTATAGCGCCATATGTAATGGGTGGGATTTTAGAGAAAAGTGGATTTACATTATCCTGGACTTTAGTTTTAGGACTAGCTATCTTATCCGGAATTTCCATGTACGGTCTTTATCTAAACGAAAAGAGAAAATAAGAAAATTGTGAAGTAAGTGCCATAGGAAAAATCTGCTTTTAATTCCGTGATAAAATTGAAATTTGGGACTGTGAACAGTACGCTAAGAACTTCTAAATGTTTTGAAATTTAAATCCCCTAAAGCCTTCAAACTCGCTCGTACCTCACTCAAGCAATGAAGGCTTCTTAACGGGGATTTAAATTTCAAAACAAAGAAGTTCTAAAGCTAGTTCAATAGTCCCAAATTTCAATTTTATCACTCCATTAAAAGCAGATTTTTCAGGTCATGCATATATCGTCACGGGGAGAAAACAGCCTACTAAAGGATAATTTTTCTTCATTGCATTACGAAAAATTTTAGAATGTAAAAAAGATAGCTAACATAATTTCACGTTGTGAAATTGTGTTAGCTATTTTTTGGGACTTAACTTAAATCTTTTATTGGCGATAGCCAGGTTAAATATATAAATGAGAGATTTGCATAATTAATAAATTTAAAACATAGCCATAATATATAGTATTCCGTAAATTGGATCTATACAATATCTTAACAAGATTTTATTTTAAAATGAATTATCCAATTTTCTCAAATAATAAATATCAATTAATGTGAATTTTCTTCATTTTATTTAGGAAATCTTTAATTTATAAGAAAGAACTCATAATTTTTTTTAGGCGTAGCCGTTCGTTTAGTCACCAATTCATAATCCCCAATCCCTCGATTCTAAATGTATTAAAGGATAAAACTTCTTAGGGAATTTCAACATTATTTGATATTTCTATATTTTCGCTGGCTACCGCCAATAAAAGATTTTTTAAGCCCTTAAAAAGAAAAAGTATAACCACTTCATTTAATGAATCAATTATACCTTTTCCCACTATACCATTGCTTATATTTAATTAAAGATTTTCCGTAACGTAGTGGAGGAAAATCATCCTTTCCTAGCACCTAGCACCCAGTACCTAGTACCTAATCTCTTATTTTTTATTTCTTACTTCTTACTTAATTGTCCATTGTCAATTGTCAATTATAAAATTGCGTCGCAATATATTTTTATTCAGAGAGTTTTTTGGATATGAAGTCATCTAAAAATGTTTTTAATACTGCTATAACAGGAACACTTAAAAACATTCCTATAACGCCAAAAGTTCCGCCACCTACAACTATGGCTAAAATTATCCAGAAAGGACTTAATCCAACCTTATCACCTAAAATTTTAGGTCCTAAATATAAACCATCAAATTGTTGAAGTGCAAATATAAATATAAGTACCCAAAGGGCCTTTATAGGATTATAAAATAAAGTTATTATAAAGGCTGGTATCATTCCTATAAAAGGTCCAAAATAAGGTATCATATTAGTTACACCTACTATCAAACTTAAAAACAAGGCAAATGGAGCTTTCAAAATACTTAGACCTATAAAACAAAGTATACCTATTATAAAGGAGTCTATGGCTTTCCCAATTATGTATTTAAGAAAAATATTATCCACTTCTCTTGAAATATGTATGATTTTATCCACAGTTTCTTCTTTTAATGTTGCATACAAAAATCTTTTAAAACCATATTTAAATTTTTCTTTATCCTTTAGTATATATACAGAAATTATAAAACCTAAAATGGCCTTAAAAAAGGATGATGTAATGGTAATAGCTTTGGTTAAAGCTATATTTAAGCCTTCTCCTATGGAAGTGGTGAATTTACCAGTAAGAGCGTTAATTTTTTCATCTATATTTATTCCGAGCTTGTCTAGAAAATCTAAAGTTAAATTAGAGTTGTCTATCCAATGTTTTGTCTTATCAATGTAATCAGGAATATTTTTAACTAAGTCACTTATACTGTGAGTTATTTTAGGGGATATTCTTGTTATTAGCAGTACTATGCTTCCCAGAACTAGGGTATAAACTATAAGTAAACTAATAGGTCTTTTTAGTTTAAATCTCTTTTCTAAATAATTGACAGCAGGACTTAAAATATAAGCGATACAAAATGCCCATATAAATGAACTAATTATAGATAAAAATGTTTTTAGAGATTTTGCAAATAAATTAATATTATCAATGAATTTAAATAGTAAAAAAGATATAACCAGTATGGGGATTAAATTTAAATAGGGTATTTTTTTATTTTTAATCAAAATAGTCACTCCTCGTATAATAAGTGAAATTAATTTTATAGTCCTATTACATGGAATTAGCTTTAGAATTATTATAAAAGTTATTTTCTATTAATTTTTTACTTATAGGTATTATATGAGGTCGTAAAGTTACGGGATCTTTTATTATGTTTACATCTATGGAATAGGCTAGTCTTATGTTATTTTTAGTAAGAACTTGTTCTGGTGTACCTATGGAAATTATTTTTCCATCTTTTAAAAGTATTATATAATCACTGTACTGGGATGCTAGATTCAAATCGTGTAAAACAGCTACAATAGTCATGTTGAAGTCTATAAATTTTATGGTATCTAAAAGTTCAATTTGATGATATATGTCCAAATTAGAAGTTGGTTCATCAAGTAGGAGTATATCGGTCTTTTGAGCAAGGGCTCGTGCAATAATTACCCGCTGACGTTCTCCGCCGCTTAATTCTTTAATGTTTTTATTTTTCAAGTGCCAGGTATTAGTTATTTTCATAGATTCTTCTACAATTTTTAAATCTTCAGGACTTTCAGAGGAAAATCTATTTATATATGGATTTCTGCCCATGAGAACTATGTCCATAACAGAAAAATCAAAATCTATAATTGTATTTTGCGGAACCCAGGAAACTTTCTTTGCTAATTCCTTATTTTTTATGAAGTACAAGTCTTCATTTTCTATAAATATAGTATCCTTTATTGGTTCAAAGGATTTATTAATATTTTTTAAAAGAGTAGTTTTACCAGAACCATTTGGACCAAGTATGCTGTAAAATTTATTTTTTTCTATATTTAAATTTATATTTTCTAATATAGTTTTTTCACCATACTTAAAGTTTAGATCTTTTACAAGTATCATAATTATAACACCTTCTTCTTATTTTGGTATAGTAGGTATAAAAAATATGGTGCACCAAATAATGCAGTAATAACCCCAACAGGTATTTCAGAAGGATTTATTAATGTACGAGCCAAGGTATCTGTAATAGTTAAAAATATAGCACCAAATAGTGCAGAGAAGGGAAATAAAATTTTGTGGTCAGGTCCAACTATTAATCTAGTTATATGAGGAATTATAAGTCCTACAAAGCCGATTATACCTGTGACAGATACGCAGGAAGCAACTATTAATGAAGAAGTTATAAGTATTATCTTTTTGACTTTTTCTACATTTACTCCAAGACTTTCAGCAGTGCTATCACCGGTTAACATAATGTTTAAGTCTTTGGATAGGGATATTATTATTAGAGAACCTATTAATATTATAGGTACTACTATTTTTAGTTCCTGCCAGCTAGCAGAGGAAACACTACCCATTGTCCACATATATATATCTTCTAATTGATTTCTATTAAATAGCATTAGTATTGATATTATAGAAGAAAGTAAAAAACTCATGGTTACCCCAGATAAAAGCAGTGTGTTTGTAGGAAGTTTTTTTCCCACTCTTGCGATATTGTAGACAAAGAGAGTGGTTAATATACCACCTAAAAAAGCGAAAAAGGATATTCCAATAACACTGTTTAAAAATTTGCTTAGAAAGGAGAAATTTAATATTATGCCTACAGTAGCTCCTAAGGCAGAACCAGATGAAATACCTAGTATATATGGGTCTGCCATGGGATTTTTAAATATAGCTTGAAAAGAACAGCCAACTATGGATAGACCTATACCTATTATTATAGACATTAATATTCTAGGTAAACGTATATTTAAAACTATTAGACTTTCAGAAGCTTTAATATTAGAAGTATCTATTAAAATATTTATAAAAGGAAGCTTAGAAAATAAAATTTTCATTGATTTAAAAAAATTTATATCTGCAGCGCCTAGTGCAGCACAGAATATTATAAGCAAAAATAAAATAACGGTAAGAATAATAAATAATATATTGTAGTGTGTTTTTTTTTCTGTAAAATTCATTTTCTTTCCCCATTTCAAATTATTCTTGAAAGGACTATTGACAATACAAACATTGTATTAAATGTCAATAGTCCTTTATGGCTCTTTTATTTAAATAATTCAGGATGTATAATTTTTGCTAATTCTTCAAGGCCATCTGCAAGTCTAGGTCCTTGTCTATCTAAAAGATTATTGTCTATTTCATATAATTTATTATTTTTTACAGCAGTTAAATCTTTATAACCGTTTGCATTTTCAATTCCTTTTTTAGCATCAAAATATTTAGAGCATATTACTATATCAGGATTTTTTTCTATAAGTTTTTCTATACTATATTGCCAGCCTTTAACGTCAGAAGCCACATTTTTTCCACCGGCAGTTTCTATAAGCTCATTTATAAAAGTATCTCCGCCAGCAGTGTAATCACCAAATTTACCATAAGAAATTACGTAGTATACAGAAGGTGTAGATTTACCTTTAACCTTTTCTTTTATTGATTCAACTTTCTTTTTCATACTTGAAACTATTTCATTTGATTTTTCTTTTGCGTTTAATATTGTGCCTAGCTTATCTATTACGCTATATGCTCCATCTAGATTATCTTTACCATAAAGTACAACGGTTTTAATATTTAAAGCTTCTAGTTTTTGTAGAACTTTTTTATCAAAATGAGTAGAAGCAACAACTAAATCCGGTTTTAACTGAGCTATTTTTTCTATATTAGGGTTTTTAAGTCCTCCTACAGATTCAATCTTTTTAGAAGCTTCTGGATAATCGCAGTAATCAGTTTTACCAACTAATTTATCACCCTTTCCTAAAGCAAAAATAGTTTCAGTTATATTTGGAGCTAGAGAAACTATTTTTGCTGGTTCCTTTTCTATAGAAACCTCTCTATCATATGAATCCTTTATCTTTAAAGGATAAGA
The DNA here is from genome assembly GCF_901447495.1 of Haloimpatiens lingqiaonensis. GTDB lineage: Bacteria > Bacillota > Clostridia > Clostridiales > Clostridiaceae > Haloimpatiens > Haloimpatiens lingqiaonensis. The sequence goes on from NZ_CABDWS010000016.1 coordinate 35,847, forward strand.
AATTTTCGTATCTTCTTTAGTCTTAGATGAATCGGTTTTTTTGTTGCTGCAGGCTGCTAGTGAAAATAACATTACTAAAAATAAACAACTTGATATAAATTTTTTAAAGTTTTTCATAAAGATCCTCCTATTATTTGTAATTTTTTTCAATATAAAAAACCACTATCCTGCGTAATAAAAGATAGTGGTCATAAAAAACAAACCAATATAAGCTTTATCCGCGCAAGCTAATACTAAACTATTATAGGCAGGTCTCCTGACTTAGAATCATCATCTATTGACGCCTTCCCTAATAAATTAAGTGGCATAAAGTCAATAAACTCTTCATTACAGTGGCGGGACCGTATGAGTCTTTCACTCATTTCCCATTTAAACATTAAAGTACCTATAATATGAATTATTTATAAATTTACAAAATGATTATAGCACTTATATATTTATTAATCAAACTATTTAATCAGTGTATACACACTATAATCTAAAGTTCTATGCAACAATTTGAAGAGTAGTATTAAAAAGGACTTTTTAAAAACAATATTATACATTATAATTAAATTATATTGGCAGTGATTAAAGTATAAATTTTAAAGTTATGGTTACTAATAATTTTATATTAGTGTTATACTAGATAGTGATTAATAATTATAATCACATTAATGAGAAAGGAGGTACGTTATAAGTTTCTAAACTTTTTTAAAGTAACTATTTAAGAGCTAAACTTTAGAAGTTTAAAGGAGGCTTTTAACGGTAAATCAGCAGTGGGAGAAAAACCTTCGTTAAAGAGAAATAAAAGAAAAGAAAATAAAACTATTAAGAGGAATAGCTTGTACGATGCAGCATATGAATTATTTACAACTAAAGGTATAAATAACACAGCTATAGATGATATAGTTAAAAAGGCTGGAGTGGCTAAGGGAACTTTTTATTTGTATTTTAAAGATAAATATGATATATTCGATAAAATAATTTTAAAAAAGAGTTCTGTGGTAATTAAGGAAGCTATGGCAGAAACTGAGAAAAATAAAGATGAATTTAATGATTTTATAGAAGCTATAATATTTTTTATAAACTATTTAATTGAGTACTTTAAGAATAATAAAATGCTTCTAAAATTAATACATAAGAATTTATCTTGGGGTATATATAGAAAAGCTGTGTATGATATAGATACTAATGAAGAAATGAAAAGGCTAGTAGATATATTTATGGAAAATATGAATTCTGGTGATTACGATATAGAGGATTCAGGAAAAACCTTATTTATAATATTAGAATTGACAAGTTCTATATGCTATAGCGGTATAATATTTGAAGAACCAGATAATATAGATAATATGAAGCCGGTACTTTTTAAGAGCATAAGAAAAATATTAACAAAATAGAATATTGATAAAATAAAAACAATCCTAGTGAATTAAAATTGGCTATGATTGTTTTTTTTATGAACATATATAATTTTAATCATACATTTTAAGAAATAATTGGATATAAAACTTGCAAAAAAACAAAAATACACATAATGTTATTAAAAAAATAATCACGCGTTAATATTAGTACAACTGATTTTATAGTGGTAAATGTTAAAAAAATAATTAAATAATTTTCTGAAAAAAGGTGTTTTGAATTTGCTTAAATTCATATATAATAATATGTAAATATTTCAAAAAGAAAGGGGCGCTATTATGAGTAAAGTAATAGAAAATAAAGAAAGAGGACAGTGGGGGTCTAAACTTGGTTTTATATTAGCAGCTGCAGGATCAGCTGTAGGCCTTGGAAACCTGTGGAAGTTTCCTTATAAAGCAGGGACTAACGGAGGAGGGGCTTTTGTTTTAGTCTATGTAATTATAGTTTTATTATTGGGTTTTAGTTTAATGATAGCTGAAATTGCTTTAGGAAGGAATACTCAATTAAATGCCATAGGAGCATATTCGAAAATTAATAAAAAATGGGGATGGGTAGGAGCTCTTGGCGTTTTGGCAGCTTTTCTTATATTATCCTTCTATAGTGTTGTGGGTGGATGGGTTATTAATTATTTAGTAAAGTCTGCAACGGGAGCTTTAAAAATTAGTGATGCAAATGTATTAAAGGAAGTATTTGGGGGATTTGTATCTTCCACAACCATGCCTATAATATATCATGGAATTTTTATGTTGATTACTCTTGCTATAGTATTTGTAGGTATTGATAAGGGTATAGAAAAAGCAAGTAAAATAATGATGCCTTCTTTATTTGTGATAATTATTATTTTAGCAATACGTTCAGTTACATTGCCTGGAGCTATGGAAGGAGTTAAATACTTTATAATTCCTGATTTTTCAAAAATAAACATGAGTGTGGTTTTAGATGCTCTTGGTCAAGTATTTTTCTCTCTTAGTTTAGGTATGGGGTGTATGATAACCTATGGAAGCTATCTTGGCAAAGATACCAATATACCTAAAAGTGGAATTATAATTCCTCTTATTGATACAGCTATAGCTTTGTTAGCAGGATTTGCTATTTTGCCAGCAGTTTTTGCTTTTGGATTTAAACCAGATCAAGGGCCTGGACTTATGTTTGTAACATTACCAGCAGTATTTTCTAAAATGCCGTTGGGTACAGTATTTGCAGTGTTATTTTTCATACTTGTATTATTTGCAGCACTTACTTCATCTATTTCTTTGCTAGAAGTGGTAGTTGCATATATAGTAGATAAATGGAATTTTTCAAGACAAAGAACATCAATAGCTATAGCTATAATTATATTCTTAGTAGGAATACCGGCTTCTTTATCACAAGGCGTGTGGAGCAATATTCATTTACTGGGTAACAGAGGATTTTTTGACACGTATGATTTTATAGCTAGTAATATACTTTTGCCATTAGGTGGATTCTTATTATGTATATTTGTAGGATGGATTTGGAAAAAGCAACAGTGTGAAGATGAAATAACTAATGGAGGAGAAATAAAATTCAGATTAAAGAAAGTTTGGTTTTTCCTAATAAAATATATATGTCCAGTAGCTATACTTATAGTATTTCTTCGATCTATAAAATAGTAATGTGGAAAACTAATATAATTATATGAAAAATTATATTTTCAATTGGTAGAAATATGAATTTATATATTTTAATTAAAACCTTACTTTAATGTAATTAAGTGAGTAGATAAGGGGAGAGTTGGCGTTAAGGATTTATTTAAAAAATTTATTATAGGAGATATTTATAAATTTTAAAAATAAGACCATGTATAAAAGGGAATTTATTTTCCTGTTTATGCATGGTTTTTGTTTATGCATGAATTTTACGGATTTTGCTATAGCTATTCAGTTATTTTAAATTTCACGTGCTTTAGGCACATTAATTATGTAAATAAATATTATGGAATTATAGGTAGCGTTTTACAAAGTACTTAGATGATGAGGTGAAGAAATGTATGAGAAAGATTTAGTAAAGAGTGTAGAACCTTTAGAATATGAAAAAATTAAAAATAGAAAACCTAAAATAAAAGTTTATTTAAATAGTGATAATATAAGAAAAAACTTTAAGAATATAAAAATGTATTTAGATGGTGAAAGTTTAAAGTATAAAATTAAGGATAAAAAAATAAAATATACTCCCAAAAGGAAACTTAAAAGGGGAAGGCATTGTGTAAAAATTTCGGTAGTGTTTCCTAAGGGCGAAACTTATGATTATGCGTGGTATTTTATTATAGAAGAAAAGGAGATAATGAATTATTATTTTGGAAATCTTCATTCTCATACTTCTTATTCTAGTGGACAAGGTACTCCAGAAGAAGCTTTAAATAATGCAAAAAATAAGGGGATGGATTTTTGGGCGTTGACAGACCATTCTAGTTCATTGAATACTGATGAAAAGTGGGAACAATATAGAAATGTTTGCAGTGAATTCAATAAAAAGCATAAAAATAATTTAGCTCTTTTTGGAAAAGAAATAAGCGTAAAAGGATTGGGACATTTAAATTTATTTAATTGTGACAAAGTAGATAAGGTAAAGATAAATAAATTGGATAAATTAGAAAAAATAATTAATAAATATGAAGATGTAATACTGTGTATAAATCATCCGGGTAAATCTGTATTTAATTTAAAAAACGAAAAACACTTAAATGAAAACATATGTCTAATTGAAGTGGGCAATGGAAGTTTTGGGGAGAAATATAATAGATATGAAAAACATTATTATGGAATGTTGGATCAAGGGTGGCATTTAGGTGCGGTAAATAGTCAAGACAATCACAAAAGGGATTGGGGTAAATGGGAAAATCTAACGGTAATATTGGCTCCTAAGTTGAATAAAAAATATATCTTTGAAGCTATTAGAAAAAGGAGAATTTACTCTACAGAAAGCAATACTATGAAACTTAAATTTAAACTTGGGGAAATGTGGATGGGTAGTGTTGTAAAAGAATATAAAAAGGGTGATATTATTCAGTTTACTGTAGAATGTGAAGATAAAAAAATACCCATAGAAAAAGTTCAAATAATAACTAATGGATCAGTGGTTTTGGAAGAAAAAAATATTATGGGTTATAAATGTGCATGGAAACCAAAAGTTAAATTAGATACAGATAATGCTTGGTATGTGGTTAAGGTTATCCAAAAGGGGGGGAGAAGGGGAATATCTTCTCCTATAATAGTAAAATAGGACAAAACTTCAAGAATTTTAAATTTAAATTCTACATTAGATGAATAAACGTTTTAAATTTAAAATTTAGAATGTAAAATGGGGTTTATGGAAAAGGTAATAATTAAGTAATAGGTAAGAGAAGTAAGAAGTAAGAGTTAAGGGGGATTTTCCTCCACTGCGTTACGGAAAATCTTTTATTGGAAATAGCTAGACTAATTAATTCTAAAAAACTCCTTGAGTTTTATCCTTAACTCTTACTTATTAACTCTTACTTATTACTTATTATCTATTACCTACTCTATTATCTATTAATTATCTGCAAGTTTAATATTTGAACTTATGGTTTAACATTTACAAATCAGATAATTCTTCCCACTTTTCATAAAGAATATTTATTTCTTCCTGTAAATTTATAATATCTTTATTTACAGTTTCGCTTTTTTGTGGGTTTGAGTATATTTCTTCCTTACATAATTGGTTTTGCAATTCTTCTAAAAGAGTTTCCTTTTTAGCTATGTCTTCTTCTAAGTTTTTTATTTCCAATTTCTTTTGTTTTTGAAGTTTTTCTTCTTCTCTTTTCTTTTTCTTTTCAAGTTTTATTTGAGTTTTTGTTTTACCTTCATTTTCTTCTTCTAATTCAAATCTTAATGGATTTTTTTTCTTTTCAATATAGTAAGAATAATCTCCTAAATATTCCTTTAGTTCATCTTCTTTTAGTTCATAAATTTTATCTACCACTTTATTTAAGAAATATCTATCGTGGGAAATTAAAAGCACAGTGCCATCATAATTAAGTATAGCATCCTCTAAAGCTTCTCTTGACATAATATCCAAATGGTTAGTAGGTTCATCTAATAGTAAAAAGTTGGCTTTTGATAACATAAGCTTTAAAAGATTGATTTTGCACTTTTCCCCTCCGCTAAGAGTATGAATTTCTTTAAAAACGTCATCTCCAGTGAAAAGAAAAGCAGCTAAATAATTTCGAATTTCAGTTTGAGTTAAATTTGGAAAAGCATCCCAAACTTCATCTATAACAGTTTTATTAAGGTTTAAATCAGATTGTTCCTGATCGTAATAGCCTAAAAATACATTTTTACCTAAAACTTTAACACCTGAGTCAGGTTTTAATTTATCCATAATTATTTTAAATAATGTAGTTTTGCCTCTTCCATTTTCACCGATTAAAGCTGATATCTGTCCACTTTTAATATCTAAATTTAGGTTGCTAAACAGATGTTTTTCACCAAAGCTTTTACTTAAATTTTCTATGTATAGCACATCATTTCCGCTTTTAATACTGGTTTCAAAAGTAATTCTAGCAGAAATGGTATCTTCCACAGGTCTATCTAGGCGTTCTATCTTATCTAAAGCCTTTTGCCTGCTTTCAGCAGCTCTTATGCTTTTTTCTCTATTAAAAGATTTAAATTTCTTTATTATATCTTCTTGTCTTTTTATTTCCTGCTGCTGTAGATTATAAGCCTTTAATTGCACTTCATAATCTTTTTTTCTTAGATCTAAGGATTTTGAATAGTTGCCGTTGTACATATTCATACAACCATTAACCAATTGAAAAGTTTTATCCGTAACTGCATCTAGAAAATATCTATCGTGAGATATTATAAATACAGAACCTTTATATTCTTTTAAATATTCCTCTAACCATTCTATAGCATCCAAATCTAAATGGTTAGTAGGTTCATCAAGTAAAAGAATATCAGGTTTTATAAGAAGTAATTTACATAAAGCTACTCTGGTTTTTTGACCGCCGCTTAATATATTTATAGGTTTATCAAAATCTATATGGAGAAATCCTAATCCAGTTAAAACTCTATTAATTTCACCTTTATATACGTAACCGCCTCTATGATTATAAATTTCTGTTAATGTGGTGTAATCTTTTATAGCCTTTTCATGAATATGGGCATTATCTTCGGTGTATGGCTCATTCATTTTTACTTCTAAATCGTTCAATTTATACTCTATATCGATTAGGTCATTGAATACAGTAAGCATCTCTTCGTATATGGTAAGCGAGGATTCTAGAGAAAGATGCTGAGACAAATATCCTATTTTTTTACTTTTATCTATAAAAAGTTCACCGCTATCCTGTTCTAAATCACCGGTAAGTATTTTAAACAAGGTAGACTTTCCGGCTCCATTTATTCCTATTAATCCAATTTTATCTCCTTCATTTATATTAAAAGATACTTTGTTTAAAATAACATCTATTCCGTAACTTTTATGTATATCTTTGCAACTTAAAATAATCATTTAATCACCTTCTTAAAATTCTCTATTAAAATTAAATACTATAATGAATACATTGGGTATTGGCAGAATACCTTTAATAATTATATCAGAAATTTTGGATAATATAAAATACTATAGTTAATAGGTAAAATTAGATTGTTAAATAATAAACTTACGGGATAACTGCATATAAATCAATTTGTAAAGGAATATTTTAACTTGCAAAAACCCTGTTAAAAATAATATAATTAATATAGTCTAAATATAATACTGTTAAAATAGGGAAAATGTATAAAAATGTAATTATATAAAATAATATTACTAGTACTATTGACAGAGAATATAATAAGAGAATAGTATTAAATTATTGCATAAATTATGTAGTTATACAAATACTTTAATAAGAGAGTATAAGATAAACTCAGTAGTAGGGAGGTGTAAAGATGGATAAGAAAAAGAATATATCTATGGCGGTAATTAAAAGACTACCTAAATATCATAGATATTTGAGAGAACTTATGGAAAATGATATAGATAGAATATCCTCAAAAGAACTTAGTGAAAAAATTGGATTTACCGCGTCCCAAATAAGACAAGATTTAAATAATTTTGGGGATTTCGGTCAACAGGGTTATGGGTATAATGTAAAAGAACTTTACAATGAAATCAGTGCTATTTTAGGATTAACTAAAATTTACAAAACTGTAATAATAGGTGCAGGAAATATAGGGCAAGCTATTGCAAATTATACTTATTTTGATAAAGTAGGTTTTAGTGTACAGGGAATGTTCGATATAAATCCTAAAATAATAGGATTAAAAATAAATGATGTAGAAGTTTTAGATATTGATTTTTTAGATGATTTTTTGAGAAAAGACAATATTGATATAGGGATAATATGTGTACCTAAAAATAGTGCTCAAAAGGTTTGTGATATGTTAATTAGGAACAAAGTGAAAGGTATATGGAATTTTGCTCCTGTGGATTTGCAAATACCTGAAGATGCACAAATAGTAGTAGAAAATGTTCATTTAAGTGAAAGTTTACTTACTCTTAGTTGTTTGATGAATGATGATATAAATTAATATTTAAATTTTAAAAATAGTTAAGTAATATATAAATAACCAAAAAATGTTTATTTGTATTGAATTTACAGGGTTATAGGTATATAATAAAAATAATTGAAGCTATCTTCAATTATTTTTTTATATAATATTGTTAATTAAATAACAATCAAAAATATATTAACTAAAATAGATATACAACTAATTATATTAACTCAACTTTGGGATATATGGGTCAGCGGGCTTGCCAGTTCTTTAAGTAAGATTTCTTGCTATCACAAATTAATTATAAAAAACTCCTTGAGTTTTATCCTTCACTCTTACTTATTACTCCTTACCTCTTACTTACTTACTTAATATTATAACTGCGAAAGTTAAGTTATATTGAAAAACATAATTAAGTTCAAAAACATATAATAATATACTATATATTTTTCTGAAAAATATGTTAATATAGATATGGGGAGGAGTAATATGGAACTTAAAAATGTTGTTTTAGAAAAGAGAGAAAATATAGGGATAATTACTATGAATAGGCCTAGTGTTTTAAATGCTATAAATACTGAAACTCTACTGGATCTTCAAAAGGTTATAAGTTGTGTTGAAAAAGATGATGATATATATGTGCTTATAATAACTGGAGCAGGAAAAGCTTTTGTAGCTGGAGCAGATATTAATGAAATGAAGGATATGACAACCATTGAAGGAAGAAAATTTAGTATTCTTGGAAATGAAATTTTTAGAAAATTAGAAATATTAGAAAAGCCAGTTATAGCTGCGGTAAACGGTTTCGCCATAGGTGGAGGGTGTGAACTCTCAATGGCATGTGATATTAGAATATCATCTAGTAAAGCTAAATTTGCTCAATCAGAAGTAGCCCTAGGTATAACACCTGGATTTGGTGGAACTCAAAGGCTTGCTAGATATATAGGACTAGGCAAGGCAAAGGAATTGATGTTTACAGGTAGATTTTTTAGTGCAGAAGAGGCACTGCATATGGGACTTGTAAATGCAGTATATGAGCCAGAAGAGCTAATGGATGAGGCTATAAAATTGGCTGAGTCTATAGCTAAAAATGCACCAATTGCAGTTAAGCTATGTAAGGAAGCTATAAACAGAGGTATGCAGATGGACATGGATACTGCTATAAAGTATGAATCAGAAATATTTGGGGAATGTTTTTCAACAGAAGATCAAAAGGAAGGTATGAATGCTTTTGTTGAAAAAAGAAATAAAAATTTTAAGAACAAATAATAAAAAACAAAAAACAAAATAAATAAGGGGGTAAAATAAATGAATTTTGCATTGACAAAAGAACAGGAATTGGTAAGGCAAATGGTAAGAGAATTCGCTGAAAATGAAGTTAAGCCATTAGCAGCAGAAATCGACGAAACAGAAGAGTTTCCTATGGAAAATGTAAAGAAAATGGGGAAATACAAAATGATGGGGATACCATTTGCCAAGGAATACGGAGGAGCAGGTGGAGATACCTTATCTTATATAATAGCTGTAGAAGAACTTTCTAAAGTTTGCGCTTCTACAGGTGTTATCCTTTCAGCTCACACATCTTTATGCGCTTCCTTGATAGAACAATTTGGTACAGAAGAACAAAAACAAAAATATTTAATACCTCTTGCTAAAGGGGAAAAAATAGGTGCCTTTGGACTTACAGAACCTAATGCAGGTACAGATGCAGCAGGACAACAAACTGTAGCGGTGGATATGGGTGACCATTATTTAGTTAATGGGTCAAAAATATTCATAACTAATGGTGGAGTGGCAGATGTTTTTTGTATATTTGCTATGACAGACAAGAGCAAAGGAACTAGGGGGATATCTTGCCTAATAATAGAAAAAGGATATAAAGGATTTTCCATAGGAAAACTTGAAAATAAAATGGGTATAAGAGCATCTTCAACTACTGAACTTATATTTGAAGATTGCATTGTTCCGAAGGAAAATTTAGTTGGAAAAGAAGGCAAGGGTTTCTCTATAGCCATGAAAACTCTAGATGGAGGAAGAATAGGTATTGCAGCGCAGGCTCTTGGAATAGCAGAAGGTGCATTTGAAGAGGCTGTTAAATATACAAAAGAAAGAAAGCAATTTGGAAGAAGTATATCTTCATTCCAAGGATTACAATGGATGATAGCAGATATGGATACAAAGATTGAAGCTGCTAAATTGCTAGTTTATAATGCTGCATGGAAAAAGGATAATGGAATGCCATATAGTGTAGATGCTGCAAGGGCAAAATTATATGCTGCTGAAGTGGCTATGGAAGTTACTACAAAGGCTGTTCAACTATTTGGAGGCTATGGATATACTAAGGAATATCCAATGGAAAGAATGATGAGAGATGCCAAGATAACTGAGATATATGAAGGAACTTCAGAGGTTCAAAGAATGGTTATAGCAGGCAGTGTATTAAGATAGGGGGGCATTGAGATGAATATTGTTGTTTGTTTAAAGCAGGTACCAGATACAAATGAAGTTAAAATAGATCCTAAAACTGGAACACTTATAAGAGAGGGAGTTCCATCCATAATAAATCCAGATGACAAAAATGCTTTAGAAGAAGCTTTAAATTTAAAAGATGCAGTAGGTGCTAAAGTCACTGTTATAAGTATGGGACCACCACAAGCTGAAAAAGCTTTAAGAGAAGCTTTGGCTATGGGAGCAGATGAGGCTATACTGATATCAGACAGGGCTTTTGCAGGAGCAGATACATTAGCTACTTCACGTGCATTAGCAGGGGCATTAAAAAAATTAGATTATGATATAGTATTTGCTGGAAGACAAGCTATTGATGGAGATACAGCTCAAGTTGGTCCTGAAATAGCAGAGCATTTAGATCTTCCACAAATAACATATGTTGAAAAAATAGAAGTAAATGGAGAAGAGTTAAAAGTAAGAAGGGCTTTAGAAGATGGTTATGAAACTATAAAAGTTAAAATGCCTGTGCTTTTAACAGCTATAAAAGAATTAAATCATCCAAGATATATGAATATAGAAAATATATTTGGGGTTTTTGATAAAGAAATAAAACTATGGAATGCAGATTATATAGAAGTAGATAAATCCCTTCTAGGACTATCAGGTTCACCAACAAAGGTTAAGAAGTCAGCTACTAAGGAGACAAAGGGAGCGGGTGAAGTAGTTAACTTACCACCAAAGGAAGCTGCTGCTTATGCCATTGGAAAATTAAAAGAGAAACACTACATTTAAGGAGTTGGAGGGATTATAAATGAACATAGCAGATTATAAAGGTGTTTGGGTTTTTGCGGAACAAAGAGATGGAAAGATACAAAAGGTTGCATTAGAACTATTAGGAAAAGGTAGAGATATTGCAGATAAACTAGGGGTAGAATTAACCGCGTTATTGTTAGGTGAAAATACGGATTCTATGGCGAAAGATTTAGCTAGTCATGGTGCTGATAAGGTTTTAGTAGTGGATAACCCATTATTAAAGAACTATACTACTGATGGATATACAAAGGTTATATGTGATTTAGTAAGGGAAAGAAAACCAGAAATATTATTTATAGGAGCAAGTTATATAGGAAGAGATTTAGGACCAAGAGTTGCAGCAAGATTAGAAACAGGACTTACTGCAGATTGTACAGCTTTGGATATAGATAAAGAAAACAACAATCTTTTAATGACAAGACCAGCTTTTGGTGGAAACTTAATGGCTACAATAGTATGTGGAGATCATAGACCACAGATGGCTACTGTAAGACCAGGAGTTTTTGAAAAATTACCAGAGGATGAAGATAGTAAATGTAAAATAGAAAAGGCTACTGTTCAATTGGAAGAAAGCCATATTAGAACAAAAGTAGAGGAAGTAGTTAAGCTTGCTAAGGAAACTGTAGATATAGGAGAGGCACAAATCATTGTATCTGGTGGTAGAGGTGTAGGTGCAGGAGAAAACTTTAAGTTATTAAAGGAGCTAGCAGATGCATTAGGTGGAGAAGTTGGTGGCTCAAGAGCTGCAGTAGAAAGTGGCTGGGTAGATAAAGCTGTTCAAGTAGGTCAAACAGGAAAAACTGTAAGACCAAAGGTATATATTGCTTGTGGTATTTCAGGAGCTATACAGCATTTAGCTGGAATGCAGGACAGTGATTTTATAATAGCTATAAATAAGGATGGAGATGCTCCAATTATGAAAGTAGCTGATATTGGAATAGTAGGAGACTTAAACAAAGTCATACCAGAAATGATAGCTAAGGCTAAAGAAATAATTTAAAAAGACTGATAATTTGAAATAATATAAAATTTCATCCAATGGTTATTTGACGTAATGAAAACTTGTTATATATGGATATGTGAATAGTTTGCTCTAAGGTTGTATTAATATTAGGGCAAATTATTCTATATAATAAAAATTATTTTGGGGTGTTAATATTAAAGGAGGGCGTAAAATATGAAAATATGTGTACTTGGTGCTGGTACTATGGGTTCTGGAATAGTACAGGCTTTTGCCATGAATGGTCATGAGGTTTTAGTAAGAGATATAAAGGATGAGTTTGTTGATAGAGGACTACAAAACATAAATAAAAACTTATCTAAATTAGTTCAAAAGGGAAAAATGGACGAGTCAACTAAAGAAGAAATACTTACAAGAATATCAGGAACTACAGACTTGGGTTTAGCTGAAGATTGTGATTTAGTTGTAGAAGCAGCCATAGAAAATATGGAAATAAAGAAAAAAATATTTGCTGAATTAGATGGAATATGTAAAGAAGATACAATATTAGCTTCTAATACTTCATCTCTTTCCATAACTGAAATAGCTTCTGCTACAAAAAGACCAGATAAAGTAATAGGAATGCACTTCTTTAATCCTGCTCCTATTATGAAGTTAGTAGAAGTAATAAGGGGTATGGCTACATCTCAAGAGACTTTTGAAAAAATTAAGGATTTAGCTATAAATATAGGCAAAGAACCTGTAGAAGTGGCAGAAGCACCAGGATTTGTGGTAAATAGAATACTTATACCAATGATTAATGAAGCTATAGGAATATACGCTGAAGGTGTAGCTTCAGTTGAAGATATAGATAAGGCTATGAAATACGGCGCAAATCATCCAATGGGACCTCTAGCTTTAGGGGATCTTATAGGTCTTGATGTATGTCTTGCTATAATGGATGTTTTATATAGTGAGACAGGAGACACAAAATACAGAGCCCATTCATTACTTAGAAAATATGTTAGAGCTGGATGGCTTGGAAGAAAAACATCAAAAGGATTTTATGACTACTCTAAATAAGAAAATTATGACGTTGTCACAATTTTCAGTGGGCTAGTGTGCAAGTGTGCTAGAGGGCTAAAATTAGTGTGCTAGTGTGCTAGAGGACCAGAGGGCTAGAGAAGGATAATTTTTCTTCATTTCATTACGAAAAATTTTAGAATGTAAAAAAGAAAGATAACATAATTTGACAACGCGAAATTATGTTATCTTTCTTTTT
>NZ_CABDWS010000017.1 GCF_901447495.1 Haloimpatiens lingqiaonensis
CTGGAAGGACAATTTACTTTAAATTTAATTCGTTTAGAGTTTTTATGGGAACTACCATGTAATTATCTGTATTTAAATTTTTCACTTCTGCTGTGCCCTTATCTTTATCTAATTCCTCTATCCATATAGGAGTATTTTTATAATATACAGGTATATTATTTTTAGTATCTATAATTTGTTTCGCTCTAGAGTAATCCAAAATTTCCACCTCCCAAGTCATTTCGATATTATTTTTAACAAAAACAATTATTTTATACCTATATTTTTAAAATTAAAATTAATAATTTAATTTCACCAGTTATGCATAAGTAAATTTTAAAATTGAAGCATGAAACTTATTTGGGAGTTTTTTAGAAGATATTAACTTGAAAAATTATATAATAGTTTTAAACTTTATTGTAATTATTTATTTTTAATTTTATTTATGTGGTAGCGTGGATTTACAAATGTTATAATTTTTATAGAGGTGTGGCAAGGAAAACATCAGTGTTTGTGTCGGTAGTAATTGACACATATTAAATTAATACAAGGGGGAATATGTGATGAAGGATTTTAATTATTTTATGCCTACAAAAATTTTTTATGGAGAAAATATAGTAGGGAAAAAAAGTGACATATTTAAGGAGTTTGGTAAAAAGGCTCTTATTGTAACAGGAAAAAATTCTGCAAAAATAAATGGTTCTTTAGAGGACATAACCAAGGTGTTAAAAGAAGAAAATATAGAATACTGTATTTTTGATAAAATAGAAGAAAATCCTCCAATGGAACTAGCTGAAGAAGGAGCTAAAATAGGAAAAGAGGAAAAGGTGGATTTTATAATAGGTATAGGTGGGGGTTCTCCACTGGATTCAGCTAAGGGTATTGGAGTTTTAATAAATAACCCACAGGCTAAAAAAGAAGACTTGTATTCCAAAACACCAATGGAGTCCATTCCTGTAATAGCTATACCAACTACTGCTGGAACAGGTTCAGAGGTTACACAATACGCTATTTTTACAAATCATAAAGAAAAAACAAAGATGTGTTTTTCACATAAGATATTCCCTAAGGTTGCTCTATTGGATGCTAAATATCTTATGGAAACACCAGATAATGTTACTATAAATACTGGAATAGATGCTTTATCTCACATTATAGAGGGATATTTATCTGCTAATTCTAATATAATAAGTGATGCTTTAGCAAAAGAAGGACTTAGATTATTTAAAAATTGCAAAGATGCATTATATAAAAAGGAGTTTTCTTATGAAATAAGAGAAAAACTTATGCTAATGTCCACTTTAGGCGGAATAGTTATAGCTCAATCAGGTACATCTCTTCCTCATGGTATGGGATATGCACTTACATATTTCCACAATATACCTCATGGCAAGGCTAATGGACTTTTACTTAAAGAGTACTTAGGCTTCTGTGAAGATAAAGAAAAAGTTGACACTATACTTAATTTAATAGGTATGAGGGATTTAAATGAATTTGGAGATTATTTAAGAGCTCTTTTACCTTGTGAAATTTCTATAAGTGACCAAGAGATAAATGATTATACAGAAAGTATGATAAGTAATAAAGGTAAGCTTAAAAATCATCCTTATGAAGTTACTAGGGAAGATGTGTACAATATATATAAAAATAGTCTTAGATAGAATAGATTGTGAAGTAAGTGCTATAGGAAAAATCTGCTTTTAATTCCGTGATAAATGTGAAATTTTGGACTTGAACAATACGCCAAGAACTTCTAATATTTGTCCATTTAAAGCCCCTAAAGTTTTCAAACTCACTCGTTCCTCGCTCAGGCAATGAAAACTTCTTAACGGTGCTTTAAATGGACAAATAAAGAAGTTCTAAGGCTAGTTCAATAGTCCTAAATTTCACATTTATCACTCCATTAAAAGCAGATTTTTCAGTTACAGAGTACTTACTTTGAGGGGGAAGAAGGCCTACTAAAGGATGATTTTCCTCCACTGCGTTGCGGAAAATCTTTAATTGAATATGAAGAATGGTATAGTGGGAAAAGGTATAACTGATTCATTAAATGAAGTGGTTATACCTTTTCTTTTAAGGGCTTAAAAAATCTTTTATTGGCGGTAGCCAGCGAAAATATAGAAATATTAAATATTAAATATTAAATATCAAATATCAAATAATGTTGAAATTCCTATGGAATTTCTTAAATTAGAATTTGTATAGGAAGTAAGAATTAAGTAATAGGTAAAAAGTAAGAAGTAAGGGTTAAGGGAGATTTTCCTCCACTATGTTCTGGAAAATCCCTAATTAAATAAATATAATAATAAAACAAGCCAATAGGTAAAAAATCAGAAGTTGAGCACTTAAAAATTTATTTTGGCGTAGCCCGCTGATTTATAATAAAGGATTTATTAAGATTTATACAAACAACGGCCTTCCGGCAAAATGAAAACTATTTAATTTCAATTCTCAAATCATAGGAACTGGAATATACATTATTATGCAAAGAATATACGGGGAGTGTAAGTTTTGATAAATATAATTTGGTTTATTATTTTAGTTTCAAGTATAGTGTTTGGAATAGTCACGGGAAATGGAGAAGTTATATCAAAATCCATTGTAAAAACTACATATTCCACAGTAGAGCTTATGATTAGACTAGTAGGTATGATGTGCCTTTGGTGTGGAGTTATGAGAATAGCTCAGGAAAGTGGGCTCACGGATAAGCTGGCAAAAGGGTTAAGGCCTATACTTAAAAAATTATTTAAAAGTGCAGGGAGGGATGAAAAAGCTTTAGGAAATATAATTATGAATTTAACTGCAAATATGATGGGACTTTCCAATGCAGCTACTCCTTTTGGAATTAAAGCTATGGAAGATATGCAAAGGTTAAATCCAGACAAACACAGAGCTAGTGACGATATGGCTCTCTTTTTAGTACTAAATGCAGCATGTATTCAAATAGTTCCTACCTCAGTAATCTCCATAAGAGCTGCAGCTAACTCTCAAAATCCCGCCAGCATAATGATACCAGCCATAATAGCCACAGGCACTGCCGCAGTGGTGGGATGTATTTGCTGCAAAGTGCTTCAGAAATATTTTTAGAATGTAAAATGAGGGACTAGGGAGTTAATTATAGGGGATAGGGAGCAATAATGCTAGCTCTCTAGCCCTCTAATCCCCTAGCCCCCTATATTTGGGGGTGTAAAAGTGGATTATGTTATAAAATCGATAATTCCTATAGTTATAGGTCTTATAGTTATATATGGTATGAAAAATGGGGTTAAGGTTTATGAATGTTTTGTGGAGGGTGCTAAAGATGGCATAGGCATATGTGTGAAGATATTTCCATATTTATTGGCAATGCTAATAGCAGTGGGGGTTTTTACAGATTCAAGGCTTTTAGATGCTTTTATTAATCTTGTAAGGCCAGTTGTTAAAATCATAGGTCTTCCACCAGAAGTAGTGCCACTGGTAATGGTGAAACCTCTTTCTGGCAGTGGGGCTTTAGGCGTGTTCACAGACATTTTAAAAAGGTATGGAGCAGATAGTTATATAGGATTAGTAGCTTCCATAGTTATGGGATCAACAGAAACCATATTTTATACACTTACAGTTTATTATGGTGCAGTAAAAATAAAAAACATAAGACACACACTGTGGGCAGCAATATTTGCTGATTTAACAGCAATAATCATGGCAGTAACTTTAGTAAGATTGATGTTTTGATAGATTATATAGATTTAATAGGATTTTTAAATATACTAGGGTTGTGAAGGAAAATGGAGAAATCATTAGATAGAATGGCATCAAAGAATTAAAAGGTATTAAATAACTCTTTTAAACGTAAATTGCACTTGATTTTGTTCCAGTTTTTTAATATAATGTTTATAAATTCTTAACAAAGCAATAATTTAAATAAAAGGAGGCGCTTAAGAAATGATAGAATTAATGGGGGTAAATAAAACTTATAATGGCAGCGCTTATGCTGTAAAGGACTTAAATTTAAACATAAGAGATGGTGAAATATTTGGATTTTTAGGTCCTAATGGTGCAGGAAAAACTACTACAATAAAGATGATAACAGGTATATTGTCATCTACTGATGGAAACATAAAAATAAATGGTATAGACATAGTGAAGGAGCCATTAAAGGCTAAAAAGATATTTGGTTTTGTACCTGATAACCCAGATATATTTTTAAGATTAAAGGGAATAGAATATCTTAATTTTATGGCGGATGCATATGATGTTTCTGCAGAGGAGAGAAAAGAGAGAATAAAGAATTTAAGTGAAAGATTTCAAATGGAAGCTGCTTTAAATGACCAAATTCAAAGTTATTCCCATGGTATGAGACAAAAAATAGTTATAATGGGTGTTCTAATACATAATCCAGAGGTGTGGATATTAGACGAGCCTATGACAGGTTTAGATCCAAAGTCTTCTTATTTATTAAAAGAGATGATGAGGGAACATGCAAATTCCGGTAAAACAGTATTTTTCTCTACCCACGTTTTAGAGGTAGCAGAAAAAATCTGTGATAGAGTAGCTATAATAAACAAAGGTAAAATCTTATTCTGCGGTACATTAGAAGAAATGAGAGAACACTTTAAAGAAAATGAATCTCTTGAAAAAATGTTCTTGGAGATGACTGAAAATGAGTAAATGTTGGCTTTTAATAAAAATATTTTTAAAAACTAATAAAGAGGGATTTCAGCAGAATAAGAAAAAAAGTAAATTTAAATTAAATGAGAAACTTATGTATTTAATTCTTATAATAGCATTTTTACCTTTAGCATTTATGATAGGAGATATGGTATCTAATTTCTATGAGGGCTTAGAGGTGATTAATCAGCAGGGCATGATATTAGGAATAGGCTTTGCAATATCTAGCTTGTTAATATTTTTCTTTGGAATAATCTATTGTATAAATACCATGTATTTTGCTAAGGATGTGGAAAATATTTTGCCACTACCTTTTAAGCCTTGGGAAATAGTAACAGCTAAGTTTGTAACAATCTTAATATATGAGTATTTAACAGAAGCTATATTCATGATTCCAATAGTAGTAGTATATGGAATAAAAAGTGGAGCAACGGTTTTATATTACCTGTATAGTACAATTGTATTTTTAACATTGCCTATAGTTCCATTAGTTATTTCCTCAATAATAGTAATGTTAATTATGAGTTTTACTGGTTTAGCAAAAAATAAGGATAGGTTTAGAAAATTTGGTGGCATTTTTGGATTATTATTAATAGTATTCATGAATTCATATATGCAAAAGATTAGTCAAAATTCCCTAGATCCAAATAAGTTAAACCAAATGATAATGGAAAGAAATAATGGGTTTGTAAACATAGTAACTAAGTTATTCCCTTCTACTAAATTTGCAGCTTTTAGTGCTATAAATAGTGATAAGTTAAGCGGGCTTTTAAATTTACTTATATTCCTTTGTATAAGCATACTTTCAATGTTTATATTCAACATTATAGCGGAAAAATTATACTTTAAAGGGGCTATAGGTATTTCAGAAACCTCTTCAAAAAGAAAAAAATTAAGTTCTAAAGAGTTTAGTAAAACTACAATAAAACAATCAACTTTAATGTCCTATACTAAAAAAGAATTAAGGATATTATTTAGAACTCCAATATATTTTTATAACTGTATATTAATGAATTTCCTATGGCCAGTGTTTTTTATAATTCCAATGGCGGTAAATTCAGGCAAGGAATTGAAACAATTTTCTGGTTTAGGTAAATACCTTAATGATCCATCTATTAGTGGAATAGTAATAGCAGTAGCTTTTTCAGTAATAATATTTGTGTCAGGAAGTAATGGTATAACTTCTACAGCTATATCAAGAGAAGGAAAGGACATATATGTTTCTAAATATATTCCAGTTTCTTTTAAAACTCAAATAATGGCTAAAATTTTATCTGGAGCTATTATGGGACTTGTATCAGAAATTATGATGCTTATAATTGTAGGTGTGGTAGTTAAAGCACCTATAAAAATTATTATAATAATATTACTTCTTTCATTTTTAGCTATAGCCTATGTGAATATGCTAGGTATATTAATTGATTTATATCACCCTAAATTAAACTGGGAAAATGAGCAGCAAGCAGTAAAACAAAATTTAAATGCGTTATTTGAAATGGTAATTTCCTGGGTAAGTATAGGGGTCTTAATGTTTTTAGTAATAAAATTTGAATTAGATTTATTATATACTATATTATTAATAATAGGACTTTTTGGCATAATAGATTTAATTCTATATGTTATAATAAGTTCAAAGGGTGTAAAGAGATTTTCCAAATTAGGTGAGTAGTCTATTAAAATTTTATAATTTATTTTATAACTTCCAAAGTTAAACTATATATATTATAGTATATGAATTATAGGGGGCATGGAATTATGGATAAAAATGTAAAGTGGTTTATGGAGCAACGGGTAGCAAAAACCATAGAAAACTTACAAAAGAACAACATGGAAGGCTATTTTGTTCAAGATGAAAAAGAACTTATAGAAAAAGTAAAAGAAATTGTAAATGAGGGTTCCACAGTATCAGTGGGTGGTTCTATGACATTATTTGAAACAGGCATTATAGATTTTTTAAGGAATGGAAAATATAAATTTTTAGATAGGTATGAAGAAGGATTAAAGGGTGAAGATATAAAGAAAATTTATAGAGAAAGTTTTTTTGCAGATGCATATTTTTCATCTACTAATGCTTTAACTGAATCAGGAGAATTATTTAATATAGATGGTAATGGAAACAGAGTAGCTGCTATGATTTATGGACCAGATCAGGTAATAGTTATAGTAGGGACAAACAAAATAGTTAGGGATTTAAAGGAAGCTGAAGATAGAGTCAAAAATTATGCAGCTCCTATAAATGCTAAAAGGCTTAATAAGGACAATCCATGTACAAAGATTGGACATTGTGTAGATTGCAGTGCAACTGGAAGGATCTGCAGCCATTATGTGGTGATGGGAAGACAGAATCTTGGGAATAAGGGAAGAATTAAAGTTATTATTGTAAACAAAGAACTAGGATATTAAGCGTAAATTGCGGCACAAGTGCCGCAATTTATGGCTTAAGAGGGCTAGTGGGCCAGAGGGCTAGAGGGCTAGAAATTAGTGGGCTAGTTGGCTAGTGTGCTAGAGGGCTAGGAACAATTGACAATTGATAATAGACAATTGACAGTTGTCATTGATAGATGTTTTGCTAATGCAAAACTAAAATTAAAAGCAGAAAAAGACCTAAATATAGATAAATTCTATGTTTAGGTCTTTTAAAATTTTAGTTTTTCTGTAAGAAAAACTTCCTTCATTGTCCATTGTCAATTCTCCATTGTCAATTATAAGAATGTTGCGTCGCAACAATTCTTATACTGTGGTTTTATTAAATTTCCTTCTAAATAAAATTATTATAAGAATTCCATCAAAAGTCCACTGTACAGCTGTAACCCACCATACATATGTTACAGGTAATTTTAAAACATAAACTATATAGTACATTAAAGGTAGTCTTATAAGCCAGCTGGATATAAGAGAGACTATAAATGGAGTTTTTGTATCCCCCATACCTTTTAGAGCTCCACCGTAAATCATGGAAAATGCCATTACAGGTTGCTCTACTGAAGCTATCATTATGCAGATGGAACCTAAATTTATAACATCCTTAGCACTGGAATGAATGAAAAGGGATATTAAGAATTTCGGAAATAATAAGAAACCTAATCCACATAAACCCATTATTAAAGCTCCTAATATAGCGCAGGTGTCAGCATAAGCTTTAGCTTTTTCATAGTTTTTCTCTCCAACTTTATGACCAACTAAAGTAGTGGCAGCTACTGCAAAGCCCCATCCGGGCATAAAGGAGAGAGATTCTATAGTAGTGGTTATTTGATTTGCAGCAAAGGAAATACTGCCTAAATGCATTATCATAAAAGTGCTTATTAATCTTGAAATATCAAAGGCACCTTCCTGAAGGGAAGAAGGTATAGATAATTTTATTAGTTTTACAAATCTAGCAAAATTCATATCCTTTATGTACTTAAAGTGTGGTTTTATTTTAGATTTTTTTATTGTATATGTAATAGCACATATAAATCCACAGAATTGGGCTATAAGTGTAGCTAGGGCAGCTCCCTTTACACCTAATTCAGGAAAGGGCTTTACTCCAAATATCATCATATAGTCTAATACTAAATTTATTACATTTATTAATGCTGAAATAAAAAGAGGTGTTTTAGTATTGCCATATCCACGTAATATGCTATTTAAAAGGTTAGTTAACATGTTGAAAAATAAAGCTATAGAAGCTATTTTCATATAATTAACGCCTAGATTTAAAATTTCTCCTTTAGCGCCAGCTATAACTAATATATTTTTGGAAAAAGTGAAGCAAATTATTAATATAAATAATGCTATAATGGAACCTGTGAAAAAGCCTAAAGAGGCATATTCTTCGGCTGCCTTAAGATCCTTTGCACCGTATTTTCTGGCTATTAAGGATGTTATTCCCACAGATATTCCCACGGCAATAAATATGTTTACAAAGGTGTAGAGTATTTCGGAACTCAGTCCCACAGAACTTACGCCTACATCACCCGCATACCAACCTACCATCATAGTATCTAATACCCAAATCATCATATAAAGTGTCATTTCCCCTACAGCAGGTAATGCCAACTTTAAAACGTCTTTTATGTCTTTTTTATTTAGTGATTTTAAAATAAAAATTCCCCCTTTTAACCTAAGTAATTTATTTTCAATTACAGTACCATGTTAATATATTTTTTGTAATAAAACAATATTTTTGCTCTTTTCAGCAGTTTATAATATTTTTTATATGGATTTAAAAGACAATTGACTAAAAAATAGCTTTTTTATAAAATAATCTTAATAGGTTAAATTTTTAACCAAGAAGTCCCACTTCAGCGTGGGCAAGTGGTTGGAGAATTCACTATATTAAATTGGTAATAAATTAAATAAATAAAAAAGGGAAATACTATATAAATGTATAATAGAAATAGATGTATAATAAAGATAGAACACATAGTAAATGAATTAATCAGTAATTAATTTATGATTTACAGTTTAAAGTTTGGAAGGAGAGAATCGTCTGGATATAAAGAAGTTTTATAAAAAGAAAGCAAATTATTTAAGTAAGATATATGAAGTAGATGCTACAACAGGGAATTATATTATAGAGATTTCCTTAGATAAATACACAGATGTTTTTAACGATTGGGATCATGCCTCCTTTAAAAAGAGGGACATAGACCCGGACTTAGTATTTTTTTTAGAAAGCTGTTCTGAGGATATACCATTAAAATACGGTATGGATATATGTTTTTATCTTCCAAAGGAGATACAAGATAAAACTAGAGAGAGAATAATAGTTTCAGGCTTAAAAACATATTATTCATTTTATTCTCATACGGAAAGAAAGTTTCTCAAGGAGTCTTATAAAAAATATTTAGGCTACATAATTGTATCTTTTATATTTCTAGCTCTTTCATATATTATGGCTAATTTTGCTCAAAATGAAATTGTGTATGTGACTTTATCCCAAGGAGTTAATATTGGGGGATGGGTTTTTTTATGGGAATCCATATCCTTTGTATTTTTTAAGAGGAGAAAAATAGTACATGATATAAAAACCTATGAAAGATTAGCTGGAGCCAGCATATATTTTAAGTATGATACTATAAAGTGATGGAATATATTTAACATTAAAGAGTGCATTATATATAATGTAAATTACCAATTGCAGAAATTAGGTAATATAGTATTGACATAATAATTAGTATATTATATCATTAAATTAAATTTAAATTTCAAGGTGCTTATGTAGCTATTGTGGCTACAGGGCAATTTTAACTGTTAATTATATCTATTTAAATGTTATGATGGGAAGAGTAGTAAGTGAAAGTATTTAAAGAGAGCTGGATTAGGTGAAAGCCAGTAATATAGAAGCTTATGAACATGGTCCCGGAACAGACTGTTTGAATTTTTAGTAGGACAGTACGGAAGCAGACGTTATACTGCAGGATGATGTTGGTCATCTGTTGGAGGTCACTTTTACAAAATTAGTGATGAATTAGAGTGGTACCGCGTATATTTACGCCTCTATGTGGAAATAAAAATCCATATAGAGGCGTTTTAAATTTTATAAACAGAGCTCTTAGCTTCAGATGGAGTTTTTACTCCAACTGAAGGTTAGAGCTCGTTATCCAGGGACGTAGCTGCCGTTATCTCCCACTTTGTTAGAAGTGGGAGTGTTACGGCAGGTAGTCATCGGATAAATTCAATAATGAATATTTGAAAAATACTATAACAGGGAGGTATAAAAATGGAAAATAAGAAGACATTTTATATAACTACACCAATTTATTATCCATCAGCAAAGCTTCATATAGGAAACACATATACAACTGTTGCTGCAGATGCAGTGGCTAGATTTAAACGACTTACAGGATATGATGTAATGTTTTTAACAGGGTCTGATGAGCATGGACAAAAGATTCAAAGGATAGCAGAAGAAAAGGGAATTAATCCTAAAGCTTATGTAGATGAAATTGTAGAAACTATAAAACATCTTTGGAAGATAATGAATATAAGCTATGATAAGTATATAAGAACTACTGATGATTATCATAAGGAAACTGTTAAGAAAATATTTAACAAGTTGTATGAAAAGGGAGATATATACAAGGATAGTTATGAGGGATGGTATTGTACTCCATGCGAATCCTTTTGGACAGAAACTCAATTGGTAGATGGAAAGTGTCCAGATTGCGGAAGGCCAGTGGAAAAGGCAAAGGAAGAGGCATATTTCTTTAAAATGTCTAAATACGCAGATAAACTTATAGAATATATAGAAACTCACCCTGACTTTATACAACCAGAGTCAAGAAAAAATGAAATGTTAAATAATTTCTTAAGACCAGGACTTCAAGATCTTTGCGTATCAAGAACTTCATTTAATTGGGGAATACCTGTAGAGTTCGACAAGGGACATGTAGTATATGTTTGGATAGATGCTCTTTCAAACTATATATCTACCCTTGGATATGAAAATTCTAAGGAAAATTTAATGGAAAAATATTGGCCTGCAGATGTACATCTTGTGGGAAAAGATATTATAAGATTCCATACAATTTATTGGCCAATTATGTTGATGGCTTTAGATTTACCATTACCTAAGCAGGTATTTGGACATGGATGGCTTTTAGTTGATGGTGGAAAGATGTCAAAATCAAAAGGAAATGTAGTGGATCCAGAAATTCTTGTAAAAGAATTTGGAACAGATGCAGTTAGATATTATTTGCTTCATGAAATACCATTTGGATCTGATGGAATATTTACAAATGAAAAGTTTATAAATAAGACTAATTCAGATTTAGCTAATGACCTTGGAAATTTAGTTTCAAGAACTGTGGCTATGATTCAGAAGTATTTTGATTCAGTAATTCCAGCACCAACAGCTAAAGAGGAGATAGACAATGAACTAATTTCTCTAGCCATAGCTACTCCTAAAAAAGTAGAAGAGGCTATTGATAAGTATAAATTACCAGAGGCACTAGATAACATATGGGATCTTATAAAGAGAGCAAATAAGTATATAGATGAAACTATGCCTTGGGCACTTGCTAAGGAAGAGGATAAAAAGGAAAGATTGGGAACAGTACTTTATAATTTATCAGAAACTATAAGATTTGTATCAGTACTTGTATCTTCTTTTTTACCAGAAACTAGCGAAAAAATAAATGGTAAGTTAAATGTTGAACTTACTTCTTGGGATACATTAGCATCTTTTGATGGTACTAAAGCTGGTACAAAGGTAGAAAAAGGAGAAAACTTATTCCCAAGAATTGATGTGAAAAAGAAATTAGAAGAATTAGAAAAAATAAGACAAGAACAGCTTGCAAAGGTGGAAGAGCAAAATGTACAGCCTATGCAGCCATTAAAACCAGAAATAACTATAGATGATTTTGATAAGATTGATTTAAGAGTAGTTAAGGTGTTAGAGTGTGAACCAGTGAAAAAAGCTAACAAACTTTTAAAATTAAAAGTTGACTTAGACGGAGAGGAAAGACAGGTTATATCAGGTATAGCAAAGTACTATAAACCAGAAGACTTAATAGGAAAATATGTAGTATTAGTTGCTAATTTAAAACCTGTTAAATTAAGAGGAGAGCTTTCACAAGGAATGATACTTGCAGCATCTACTGATGATGATAGCAAATTGTTTACTGTTAGCATTCCAGGAGATCTTCCAACAGGAAGCCAGGTAAGATAGTTTGCCAGTTTGCTAGAGTGCTAGTGGGCCAGATAAGATAGTTGGCTAGGAAAGATAGGGTGCCAGTTTGCTAGAGGGCTAGAGGGCTAGTTAAGGGGGATTTTCCTTCGCTGTGCGGCGGAAAATCTTTGAAGTATATTTAGGGAAATTGACTTTGATTCTAGAATTATTAAAAGATTAAAAGACTTAAATAAAATAAAAATGAGAACCGCAAATTTGTGCTATACGCAAATTGCGGTTCTTTTTATATGTTTTGAAATTTTTTCAGTGAAATAAATAAAAAATATCATCTCATTAACATACAAATGTTTTACGGTTGATTAAATTAATAATTGATCATTAATTTTTTATTGGCGTTTAACCAAGTCATTAATAGAATTAACAGCATATTTAACTTCTTCAAGTGTGTTAAAATGGCTAAAGCTGAAACGTACAGTGCCTCTTGGGAAAGTACCTAGGGTTTTGTGGGCAGATGGAGCACAGTGAAGTCCACATCTAGTCATAATATTAAAATCCCTGTTTAGAAGGTGAGAAATTTCACCATTATCAAAAGAAGTGAAATCCAAAGAAACCACAGCAGTTCTACCTTCTATGTTTTGCTTACCTATTAAGTTGATTTCTTTTATATTTTTAATTTCTTCTATAAATTTCTTTGTAAGTTCCAATTCTTTTTCCCTTATGGAGCTTAAACCAACATTATTTATATATTTAAGTGCAGCATTCAACCCAAAGATTCCAGGTAAATTCATGGTGCCGCTTTCGAATTTATCAGGCATATAATCTGGTTGAGATTCGGATTCTGAAAGACTTCCAGTGCCGCCTTCTATAAGGGGTGTAGTGATGCAGTTAAGCCTATCACTTATTAAAAAACCACCTATACCTTGAGGACCCATAAGGCTTTTATGTCCTGTAAAAGCTATAGCATCTGCATTAAACTTTTCAAAGTCTACATCTATAAATCCGGCAGTTTGAGCTGAATCTATAATAAAAAACAAATTATGTTTTTTGCAAATATCACCTACTATTTCTAAAGGAAGAATAGTTCCACAGACGTTAGATGCATGAGTCATTACTATGGCTTTAGTATTTGGCTTTATTAAATTTTCTATTTCATCTAATCTTAAATTGCTTTCATTATCACAAGGAACTCTAGAAAAACTAACCCCTAATTTAGAAAGAGAGGTAATAGGGCGCATTACAGCGTTATGTTCCATAGAAGAAACTATTATGTGATCTCCAGATTTAATAAAACCTTTTATTAAAATATTTAAACTTTCTGTTATATTTTTAGTGAATATAACGTTTTCTTCAATGGAAAAATTAAATAAATTGCATAATAGCTCTCTTGTTTCAAATAGGGTATTTTCTGCAGTATATGCAGAGGAATAGGCACCCCTATTTACATTGCATCCTATATTTAATATGTAATTGTATATGCTGTCAGCCACTGGTTTTGGTTTAGGAAAAGAAGTAGCTGCATTGTCTAAGTATAGATTGTTCATTTAGAATCCCCCCTAATAGGATTTTTTATTAATATTTAACTCAACTTTCGCAGTTATAAAATAAAAATATAAAATTTACAGGTAAGTAATACTCCGTACTTTTTAGCTTTTACTTCTTACCTTTTTTAAAACTACGGAATGAGTTTTATCATTTATTTCATATCAAAATATAAATACATATTAAGTTTAACATAAAATAGAGTTTTGAATAATCATAAAATGCAATTTCAAATTAAATTTATCAATGCTATGGAAAATAACTATAGATGAAAGAATATCTATAGAAATAAACTATTTAACTTATATTAATATAATTGTTACAATCAATATGGAAATAATTATTAAATTAATAAATTAAGAATTAAAAAATTGAAGGAGGTATAATATGTCAGGTAAAAAGGGCATAATATTTGCTGGAGCCTTAGTTGGAATACTTTCAGCAATATTAGTTAAATTCGGAAACCCAGGTAACATGGGTGTGTGTATTGCTTGCTTCATAAGAGACATAGCAGGAGCGGTAGGAATGCATAGAGCACCAGTAGTACAATATATAAGACCAGAGGTTATAGGTATTGTATTGGGAGCTTTTTTAATGGCTATAGGAAGCAAGGAATTCAGTACAAAGGGAGGATCTTCTCCATTTATAAGATTTATCCTAGGATTTGTAGTAATGGTAGGAGCTTTAATGTTCTTAGGATGTCCTTTAAGAATGGTATTAAGACTTGCTGGAGGAGATTTAAATGCTATATTTGGAATAGCAGGATTTGCTGTTGGTATAGTAGTTGGTATATTCTTCTTAAATAAAGGATTTACTTTAAAAAGAAATTATAAATTATCAAATTTTGAGGGATATTTATTCCCAGTAGTAAATGTAGCGTTATTAGGTTTATTACTTGCAGCACCAGCTTTTATATTCTTCAGTAAAAAAGCACCAGGTTCATTACATGCACCAATATGGTTAGCTTTAGGAGCTGGGTTAATAGTAGGAGTTGCGGCTCAAAAGACAAGACTTTGTATGGTTGGCGGTATAAGAGATTTAATAATGTTTAAAGATAGTTATCTATTAACAGGATTCTTATCTATATTTGTATTTACTTTAATAGGAAACTTAATATTTGGAAAATTTAAATTAGGTTTTGTTGGACAACCAGTTGCACATAATGATGCTTTATGGAACTTTTTAGGAATGGTACTAGCAGGATGGGGTTCAGTGCTTTTAGGAGGATGTCCTTTAAGACAATTAATTTTATCTGCTGAAGGAAATATAGATTCTGTAATGGCAGTACTAGGAATGTTAGTTGGAGCAGCTTTCTGCCATAACTTCTCATTAGCTTCTAGTGGAAAGGGACCTACTTTAAATGGTAAAGTTGCAGTAATTATAGGATTTATAGTAGTTCTTGCAGTGTCTTATTTCAATATGGAAAAATCCATGAATTTTAAGGCAAAAGGAGATGTGAATGTAAATGCAGATTGATGCTAGAGGAATGTCATGTCCACAACCAGTTTTAATGGCTAAAAAAGGAATAGAACAAAGTCCTAAAGGAATAGAAATAATTGTAGATAACAATACAGCTAAGGGAAATGTTCAAAGATTCTTAAAAAATGCTGGATATAATGTTGACGTAAAAGAAAAAGAAGAGGATTTTGTAATCACAGCGAGGAAATAATTTATGGAATATATTGCAGTATTTTTTACTCATTCAGGAGCAGTAAAATACAACAGGTTTTTAGTTAAAAACGAAATAAAAAGTGAAATGATGCCTGTACCAAGAAAGTTAAGCTCTAACTGTGGTATAGGGGTAAAATTCACATATGATGGAGATATAAGTTCTATAATAAGTGAAGAAATAGAAAAGATATTTTTGATGCAAGGAGATAGTCACAAGGAAATATATGCCTGTGATTAGATTGTATTAATATTGAAATAAAGCTTAACCTGTGTATGTTTTATACATATAAGCTTTTCACTTTATAAAAATAAATATTATAGATGATTAAGGATAAGTTAAAATGGGGAACTTATCCTTAATTTATTTTAGTTAAGGCATTTACTAAAACGACTATATGTAATAAAATTATTTACTGTGGTAAAACTTAATATGTTAAATGAGTAGCATGTAAAATATACAAAGGTAAAGGGGAGACATTAAAATATGAAGGTTTTTATAACTACAGTAACAGGAGCTATAATAGGATATATAACTAATTGGTTAGCTATAAAGATGCTTTTTAGACCTTATGAAGAAAAAAGGTTTTTAGGATTTAAAATACCGTTTACTCCAGGTTTGATACCTAAGGAGAAAGGCAGGATAGCTAAAAGCGTAGGAGAAGCTATTGGCAATCATTTGCTTACTAAGGAAACCATGGTTAAATCTTTATGCAGTGAAAAAATTAATAAAAAATTAGAACAGTGGGTTTTTAATAAAATAGATAGCTTGAAAGAATCTGAAAATTCATTGGGTAATTTGGTTGAAGAATTTTCAGAAGGAAAGCAACATGAATTATACAAGTATTTAAGTGTAAATTTGAATAATTATATATTAAATAGCATTAGAAATGAAAAGTCTAAAAATGCTATGGTTAAATATATAGAAGAATACATAGAAGAAAGTTTAAATAAGAGTCCAAAAGTTTTAACAGAAAGTAGCATTTATAATAAAATAAATGAAAAGTTATTATGTGTAGCCTTAGAATATAAAAATGAAGGCAAAATAGAGGAAAAATTAAATAGTGTATTCATGGAAGAAATTAAAAATTTAGAAGGCAGTTCTAAAAAAATAAAAGATATTATTCCTCAAAGTGCAGTTAATAATTTAAAAGTATATATGTACAATAAAAAAGATAATATTTGTGCTGCAATAGAAGAAATATTAAATAGTGAAAAAGCTCAAATAAAGGTAAGAGATATAATAGAAGAGGCTATAAGCAAAAATTTAAATCCTATGATAGCTATGTTTTTAAACAAAGAGTCACTATATGAAAAGGCTATGGTTATTTTAAATGATTTTATGGAAAAAGAAGAAAATAAGCAAGAAGTTATAGTGCTTTTAGGAGAGATAGTAGATAAAATATTAGAAAAGGATGTAAGTGATATACTTGTAAATTCTTCTGAAGAGGGAAAAGAGGAGACTATAAAAGTAATATCAAGATTAATTTCTGATAAATTTGTATCAGAAGAAAATGTAAAGTCTTTAGAGAATGTTTTTAAAGATAAAATTAACAACAATAATAATTTAAGAGATATTATTATTAAATTAAATAAAAAATATAGTGAAGATTTAAACAAACTTATCCACAAAAAGTTAGATGAATTTCTATTTGGAGAAGTTTTCTGTGGAAAACTTCTGAATATTATTGAAAATTTTATAAAGTCTGTCTTTGATAAGCCAATGAAGGATATATTCAAAGGACGTGAAGAAGCTATTAAAAAATACTCTTATGCTATTGCAATAAGTCTTTATAATAGATTTATTGAAAGAGAAGCAGAATCTGTTATAGAAGCTTTGGATATAGCAGCCATTACTGAAGAGAGGATAAATTCTTTTGATGTGGCTTTTGCTGAAAAGATAATTTTAGAAATTTCAAGTAAGGAACTTAGTGCTATTACTTGGTTAGGCGGACTTTTGGGAGGAATTATGGGATTAGTTTCATCCTTAATTGCATCACTATAAGCCATAAATTGCGACGCAATTTATGGCTTATAGTGTGCTAGTGGGCCAGTGTGCTAGAGGGCTAGTAAAGGAAGATTTTCCTCCACTGCGTTACGGAAAATCTTTAATTGAATATAAACAATGGTATAGTGGGAAAAGGTATAACTGATTCATTAAATGAAGTGGTTATATCTTTTATTTTAAGGGCTTAAAAAATCTTTTATTGGCGTAGCCAGCAAAAATATAGAAATATTAAATATAGAAATATTAAATATCAAATATTAAATATCAAATATCAATTAATGTTGAAATTCCTATGGAATTTCTTAAATTAGAATTTGTGGAGGAAGTGAGAATTAAGTAAGAGGTAAGAAGTAAGTAAGAAGTAAGGGTTAAGGGAGATTTTCCTCCACTGCGTTATTTAAAATCTTTAATTAAATAAATGTAATAATAAAACAAGTCAACAGGTAAAAAATCACAAATTGAGCACTTGAAAAGTTTTTTTGGCGTAGCCAGCTGATTTATAATGAAAGATTTATACTTCTTTAAAACCAAACTTTTTATATAAATTATAGGCTGGTTTATTATCAATATGCACATCTAAAATTATTTCCTTTATATTATTAAAGTACATATCATTTATGCACTTAGATAATAGTGCTGAGCCAACTCCTTTACTCCGATAGTTTGGAGATACATGTAGAGAGTAAATGTGTAATAACCACTCATCCTTTACTATGCCTATTAAAATACCTATTGCCTCATTTTGGTCATGTGCAATTATGATATATCTTTTTGAGAAATCACCCAAAAGCCGTTACCAAAACTTTATAAAACTTTATAAAAAGATTATATAAGTATATAGTTTTGTTTCTTTCCTACTTCATAATGTCCGATTTTACCCATTTTATAACCTTCTGCAAAAGGTTAAATTGCGGCTACTTTCGTTTGTGTAACACTCCATAGGCTTTGCTATACTTTATTAGTATAGTGGGTTGTAACGATTACCCAGTTTAGTAAATCCTTTATATGATTATACTAAACCATAGTTTGCAAGGTTATATGAAGCATTTTTATCTCTATCACAAGTAAATCCACATTTGCATTTATAAACTCTATCTGAAAGTTTTAAGTCTTTCTTGATATTGCCACAATGACTACAGGTTTTACTTGAAGGATAAAATGTAGGTACTTGAACAAACTTAATACCATACTTTTCACATTTATATTTTATCTGATTGATAAAAATATTAAATCCCTGCTCTGCTATTGCCTTTGATAAGTGCTTATTCTTCATCATATTAGATACTTTTAAATCCTCCATAACTATTCTATATGGTTTGGCTTTCACCATTTTGGAAGTAGTTTGGTGTATATGATTTAATCTAATATTTTTAAGTTTACTATGAAGTTTTTTAATCTTCTTTTCAAGTTTTGCAATGTTCCTGGTTTTTTGGTAACTCTCTCCTTTCTTATTCATAATATATTTTCTTGAACATTGTCTTTGAATTCTTTTTAATTTTTTACTTAGTTTTTTAACTTTGTTTGTTTTATTAACATTCCTAGTGTCTAAATTATCTATATTTGTTATTGCTAATTGAGATATTCCTAAATCAATTCCTAAGCTAAAATCATTTAATTTAACAGTTTTAATATTATCTTCGATGCCTACTGAAAGTACCCATACCCTGCCATTAAAATGCACCCTAGGATTTTTAAACTTTGTTATAGTAGTTAAATCTATATCATAATCTGATTTATATTTAACTTTACCTATCTTTTCAAGATTAACAAAGTTATCTTTAAAATAAATTCTTTCATATCTACTATAAAATCTAGGTTCTGATTTTTTCTTGCTTTTAAATTTAGGAAAGCCACTTCCATTAAAGAAATTAGTATATGCTTTATCTAAATCTCTAATACTCTCTTTAAGTGTTGCATTAGATACTTCATATAACCACTCGTAACCTGCGGTATTCTTCAAAACAGTTAATTGTTTACCTAAATCTGCAACTGATAGCTTTTTACTATTAAGTTTATAGCTATCTATTTGCTTGGCTAACGCCCAATTGTAAACAAATCTCATACAGCCTATATGCTTATGCATTAAAATTATTTGCTCTTGTGTTGGATATAGCCGTATATTTAATGCCTTTATCATGTTTTATCACCTCACTTTGCTATTTATATATCATTATGTTCAATAACTTATTTTTTATAATATTTTGAGGTGATTCTACTAGATAATTTTGAAGCCTATTAAAAAATAGTAGACTTTTATATAGTTTTATAGTCTTTCTTTAACTGTTAACAAGCCTCTTTTGAATATACTATTAATTACCATTGCGTCGCAAAAAAGAAAATTGTAAATTATCAACTATAGGTTGTACTTGCTTTATTTTTTGAATCTATTTTAAAAGTATCTCTTTATATAAAAATATATGTTTTATTATATGCCCAATATCGCCTTCTCCAGCAAATTTTGAAATGTCAAAGAAATTCTGATTTATTTCTATCCATTCTAAATCATTTTCATCTCCATATACAGAAACTTCTTTATTTACACGCCCAACATATACTTCGACCTTAATACTGGGTAAATAATATGTAAAATCCATCAAGTGTGTTAGTGTAATATCATTTTTGGAAATGCCAGTTTCTTCTTCCAATTCACGATAAGCCGCACTTAATCCATCCTCTCCACTTTTAATCTTTCCTCCGACTAAATTGTACAGCCCTTTATATGGGTTCTTTCTTCTCTTACACATAAGAATATTTCTGCACATACTATCAAATGTAGCGATTACATTAAATTCTATATCCATTAATTATCCTCCGTCATTTGAATTAAATTTACTATTATGAATTAACTTATTTTTCAATTATATCATACTTTTGGGAGAAAATATCATAAAAGTGTTTACTCTACACTTAAAGTTGAATTCTATATTTTGCTTTTCACGAGTCTTTTATTGGCGATAGCCGTATTAAATACTAAAACTAAGATTTATACAAACAACTGCCTTACGGCAAAATGAATCGAATTTTAATTACTATTTTATTTTAATAAGTATCATATAACTTTTCGAAAGGCTCCGCCTAAAAGATATTATGAGCGTTTTCTTTTTTTATAACTTAAAGATTTTCTAAATAAAATGAAGAAAATCCACATTATTTGATATTTGATATCTGATATTTATATATTTAGCCTGGCTATCGCCAATAAAAGATTTAATTTAAGCCCTAAAGATAGCTAACACAATTTCACGTTGTGAAATTGTGTTAGCTATCTTTTTTACATTCTAAAATTTTTTGTAATGCAATGAAGAAAAATTATCATTCCCTAGCCCTCTGGTCCTCTAGCACACTAGCACACTAATTTTGGTCCTCTAGCACACTGGCAAACTAGCCCACTGAAAATTGTGACTTCCGTCACAATTTTCCTATTTTGAAATAGCTGTAAAGTGGTGTATAATTGTATTAATATTTAAAGGGTGAGGGTGATGAGTGTGGAAAAGTCAAAGGTTTATTTTATGGATTTGAGGACAAAGTCTGGGAGAAATTTAATAGACAAATTCAACAGCTTATTAATAAAGGCAGGTATAAAGGATATAGATTTTAAGGATAAATTTACAGCTATTAAGATACATTTTGGTGAGCCAGGAAACTTAGCCTATATAAGACCTAATTATGCTGCCGAAGTAGTTAAATTAATAAAAGAATTAGGTGGAAAACCTTTTTTAACAGATTCAAATACACTTTATACTGGTAAAAGAGCAAATGCATTAGATCATTTAGAAACAGCTTATGTACATGGATTTAATCCATTAACAGTGGGATGTCATATTATAATAGCAGATGGAATAAAGGGAAGCAGTTACAGGGAAATAGAGATAAACGGCAAACATTGTAAAACTGCAAAAATAGGAACGGCTATAGCGGATTCAGATATAGTTATTTCTATGAATCACTTTAAGGGACATGATATGACGGGATTTGGAGGAGCCCTTAAAAATTTGGGAATGGGTTCAGGTTCAAGAGGCGGCAAAATGGAAATGCATTCAGCTTCTAAGCCATGGATTAAAAAAGACGAATGTGTGGCTTGTAGAGCATGTATAAAACATTGTCCAGTTGAAGCTATAAGTCTTGATGAACAAAAGAGCGCAGATATAAATTATGATAAATGTATAGGTTGTGGTCAATGTGTTGCAGTATGCAAATTTGGAGCGGCATTGGTAAAATGGGATGAGGCTGCAGATATTGCTAATGAAAAGATAGCGGAATATGCATTGGCTGTGGTTAAAGATAAGCCTAATTTTCATATAAATTTTATAATGAATGTATCACCTAACTGTGATTGTTGGTCACACAATGATGTACCAATAGTACCTGATATAGGTATTGCAGCATCTTTTGATCCTGTGGCTTTAGATATGGCTTCAGTGGATATGGTGAATAATTCACCAGTAGCAAAGGGAAGTGAATTAGAGGAAAAGCATATACATGCAGGTGAAGATAAATTTAATGGATTATATGTAAATACTGATTGGAAATGTAGTGTAGAACATGGAGAGGAAATTGGTTTAGGAAATAGAAATTATGATTTAGTAGTAATTAATTAAAATTAGAAGTAATATAATTAAAGTGTAAAACAATAAAAACTATATATTAATTTTAGAGCTTAAAAATATTGATAAACTCAGGAGGAAAGGTATGATTTTTGATTCACATGCTCATTATGACGATGAATCATTTAATGAGGATAGAGAGCAGGTTATTAAAGAACTTAAGGAAAATGGTATAGTTGGTATTTTGAATTGTGGAGCAGCAATGGAAGGGGCTAGGGATTCAGTTAAGTTAGCTGATAAATATGATTTTTTCTATGCTGCTGTAGGATTACATCCAGAATATGCGGATAAATTAGATGAGGCTGCTGTAGAAGAATTAAGGCAGTTAGCTAAAAATCCAAAAGTAAAGGCTATAGGGGAAATAGGATTAGACTATTATTATGAAGAAAATCCTGAAAGGCAAGTTCAAAGAGAAGCATTTAGAAGGCAGATGGAATTAGCCAGGGAACTTGGATTGCCTGTAGTTATACATGATAGGGATGCTCATGGGGATACACTAGAAATAATTAAGGATTTCCCTGAAGTTAAGGGAGTTGTACACTGTTTTTCAGGAAGTCCGGAATTTGCGAAAGAGTGTTTAAAAATGGGATACTACGTGGGATTTACTGGAGTAGTTACTTTTAAAAACGCAAAAAAGGTTATAGATGTATTAAAAGTGGTTCCAATGGATAGAATATTAGTTGAGACTGATTGCCCATATATGGCACCTGTTCCTTATAGAGGAAAAAGGAACAGATCTGACTATATTAAATTCATAATAGAAAAAATATCAGAAATCAAGGAAATACCAACAGAACAGGTAGAAATAATCACAATAGGAAACACAAAAAACTTGTTTAAAATATGATTTTAGTGTACAATGTATTTAATATTATTAATTTGGAATAAAAAGGCATCTATTTTTTGCTAAAGGCTATTATTATTTTAATAATTTTATATATATTTATGCATGGGATGCATTGGTTAATATGACAAAAGGCATAGGAATTTGACAAAATATGCGAAAACCTATATAATAAATTTTGTCTATGCCAAAGGGAGGTAGTTTACTATGAAACAGAAAGCAAGGGACCTATCTAATAAATATTTTCCCAAGGGTCCAGTAGCTGTACTAGTAGTAATCCTGTTATTTATAGGAGTGACCTTAGGGATTGCTACCATAAAAAAGACAGTTTCAGTAGTAATTGACGGAAAAGAGCAAAAAATAGTTACCTATAGAAGTGACTTAAAGAGAATTCTAGCAGACAATAATATACGGATAGAAAATAAGGACAAAATTAATGTTAGTTTGGACAGTAAGGTAAAAGATGGAGACGAAATAAATATAAAGAAGGCAGTAAATATTAAAGTTAGTGTAGATGGAAAGACTTTGTCTGTGGTAACAGCTGAAAATACTGTTGAGGACATGCTAGATAATGAAGGCATTAAAGTTAAGGATGAGGACAGAATAGAGCCATCTATGGATGAAAAAATCACCAAAGGAATGGATGTTTCTATCACAAGAGTTACTTCTAAAGTTGTTAAAGAGAACAAGGAATTGGATTTTACTACAGTGGTTAAAAAGGATAGTAACCTAGAAGAAGGAAAAAAGAAAGTTATTCAGGCAGGACAAAAGGGTGAAAAAGTTATAGCCACAAGAGTAGTATATGAAGATGGGAAGGAAATTTCTCGCAGGGTAGTAAGTGAAAGCGTAACTAAAAAGCCAGTGGAGCAGTTGGTTGCAGTAGGAACCATGGGAGTGGTAAGACCATCTCGTGGAAGTTCAAGTTTAAACTACAATAGAGTTATAAAAATGAAAGCTACAGCATACACTGCCAGTGAAGCCTGTACAGGAAAAGGTTCAGGTGACCCTTATCAAGGGATAACAGCTACAGGAACAAGAGCTAGGAGAAATCCTAGTGGTTATAGCACTATAGCAGTAGATCCAAGAGTTATACCTTTAGGAACAAAGGTTTATGTAGAAGGTTATGGTTTGGCCATAGCTGAGGATGTAGGTGGTGCTATAAAGGGAAATATAATTGACGTATTTTTAAATAGCAATGCCGAAGCAAATGGCTGGGGCGTAAGATGGGTGAATGTATACATTCTAAAATAGTTAAAAGGAGCTAGTTAGCTCCTTTTTTTCATTGACATATGTAGTAAAAAGAAAGAAAATATTATTTGAAAAGAATTTTTGGAGGAATATATTATGATTAAAGAAGTTATTGTTGTAGAAGGCAGAGATGATATTACAGCAGTAAAAAATGCTGTAGAAGCGGAGGTTATAGCTGTAGGTGGATTTGGTATAAATAAAAAGGTAATAGATAAAATAAAAGAAGCTCAGAAGAGACAGGGAGTTATAGTTTTAACGGACCCAGATTTTGCAGGAGAGAAAATTAGAAAAATAATATCTAAAAGAGTAGAAGGCATTAAACATGCGTACATATCAAAAGTTGATGGAATTAAAGATGGGGACATTGGGGTGGAAAATGCATCACCAGAAGTTATAAGAAGGGCTTTAGCACAGGCAAAATGTGAGCAAAAGGAGAAAAGACAGGAATTTACCATAGAAGATATGCTTTATTTTAAATTAAGTGGATATAATAATTCAAAGGATAGAAGAGATAAATTAGGTAAAGAACTAGGTATAGGTTACGGTAATGCTAATCAGTTTTTATCTAGATTAAATAATTATGGAATATCTAAGGAAGAGTTTATTAAGGCCATGGAAAAGGTTGATAAGGAGAGTAACAATGGATAATTTTAAAACTAAAAATATAGTTGAAAAATATGGGTTTAAATTTAGCAAAAGTTTAGGGCAAAATTTCTTAATTGATGATACGGTTCTTTATGATATAGTGAATGGGGCACAGGTAAATCAAGAGGATTTAGTAATAGAAATAGGACCAGGGGTAGGAACATTAACTAGAGTATTGTTAGATAGGGCTAAAAAGGTATGCTCTATAGAATTAGATTCTAGACTTATACCAATACTTTCAGAGGAGCTGAAAGATTATGAAAACTTTCAATTGATACATGAGGATGCACTAAAGGTTGATTTTAATAAAATAATTGGAGAGGAAAAAAGCGTAAAGGTTGTAGCAAATTTACCTTATTATGTTACCACTCCAATAATATCTAATTTACTTACTGGCGGATATAAATTTAAGTCATTAACTATAATGATACAAAAGGAAGTAGCAGAAAGAATAGATGCAAATCCTGGATGTAAAGATTATGGTGCACTTACTTTGTTAGTTCAATATTTTTGCAATACAAAAATTTTAAGAAAAGTTTCACCAGGATGCTTTATACCAAGTCCTAAAGTTGATTCTATGGTAATAAGATTGGATAGAACAGAGGTGCCAAAAGTTCAGGTGGAGGATGAAAAACTATTTTTTAGGGTGGTAAGAGATGCTTTTGCTATGAGAAGAAAAACTTTATGGAATGGACTAAAAAATATAGGAATATCTAAGGAAAAATTAGAAGAGGCATTTAAAATGGCAAATATAGATCCTAAGAGAAGAGGAGAAACTTTAAGCTTAGAGGAATTTGCTAATTTATCTAACCATATATACATGCAAAGTAAATAATTTTATAAGTAGGTTCACTTTTACAAAAGTCTCACATATATTATAATGAATAATATTAATGGAGGGACTAGTTTTGGCTTCTAAAAAAAGTTATAGTAGATATTTTATTATACTTCAAGAAGATGAAAGAGGATTTGGATTATCTTCAGGTAAGGCTCCTACAGGATACGCTAAAATAGAGACAAAAAACTCAAAGTGCAAAATATCCTATTATGTTCAAAATTTAAAGCCTGATGATAAGTATTCTATGTTACTTATATGTGGTAAGAAGGGGTGCAAAAGCTTAATAAATATAGGTAATATGAGGTTAGATGAGCAGGGTAGAGCTGATGTAAGTTATGAGTACGATGAAGAAAACATAGGTGGAAGCAATACATCAGTAGATAAGATAATAGGTGCAGCTATAGCTAGAATAATGGACAATAATGTCATATCCTTAATGAGTGGATTTATTACTACGGATATACCTAAGGATTGGAAAACCTACAATATGATAAATATAAATGATAATAGGGAGTTAGGTAACATATTTGATAGCTATGAAGCGGAAATAGAGAGAAGTAAGGAAACAATAGAGGATAACCACAAAGAATTAAAGGCTAGTGAAAAGTCAAAGGCAAAATACACCAAGGCACCAGAAAATAAGAATTTCAACGAAAAAGATAATAGAGAAAAAACTGAAGAAGCTAAAAAGGAATGTACAGGGGAAAATAAAAAGGCAGTTGAAAATGAAGACAGAAAAGAATATGAAGAAATAGAAAATAAAGTACAGATTAATGAAAATAATCAAAATGAGCAATTGGAAATAAACAATGAAAATATAGATATTAATAAAGAGAGGAATAAAGATATAGAAGATGAAATAAATGATATTAGTGAAAATCAACACCATGTAGAAAATATAGAAGAGATAAACGAAAATGGTAAGAAAAATAGCCAAAAAATCACACAAAAAAATCAAGATATTAGGGATAATAAGTGTGATTGTATAGAAAAAAATCAATATCCTATGAAATCCATGGAAAATTTCTTTGAGGATTTAGGTAATGGATTTGAAAAATACTGTGATATCTTCCCTAAAATCCATAAAAGTGTGTGGTATAAAATACCTGCAGAAGATATAGAGCATATGTGTGATATGTCAGATTATGATAAATATGTGATTATGTATTATCCTATGATAAATTACTATTCTTATATAAAAGATTATAAACATTATTTAGTTGGATACAAGTATGATGAGAATTGTAAAATTAAATATATAATGTATGCTATACCGGGAAGCAAATCTCCAAATTGTCAGCCATTTAAAGGGAAAACAGGCTTTGTTACATGGATGAAGAGTTATAATTTAGATGAAAATCAAGGATATTGGATAATGTTTTATGACTTTAAAAATTATAACATATTGATACCTGTAAAGAAAAACAAGTAATATATAAAATCATCTATGCATATAGTACTATTACAGGAATATATGCAGGGGGAAGTTTATGATTAAGGTCATAAAAATAAATAGAAAAAGGGTTGGAATATCTTTAATTTTAATAGGACTTATATTTATTCTAGTGGTTTTTCAAAAGAATTTATATGGGAGACTTAAGCTTACGGCATTAATTCATAATGATATAAAATCTTTAAAGGAATACCATATGCTTAATACGTACCTTTATAAACTCCCAGAAAATTGGCATACAAGACTAAGAGAATTTCCTGGTGAGGAAATAATATATCATAATGAATTTATTTCACAAGATAATGTTATAAAGGGATTAGTTCAGGTTTGGAATATAAATATTAGTTTAGAAAAGTTTTTAGAAAATAGTAAAGAAGTATCTTTAAAACAAAACATTATTAAAGACTACAAGATACAAAGCATAGATTTAGGCGGAAATAAAGCATATGAAGTAACATATCTAATACAGGATAAAGAAAAGAATATATATAGGTCCTTTGAGTATTTTATTCCTAGAAAAGGTGGATTTGTTAGGTTTTCTTTCTTTGTGAATAATGATAAATTTAAAGATAGCATGCTTTCTGTATTTAGAACAATAGTAAGCACTTTAGAAAATACAGGTATGAATAAAACATTTGATTAAATTTTAGTAAAGTATTATAATTTATATAATGGAAAAGAGAAGTTTAACTTCTCTTTATTTATTTAATAGGAGGATGGCATCATGAGACCTATATTATTTGAAGTGTTTGGTATAAAAGTATATGGCTATGGAACTATGATAGCTATAGGAATATTAGCGGCAATTATACTATTGAATTACAGGGTGAAAAAAAGAGAGTATAATGAGGACAAGATAAGCAACATGACTATTATAGCAATAATATCTGGTGTATTAGGTGGAAAGCTATTATTTGTAATTACTGAATTTAAGAACATTATAAAGGATATATCCATACTTAAAGATTTACAATATGGTTTTGTTATATATGGTGCCATATTAGGGGGAACTCTAGGGGTATATATTTATTGCAAAAAAAATAAATGGAGAATATTAGATGTATTCGATTTAGTAATACCAACAATACCATTGGCTCAAGGTTTTGGAAGAATAGGATGTTTTTTAGCAGGATGCTGCTATGGAAGAGCCACAGATAGTTGTTTGGGTGTGGAGTTTATGAATTCTGATTTTGCACCAGCAGGAATACATGTACATCCAACTCAAATATATTCTTCAATTTTTGATTTTGCTCTTTGTATTTTTTTATTGTGGTATGACAAGAAAAATAAAAAAGAGGGAAGAGTTTTTGCTATGTATTTTATATTATATGGCATAGGAAGATTTTTAGTGGAGTTTTTAAGAGATGACCCAAGAGGAAATGTAGGAATACTTTCAACTTCACAATTTATTAGCATAATTATGGTTATAGTTGCGATTTTGGTGTTTAATATAGATAAGATTTTAAAAAGAAAAAAGGAAGAAATTTAGTACTAGGAGGAACTAAAATTGTTAAAAAAGTGGAGAAAAGTCATTGCAACCATTATAGTGCTAACATTGCCTTTTGCGTTCACTGGGTGTAATAAAATAGATAAATTAAAAGTTAAAATGGGGCTTATGAATGAAGATTTTCAGTATATTAAGGATGGAAGAATCAATAAAATAGTAATTCAAAGTACTAGAGATAAAGGTTTTAGATTTATAGTAGAGGATAAAAAAGCCATAAGTGGCATGTATGATATTTTATCTTCAGCTAAGAAAGTAAATACCAAAACTACATTAAAGCCAGATTATATATTTGAAATGTATGAAAATGATGAAAGTGTGCATCAATTTAAATATATAGTTGGTATAGATAGAAAAAGCAGTGGCGGAAATTTATATGATGAGGATAATAATGTATACATAGTTTCAGGAAGACTTGATAATGATATAATAAAGAATTTTTGGAACATAAGAGTTCCAGAGAAATTTTCTAAAGTATATTATGGATCATTAATTCAAACACTGAAAAAATATAGTGATACCTATAGTCCTAATTCAACTATTGGAATAGAATTAAATGATGATGTGGAAGCTAGAAAGTTTTTATTATCTTCAGATATAGAACAATTTAAAGAAGATATAAAAAGTAAAAAAATAAATGCAGAAATAGTAGAAGATGAAAATAAGAA
Organism: Haloimpatiens lingqiaonensis; assembly: GCF_901447495.1. GTDB lineage: Bacteria > Bacillota > Clostridia > Clostridiales > Clostridiaceae > Haloimpatiens > Haloimpatiens lingqiaonensis. The sequence continues at coordinate 29,261 of NZ_CABDWS010000017.1, forward strand.
ATATGATATAGTTATGAAGATAAGTACAGAAGGCTATAAGTCCTTCTTATACAAGGGAATAGTACAATTTGAGGATAATACTAAAAATCAAAATAAAAAATACTATATATGGAATGTATATGATAAAGGAGACTGGGAAATAAGAATTTTCCAAGATAAAGCGCCTGTTATAGATGATAAAGAATTTTAAACCAGATGCAAATCTGGTTTTTTCTATATGTAGAGAGCTTTAGAAATAGGTGTGTAAGTTGACTGGTATATAATTTAATATTACAATTATTTTATCCGATGACTACCTGCCGTAACACTCCCACTTCTAACAAAGTGGGAGATAACGGCAGCTACGTCCCTGGATAACGATCTCTAACCTTCAGTTGGAGTAAAAACTCCATCTGAAGCTAAGAGTTCTGTTTATGCTCAAATGATTATAATGAGATTTTATGGAGGGAATAATATGGCTAAGAAAAAGAAAGTTATTTTATGGCTTATACCTGTTGTAATTATAGGTATTTTCATTTATATGGGAATGGCTAATAAGAACAGAAACAAGCATAACAAGGTTAAAACAGTAAAGGCAACTACAGGAAATTTGGAAGCTTATTTATCTACCAGTGGAAAAATAAGATCTAAAAGTATAAAGGAGTACTTTGGTACTCAGGGAAAGGTTAAGGCAGTTAATGTTAAAGTAGGGCAACAGGTTAAGAAGGGCCAAGTACTTATAAAATATGATGTGCCTAATTTAAATTTAGCCGTAAGACAGGCAGAAATTCAATATGATAATGCAGTTCTTCAAAGAAAAGAGTTAATATCACAAAGGGATAGTATAAAAAATAATAAAGCAGATATTGATGATAAAATATCCAACCTTCAAGGAAGTACAAAACCACAAGATTTACAAGCTATTGAAGAATTGAAGATTACCAAAAGTAAACTTCAAGATATTTCAGATGAAAAAATGAAACAAGCGGATAATGCAGTAGAATTGGCTAAGATAGCTTTAAATAATGCAAAAGAGAATGAAAACAAAAGTAAAAGTAGCATAGTATGTGAAAAAGATGGTATAGTTACGGCCTTAAATGCAAAAGAGGGAGCTATGGATAGCGGAGCTCAGCCAGTGGTAGTGGTACAAGATATTAGTGATCTAGAAGTAGTTATGTCTTTAAATAAATATGATTCTTTAAGGGTAAAGGTAGGTCAAGAGGCTATAGTAATAAGTGGAGGAAATAAGTATAAGGGAAAAATATCATCTATGGATCCAGTGGCAAAGGAGGAAATATCTGCTGCCGGAAGAGAAAATTCTCTTGGGGTTTATTTAGATATTTTAGATAAAGGTAGTGATTTAAAAATAGGATTTGATGTGGATGTAGATATATTAGTAGAAAAAACAGAAAAAACTTTAAAGGTACCTACAGAAGCTATAAAATTTGATAAAAAGGGAACTAGCTTTGTATATATAGTAAAGGATGGCAAGGCGGAAGAAATAAAAGTAAAGGTAGGTATTCAATCTGATACAGAAACAGAAGTTTTAAGTGGATTAAGCAATGGGGAAAAAGTTATATTAAATCCTAATGAATCTATTAAAAATGGTGTTTTGGTAGAGGAAGTTTAGGAGGGGAAATATGTTAGAGGTAAGAAATATAGTAAAAACATATGTTACAGGTGAATTGGATTTTACAGCATTAAAAGGTATAAATTTAACAATAGAAAAGGGTGAATTTACTTCTATAATGGGTCCATCTGGCTCTGGAAAGTCTACTTTTATGAATATACTTGGATGCTTAGATAATCAATATAAAGGTGAGTATATATTAAATGGAAACGATATATCAAATTTAAAAGATGATGATTTAGCCCATATAAGAAATAAAGATATAGGATTTGTGTTTCAGGCTTTTAATTTGCTACCTAGAATGACATTATTGGAAAATGTGGAGCTTCCCATGATATATGCAGGTGTACCACTTAAGGAACGAAGAAAAAAAGCTGTAGAGGCATTGGAAAAGGTAGGATTAGGAGATAGAATTAAACACAAGTCTAATGAAATATCTGGAGGACAAAAGCAAAGAGTAGCTATAGCAAGGGCCATAGTAAATAATCCTAAAGTAATAATGGCAGATGAACCTACAGGTAACTTAGATACTAAGTCCTCTGTTGAAATAATGAAGATATTTCAAAATCTAAATGAAGAGGGAGCCACAGTGGTTATGGTTACCCATGAGGAGGATATTGCTAGATATACCAAAAGAATTGTTAAATTTAAGGATGGAGAGATAGTTTTAGATAAAATGGTGGGAAATAGGATAATTTTGTAAATAAATTCGGGTAGAGAAAGGAGGTATTTCTGGTGAATTTTAATTTATATGAAAACTTAAAAATGGCTATAGAAAGTATAAAAGCTAATAAGTTAAGATCCTTTCTTACAATGCTGGGGATAATAATAGGCATAAGTTCTGTAATAACTATTATTTCCCTAGGAGATGGAGCTAGAGAGAGCATAACGGGAGAATTTGAAAAGATAGGGGCCTCTATAGTAAATATTAAAGTGGATAGTTCTAAGGCGGATAGAAATGATTATATACAATTAAAAGATGTAAAAGTATTAAAGGATAGGGTTGACTCAATAAAATATGTAACCCCAGTGATACAAAAGAGAGGAAAGGCTGCTTCGGATAAAAAGAATAGATTTGCTATTCTTACTGGTGGAAATACTGATTTAGCATATGTTCAAAATGTAGAGGTTTTGTACGGAAGGTTTTTTAATGAAAGAGAGTATGTTCAGGGGGAACCGGTGGTAGTTATAGATAAAATGTCTGCAAGATCACTGTTTGGATATGAAGATGTAGTTGGGAAAAGCATAAAGGTAGGAGAAAAAACTTCTATGAAAAAAGCTAAAATAGTAGGTGTAATAAAAGGCTTTGAAAGCCCATTTGTGGGTGAAGAACAGGAAGAAGAAATGACATTATTTATATATACTCCAATAACTTTTATTCAAACTATTTATCCTAATGATTTTTATATAGATAGTTTATTTATAATGGCAAACTCAAAAGAGACAAGTGAATACGCTGGAAATGCTGCCATGAACATATTATATAGTAGACATGGCAATAGAAGCAAAAATGTATACAATGCAGAAAATGTATTAAAGCAATTAGAACAGGTAAATAAGGTTTTAGGTATATTTACAGCATTTATAGGAGCTGTAGCTGCTATATCTTTATTAGTTGGCGGTATAGGAGTTATGAATATAATGCTTGTTTCAGTTACGGAAAGAACAAGGGAAATTGGTATAAGAAAGGCAATAGGAGCTACCACTAAGGACATATTAATGCAGTTTTTAACAGAATCTGTGATAATATCCCTTATAGGTGGAATAATAGGAATGCTAGTGGGAATCGGTGGAGCAGAATTAATAGGTATGGCAGCGAAAATTTCTCCTAATATTTCTTTAAAAGTAATATTGGGCACCATATTATTCTCTTCAGCTGTTGGGATTTTCTTTGGAATATATCCAGCAAAAAAAGCTGCTAAATTAAATCCTATAGACGCACTTAGATATGAGTAATTATTTTAATTTGAAATGTAAAATTTAGAATGTAAAATATAGAATGAAGGTTAAAATTCCTAAGGAATTTTTTGATTTTAAATTTAAAAATTTTACTTTATTAGTGTAAAAGCTCAAGTAGGAGTAAATAGATACTGGAAAGTTTAGTGCCTATGGTGGTATAATTTTAAATATACGGAATTGGTATATTAGGCATTTTGAGGGGTTAGTGGTACTAAGAAAAGGAGGCGGAAGGTATGAGTACATGTGATACATGTCCAAGTAAAGGAAATTGCAATACTAAAAATAAATGTGAAGAAGCTAAGTTGCTACCTAAGTACGGTAAAATAAAGAACGTTATAGGGGTTATAAGTGGAAAAGGCGGCGTTGGTAAATCTACAGTAACAGGAATACTTGCTACAAAACTTGCTAAAAAAGGTTATAAAGTAGGGGTTTTGGATGCAGATATTACAGGACCATCTATGCCAAGATTTTTTGGAATAAATAATAAAAGAGCTGCTATGTATCCTGCAGGGGATGGCAATGAGGTTAAATTTGAGCCAGTTACTACAAAGTTAGGTATAAAGGTAAATTCTTTGAATTTGTTAACAGAACAAGAGGATGAGCCGGTTATATGGAGAGGACCTGTAATTACTGGCGTGCTAAACCAAATGTACAGGGATACTATGTGGGAGGAATTAGACTACCTTTTAATAGATATGCCTCCAGGCACAGGAGATGTGGCATTAACAGTAATGCAAACTATGCCTGTAACTGGAATGGTAATAGTATCCACTCCACAAAACATGGTATCTATGATAGTTAAGAAAGTTGTAACTATGGCTGAAAAACTTAACATAAATCTTTTAGGTGTAGTTGAGAATATGGCTTATGTAGTTTGTGGAAAATGCGGAGAAAAGACAAGAATATTTAGTAAAAAATCAGGGGAAGAACATGCAAAGTATTTAAATATACCATTACTTGCAGAGATGCCTGTGGATTTAGATTTGGTAGAAAACATGGAAAGTGGAAATGCGGAGGAATACATAGGGGATAATAAAAACTATGATGAATTAGTAGAAAATATGTTAGAGCAATATGGGAAGTAAAAATTGACAATTGACAATTGACAATGGACAATTAAGTAAGAGGTAAGAGGTAAAAAAATAAATAAAAAATAGTAGATGTAAAAAAGAGCTGCAGAGGATGGGGCTCTTTTTTATTTGAAAAAAATATTGAAAAAATTTTCTTACAATATTTAAAATGACGTTAAAAGAGGTTTATAATAAAAAAGGGGAATTTAATGATGAAAATAGTAAATAAATGCGATAAGGGGGAATAAAATGAAGAAATTTCTTAAGAAAGACATGGTAGAAGAATCTATAATGATTGGAAGCACTATAAAATGGATTTTGTTATCTATATTTGTAGGTTTAACTGTGGGATTTGCCATTGGCATTTTTGTAAAAATAGTAGCAGCAGGAGAAGGTATTGTACAACAGGGATTTAAATATTATTATCTGCTATTACCTGTTATATTTTTCATATGTAGCTTAATAGTTTTAAAATTAGCTCCGGATGCAGAAGGACATGGTACGGAAAAGGCTATAGAATCTATACATAAAAGAGCTGGCAAGATGGATGTAAAGGCTATGCCAGTAAAATTATTCACTACATTTTTAACTATAATATTTGGAGGTTCTGTAGGTGAGGAAGGACCGGCTACTCAGATAGGAGCAGGTATAGCATCATTTTTCTCCAGATTCTTAAATATGAATGATATAGATAGAAAGAGATTTGTTATATGTGGAATTAGTGCGGGATTTGTGGGAGTATTTGGATCTCCTGTAGGTGCTGCAGTTTTTGCTGCGGAGGTTTTATATATAGGTAGATTTTCTTATTTATCCCTTTTGCCAGCTTTAATTTCATCTTATGTAAGCTATTCTGTGGGAAGATTTTTAGGAACTAAACCACTTTTAATATATTTAGTTGATTTTAAAAGATCTAATCCAAGCATGATGTTTATTAAAATGGTAGCATTTGGAGTGTTCATTGGGATACTAGCTAATATATTTATAATTATAGTAAATTCAATTGAAGCATTTTTTAAGAAATTAAAGATATATAAACCTGTGAAAGGTATCATAGGAGGAATAATTTTAATAGCAATTGTAATTATAAGTGGAAGCACGGATTCCATTGGCATGGGAGAAGAAATAATAAATAAGGCTGTAACAGGAGAAAGTGTTGGTAGGTTTGCATTTATAGGTAAAATGATTACCTCATCTGTAACCTTAGCTTCTGGAGGAAATGGTGGAATACTAACCCCTATGGCGTATATAGGGGCTACAGCAGGTAGTACTTGGGCAGCTTTGATACATGGACATGCATCCTTTTATGCAGCTATGGGAATGGTATGTTTTTTAGCAACATGTTCCAATACACCTTTGGCAGGTATAATAATGAGTATGGAATTATTTGGAGCCGAGGTTGGCACTTATTCTTCCATAGTATGTGTTATAGGTTATTTAATAGTAGGACATAAGAGTATTTATCCAACACAAGTATTAAAGATATCTAAAACTCCATCTATTTGTATGAAGGAAGATTGTGAGATAGGATTAGGAGGAGAATTTAAAATAAATAATTCTCGTAAGAATATTTTAGGAAAGGTTATGGAATTGGATAAATTGGAGTTTGTGGAGGAAGTAGGAAGTGACAATGGACAATTGACAATGGACAATTGACAATGGACAATGTAGAATTAAGAATTAAGTAAGAGGTAAGAGTGAAAAGATTAGGTACTGGGTGTCAGGTACTAGGTGCTAGGAAAGGATGATTTTCCTCCACTGTGTTATGGAAAATCTTTAATTGAATATGAATAACGGTATAGAAAGAAAAGATATAACTGTTTCATTAAACAAAGCAGTTATATCTTTTCTTTTAGGGTTTAAAAATCTTTTATTGGCGATAGCTAGCGAAAATATAGAAATATTAAATATCAAACATCAAATATAAAATATAAAATATAAAATATCAAATAATGTTGAAATTCCTATGGAATTTCTTAAATTTATATTTTCTTAAAACTCCCTCAGGAGTTTTATCCGTCAATCTTACTTCTTACTTTTTATATCTTACTTATATCTTCCCTTTTCTTCCTACAAATTAAGATTTAGAGTGTCACTTAAATTATATAAAGAAATCAATTACTTTGTTTGAAGTTGAAGATGAGGATAGGGAACTGCCCATAGAAATATCAACATTATCTCCTATTTTTGAGTCTTTAGGTAGTCTGGTAACAGAAATATCCATAGTGGTACCATCTTCAAAATTTATAAAGGCATCTGTTTCGTTCATATCTATTATTTTACCAATCATAAAATATCACCTTTCTTAAATATATTTAATGATATTTTATGTAGTTTACCATTTTTTATTCTTCAAATAAAGCTATACCCAATAAACCAGGTCCAGTATGCACACCAGCGGCAGGACTTATTTCTCCTGTATACAAGGAGGTTATATTAGGAAATTTAGAAACAACATTAAATAATTTTTTACATTCCTCTTCTGCTCCACCATGCATAACGTACACTTTACATTTGCATTTTTCTACAATTTCTTGAACTATGGACAATAGCTTATTTATAGCTTGTTTTTTTCCTCTAGTTTTTGCAACGGTGTAGTACGTACCTTCTTCATCAAGAGATATTATAGGTTTAATATTAAGAAGTTGCCCAATTGCACCGGAAACCTTTCCTATTCTCCCACCCTTTTTCAAATATTCAAGGGTGTCTACTAAATAGTATAAGTGCACTTTATCCCTTATACTAGGCAAAAGTTCTATTATTTTATCAAAGGGATTGCCGCCAGATATAAGTTTTGCACATTGTTCAACAATAATTCCCTCACCGATACTTATGAGTTTTGAATCAAATACATGAGTATTTATTTTTGGATGATCATCACTTATTAATTTTATAGCATTAAATGTACCAGATAAATTTGAAGATACAGGTATTGCTATAGCATGAGTGTAGTCCTCTTTTTCTAGATCTATATACAGATTATTGATTTCATCCATAGATGGTAGTGAAGTGGTAGGGACTTCTTCTGGCATTCTATCATAAACATCTTTAGGAGTTATATTTATTCTATCTAAAAATTCTTTTCCTTTGTATATTATTTTTAAAGGTAAAACCTTTATATTATAATTATCAACAATTTCTTTATTTAAATCAGAAATGCTATCAGTTATCAAAGCTATTTTATTCAAAATATTTTCCTCCTAACCTGTTGATGCTTTAATTATAAAATTAATTTACATTAATGGCAATACTTTAGTTAAAAAACCCATGTAGTTACTAAAGGTAAATGACTACGTAGTATTTTTAATCAGTTATAAGGTATTTATGGAGTATGGAGAAATTCTAATAGTTAAGTTCAATTTATTTTTGTGTTAAATTAAATAGTTATTCAAAAAACATGCCTTTATCCCTTTTAAATCAATAAGTAACGTGTTATTATATATTTTCAATTGCCAAATAGGTACAAGAAACAGTATAAAAATTAGCTACGAAGTTCTAAATTAACTTTATATATATTTTAAGTTAATTTTAAGATTGATATAAATGTGTAAGTGCAGTATAATAGCACAGTACAATATATAGTGGTCGGAGGGGTTAAATAATGCTACATGTTGTTAAAAGAGACGGGAGAACCGTTGAGTTTAATGCTTCTAAGATAGCTGGAGCTATAAGAGGAGCTGCAGATGAAATAGGTTCTAAACTTAAAGAAAGTGAAATAATAGAGCTTACACAAAAGTGTATAGAAAGGGTAGAACAGATAAAAGATCAAAAGGTAAATGTAGAACAAATTCAAGATTTAGTAGAAGATACTTTAATAGCACAAGGTTATAAGGACATTGGGGCAGCGTATTTTAACTACAGAAGAGAGAGAACAAAAATTAGAGACATAAAGTCTGATTTGATGAGAGCTATAGAGAAAATTGGAGTGGAAACAGATAGGGATAATGCTAATGTTGGCAATAATTTTTCATCTAAGCTTTTAAGAATAGCTTCTGAATCTAATAAGTGGCATAATTTAGCCATGATGCCTAAGAAATTAGCAAAAGCCCATGAGAATGGAGATTTATATTATCATGATTTAGATAGTTATAATTTAACTACTAATTGTCTAAACATAGAAACGGGTAAAGTGTTAAAAAGAGGTTTTAACACAGGATACGGTACTATAAATCCACCTAAAAGAATAGAAACTGCTGCAGAACTTTCATGTATACTTCTTCAAAGCACTCAAAATGATATGTTTGGTGGTCAGGCTCATGTGAATTTTGATAATGATATGGCTGATTTTATACCTAGCACAAGAGAAGAAGTTATAGAAGAAGTATTAGCAGTACTTAGGGATGTACCGGAATATGAGGGTGTAACAGAAGAGAATATAGATAAAAATCCTCGTATTAAGGAATTAGTTAATAAAAAACTAGAAAAAAGAATTCATCAAGCTATGCAAGGTATAGTTTATAATTTGAATACAATGCATTCTAGAGCTGGTTCTCAGGTACCATTTTCATCTATTAATATTGGAATTCCTAAAAATGATGATGCAGCACTTATATGTAGAATTTTCTTAGAGGAATATGAAAATGGATTAGGAAAAGGAGAACAACCTATATTCCCTAATATAATATTCAGAGTAAAAGCAGGGGTAAATAGAGAAGAAAGTGATCCTTACTACTATTTATATCAATTAGCTTGCAGGGTTGCAGCTAAGAGAATGAATCCTATGTTTATGAATATAGATGCTGACTTTAATAAGGCTTATTATGATAGAGGAATAATGCCAGCAACTATGGGTTGTAGAACCTATGTATGTTCTAACATAAACGGTGAAGAAGGACCTCAAGGAAGAGGAAATATAGCACCAGTAACAATGAATTTACCTAGAATTGGTATATTAGCAAAAGGGGACTTGAATAAGTTTTTTGATATTTTAAATTTAAGATTAGAGATGGCAAGGGAAGCTTTATTACATAGATATGGTGTACTTAAAACTTTAAGAGTTAAAGACCTTCCATTTGTGGCAGGACAGCGCTTAATGAAAGGATCTGAAAACTTAGGAGATAACGACTTTATAGAACCTATTTTAAAACAAGGAACTTGGGGAATAGGATTTATAGGTCTTACTGAAACATTAACTGCTTTAATAGGAAAACATCACGGAGAAAGTAATGAAGCTCAAGAATTAGGTATAAAAATTATAAGTACCATAAGAGAATTTTGCGATAAGTATAAAGAAATAGATAGGTTAAATTATTCTTGTTATGCAACTCCAGCAGAAGGATTATCAGGTAAGTTTATACTTCAAGATAAAGCTATATTCGGAGAAGTACCTGGGGTTACAGATAAGGATTATTATACTAATAGTTACCATGTACCTGTATATTTCCCTATATCCATAAAGGAAAAGATAGATATAGAAGCACCTTATCATAAACTATGTAATGGTGGACATATAACTTACATAGAACTAGATGATTATCCACAACCAGAAGATGTTAAGAGCATCATAGATTATGCGTACAAGAATACTAATATAAGCTATATGGGTATAAATTTCCATATTAAATACTGCAGAGATTGTGGAACTTATTTAAATAACGGTGAGCATAAATGTACTAAATGTGGAAGCTTAAATATACAAGGTATATCAAGGGTTACAGGATACCTAAGTTTAGATGAAAGATTCGGCAGTGGTAAAGTAGCTGAGAGAGCTGATAGAACTTCTCATACAGAAGCTCATAGAGCATTTTATAATGTATAGTGTATAAAACATTAATAATTCAACTTTCGAAGTTATAAAATAAAAATATAAAATTTGCAGTTAAGTAATCGGATTAGCTAAGAAGTAAAAAGTAAGAAGTAAGAGTTAAGGATAAAACTCTAGGAGTTTTTTATAATTAATTTGTAAGTAATACTCCTTATTTCTTATCTTGTATAGTCTAGAACTTAAAATTTATATGTGAAAGTTGAGTTAATAATTAATATTTAATATAGTAAAAATAGAATGTATATAACTTAAGGAGATTTTTCTAATTAAAGATAAATCTCCTTTGACTATTTCAATTACTATAGAGACATGCAAGGGTGGCTTTATTGCCACAATTCTATGAAAAGGATTGATAATATGAATATTAGAGTGGCAGGTTTTTTAGATAATTCATTAGTTAATGGTGAAGGGATAAGAAGCGTTTTATTTGTATCTGGCTGTAATCATAAGTGTGTTGGATGTCATAATGAAGTTATGCAGGATTTTAATTATGGAGAAGATGTAAGCAAAGAAGAGATATTAAGCCGTATAAAGAATAATGTGCCTATAATAAAAGGTGTTACCTTTTCAGGGGGAGAACCTTTTGAAAAGGCTAAAGCATTAACAGAATTAGCAAGGAGCATTAAGGAATTAGAATTAAATATATGGTGTTATACAGGATATACTTTCGAAGAAATATTTGAAGGTAAGGATGAAGACAAAATAAATTTATTAAAATCAATTGATGTATTGATAGATGGAAAATTTGATATAAATCTTACAGAGGATGCGCCTAAGTATGCTGGTTCTAAAAATCAAAGAATTATAGATGTTAAAGCTAGCTTAATGCAGAAAAAGGTAATACTTAAGTAATTTTAATTTTTAAAGCACAAAGTCTTAAATTTATTTTTTTATTTGCTTATAAATGTGGAGTGTTACAGTAATTGTTATTGAACGATGATAATGGGAAATTAAGAATAAAACTCTAAATTTAAAAAAGTGAAAATCTTAATTAGAAGCATATATATTGTTGAATGTTCAGCAATATATATGCTTTTTTATATAGTACCAATAATAAATTTACATGTTCCCGCATAATATTAAATTAACAATTATAAAATATGGGGGGAGCTTCTATGAGGTATTTTATATATTTTATTTGCGTTATAGTGATAACAATGATTATGGTGTACATAGGAACCATAAAAGAAGGAAATCTAGCAGCAGGACTTACTAATAAGCTTTGTACAAAGTGTTCAGAAAAAGTTCTTAAATATTTAAATAAAAATGAATATGCTAGTTTAAATGATGTACAAAATTTAATAAAAGGAGTTTCTACGTCTGTATTTTGGAGCAGAAAGAGAGTTCAAGTGGAAAATCCATTACAGTTTTCTAGAATAGTAACGGACAAGTTATACAAGGAAGGAAAGATTTCTATACAAATGAGAAAGAATGAACAAGTTTTTACCCTAAAACAAAATCCACAGAAAGCATAAATTGCGGCAGAAATGCCGCAATTTTTGGCTTAACTTAAATCTTTTATTGGCGATAGCCAGCGAAAATACTAAAACTAAAATTTATACAACCCTATGTCTCACGGCAAAATGAATTCAATTTTAGCTATTATCTTATTTTGATAAGTATCATATAACTTTTCGAAAGGCTACGCCTAAAAAATATTATGAGCGCTTTTTTTTATAAATTAAAGATTTTCCATAGCGAAGCGGCGGAAAATCATCCTTTAGTAGGCTGTTCTCTCCCCGTGATGATATACGCATGATCTGAAAAATCTGCTTTTAATGGAGTGATAAATGTGAAATTTAGGACTATTGAACTAGCCTTATAACTTCTTTATTTGTCCATTTAAAGAACCGTTAAGAAGTTTTCATTGCCTGAACGAGGCACGAGTGAGTTTGAAAACTTTAGGGGCTTTAAATGGACAAATATTAGAAGTTCTTGGCGTATTGTTCACAGTCCAAAATTTCACATTTATCACGGAATTAAAAGCAGATTTTTCCTATGCACCTCCGTCACAATTTTCTTATTTTTGGTATTTTTATAAATATAATTGAATATATTTGAGTATAAGCAAAAATAAAAGGGAGGATTTATATGAGTAAAAAGGGGTTGCCCGATGGAGCATACGGCTTAAAGGAAGGACAAGAATATATTCCTTATGTACCAAGTGATAAGGTGATGCCCGAATTCACTGTGCTTTCTGTAATTATAGGTATTATTCTTTCCGTTGTATTTGGTGCAGCAAATGCATATTTAGGACTTAAAGTGGGAATGACGGTATCTGCTTCAATTCCAGCAGCGGTTATTTCTATGGCAATTGTAAGAGTCATATTGAGAAGAAAGTCTATACTTGAAAACAATATGGTTCAAACTATAGCATCAGCAGGAGAATCTTTGGCTGCAGGGGCTATATTTACACTTCCAGCTTTGTTTTTATGGGGAGAAAGTCCAAGTGCTTTAGATATGGGACTTATAACTTTAATTGGTGGTGTACTTGGAGTTGTATTTATGGTTCCTATAAGAAGATATTTAATAGTTCAAGAACATGGAAAACTTCCTTATCCAGAAGGAGCAGCTTGTGCAGAGGTTTTAGTTGCTGGTGAAGAGGGAGGAGCTAGTGCAAAACTAGTATTTGCTGGTGGATTGATAGGACTAGTATATAAGTTTATAGGCGATGGAATAAAATTATTCCCAACAGAAATTAGTTATGGATTTAAAGGAAATTTAAATGGAGCCGCTATAGGTATGGATGTATATCCTGCATTACTTGGTGTAGGATTTATAATAGGACCTAAGATTTCAGCTTATATGCTAGTAGGAGCTATTTTAGGATGGTTCTGTTTTATGCCTTTAATTGCTTTATTTGGAGGAGCCAATATAGTAGCACCAGCTACTAAAGCTATTGCATCAATGGATTATTGGGGCATATGGGGAAGCTACATTAAGTATATAGGTGCAGGAGCAGTGGCAGCAGGAGGAATAATAAGCTTAATTAAGTCACTTCCAACTATAGTATCATCATTTAAGCAAGCTATTCAGGGATATAAGAATAAAGGAAAGGCTTCTGTTTTAAGAACAGATCAAGAATTAAGTTCAAAGTTTATAATAATAGTTATAATAGTAGCTATAGTTTTAATGGTAGCACTTCCTCAAATAAAGGTTGGATGGCTTGGAGCTATACTTGTAGTTATATTTGGATTCTTCTTTGTAACTGTATCTTCTAGAATAGTAGGACTTGTAGGAAGTTCATCTAATCCAGTATCAGGTATGACCATAGCTACATTATTATTCACAGCAATTATAATGAAAGCTGCAGGATGGTCTAATACAAAAGGAATGGTAGCAGCTCTTTGCGTAGGTGCAATAATATGTACTGCTTCAGCTATAGCTGGAGATACTTCTCAAGACTTAAAGACTGGTTATTTAGTAGGATCAACACCAAAGAAACAACAAATAGGAGAGCTTATAGGAGTAATAGCATCAGCAGCATTTATCGGATTTATATTGATTACTCTTAATAAAGCGTATACCTTTGGTTCTAAGGATCTTTCTGCACCTCAAGCTAGTTTAATGAAAATGGTTATAGAGGGTATAATGAAAGGAAGCTTACCATGGAATTTGGTGTTTGTTGGAATAGCATCTTCTATAATGATAGAGATATTTGGAATACCATCACTTCCAGTAGCTATAGGATTATATTTACCAATACATCTTTCAACTCCAATAATGGTTGGTGGAGCTATAAAAGGTATATTAGATAAGAAAGTTAAAGATGAAGTAACATTAAAAGAAAAGTCAGAAAGAGGAGTATTGTATTCATCAGGACTTATAGCTGGTGAAGGCTTGATGGGCGTTATAATAGCAGCTATAGTTGCAGTTAGGGGTAGCTTTGGACCTGAAGAGCCTATATTAGGTCAATGGGTTTCTATAATCTTCTTCTTATTAGTTACTCTAACGCTATTGTATCAAGTATTTTGGAAAAAGAAAAAAGTAGTAAATAATTCTAAATAGTGATTTTATTTATAAATGAAACCTAAGGCACATTCAAATAAATAACAAGTCAGTATGCTAGTCTATTTTGAGTCATACTGCGTCAGCAGAACCCACCGATAGTTCTACTAGCGGCGGAACCTGCTTCCTTGTCTGACACAAAATATACCAGCATCTTTAACTTGTTATTTATTTTCATGTACCTAATTAAATACTAGATGCTGGGTACTAGAAATTCCTAGCATCTAGTTATATAAAAAAATAGTACAAATTACTTTAATAATTAAATATTGGAATTATATTATGAATTTTTGTAAGTAATTTACTTTGGCAGTTATAAAATTATAAATTAAAACCGTATTTGTATTTCATTTATTAATTTAATGTGAATTTCAAAATTATGTGTTAAAGTTCAGTAAGCATGCAATAATTTTGGAGGTGTAATTTTGAAAAATAAAAAATTAAAGAAAAATGCTATACTAATGGTTCCATATAAAAATCCTGAAATACAGTGGGAAAAGAGGGAGAATTCAATAATATTAATTATTAATAGAGACAAGCTTATTGATAGGATTATGCAAAAAATATTTAGAACTCCTAAATCAGTAAATATTCAATTGGATGAATTGGGGTCTTTTGTTTGGGAAAAATGTGATGGTATAAGTAATATTAAGGATATATGTGAATCGCTAAAAGAAAAATTTGGTAAAGGTGCAGAACCAGCAATGGAAAGGCTACTTACGTACATAAAAATACTTATTAATAATAATTTAATAAAAATAACGTAGGTAGTATTGAAATAAAGGGGCTGTGGTGTTTGGTTCTGAAGCCCCTTTAAAAATTGAAAACTATACAGGGTGAAATTTATTGAGCATTATATAGACCTCTAGAATTCATATAGTTAAACAAATTTTCTCCGTGTTTTTGTTCTTCCTTTTGTATATGATTTAATACTTCCCTAGCGTGGGAATCTTTAAATTCAAAAATTGTAGTATCATAAGTATTAGAGACATATTTTTCTGTCATTAGAAGGTCTTCACATAATTTAGCATCTGAAACATTACCCATTCCAGCTGCAGAAGTTGCATTAGCTGTAGAGGTAGTATTATTTTGCATAGGACTACTTGCAGAATTTTGAGCATTACCACTGCTTTGTTGATTTAGGTTAGGTACTTGACCATTTAGCATTTGATTTATGGTATTTAAGTGTTGCTGTTCTTGAGATGCATGGTTAGAAAAAAGCTGCTTTAATTGAGGATCTGTAGCCATGTTTGCATAATTTGTGTATTTTTCAATGCATAATTGTTCATGAGATTTTTGATCTTGTAAAAGCATTCTTTCCTTTTGAGATAAATTCATGAGAATTCTCCTTTCAATAAGTACATATTTTATATATTTATTAATCCAACTTTCGCAGTTATAAAATAAAAATATAAAATTTGTAGGTAAGTAGTACTTCTTACTTATTACCTAGAACCTAGAACCTAATATCTTATTTCTTACCTTGTATAGTGTAGAACTTAAAATTTATATGCGAAAGTTGAGTTATTAATATTTTGTGTTAAAAAAGTTTTTTTATACTAAATCATACTAATTTGAATTAATACCTAATATGTATTATAATGAAAAATAAAAAAATTAAATAAATATGATATAATGGGGTGAATATGGTGGAAAATAGAGTGCATAAAGGAAACTTATTTATACTGAGCTTGGTAATTTTAAATATAGTTTTTTCCATTTTAGCAGGTCCTTTAAACAAAGTATTTAAACTTAGCAATTATACATTAATGTTTATAGCTAATTTGGTATTTTTAGCAATACCACTGACAGTATACTTTATAGTAAACAGAGAATCAGCGAAAGATGTTTTAAGGATAAAGTTTTTAGGCGGAAAGGATTTATTATTTGTAATTTTAATATCTATATTTATTCAGCCGCTGCTTAATTTTTTATCTGGAGTGGTGGCATTAATACTTCCTAATAATGTATCAGCATTGCTTTCTGGAAGTGGTGATGTGTCAATATGGATTAGACTTTTTGTTATAGCTGTCATGCCAGCTGTTTTAGAGGAATTTTCTGTTAGAGGAGTGGTTTTATCTAATTATAAGCATATAGGACTTAAAAAGTCGGCCATATTAACAGGATTATTGTTTGCTATTTTACACATGAGTATTCAAATGTTCTTATACACTTTTGTTATGGGTATTTTATTTGCATATTTAGTGCATATAACAGGATCAATATTTTCTTCAATGCTAAGCCATTTTATAGTTAATGGAACTCAAATTATCATGGCAGATAGAGCTATTAAAAAGGCTATGGAAGCTGGACAAAGTGTTTCGTCATCAGCTGATATACTTAATGGATCTGTGGCTATGAAAATAGGTTTTGTACTTGGTTTAGGTATAGTGGCTATTATATCCTTTATAATAGTAAAAATACTTATGACAAAATTAGCAGAAAGTCATGGAATGGATTTAAAAAATCTTGATAATATTAATGAAACTAAATGCTGTAATGTTGAATTCAATAATGATGAATTTGGAAGTGCTCAAAGCATTGAAAAAATATATGAAAATAATAATGATGGTTGTACCGAGGATTTTTATTCAAAGCAGGAGATGAGTTCCACTAAAGAAAATAAAGAAAAAATAATGGATGTACCATTTATAATTACTATTGCTATATATATTATAGTTAATTCAATAAGTTTATATAAAATATTTAGTTAGATACATGAAAAGAAATTTGAAAATTTTAACAGAAGTTTAGCGCTTAAAAATTTTTGGGGCGTGAGCCCGCTGATTTATAATGAATGATTGAGGGTTAGGTTAAAAACCATAAATTCTGATTTTTGCTGGAAATTTTAGAGAAAAAATTTGCATAATAAAAGCATCCTTTTTATAATAGTTTTGACAAGAAACCAACTTAAAAAGGATGCTGATAAAATGAGTAAAAGTTATTTAAAACAATTACTTACTTATATTAATAAGGTATAC
>NZ_CABDWS010000018.1 GCF_901447495.1 Haloimpatiens lingqiaonensis
CATTAAGGACGATATATTAAGAAATCCATATATATTAAAGGTAGAAATAAAAAGGAAATTGCCTGATAAAATATTAATAAATGTTAATGAAAGAAGTGCAGCTTTTTATACTCAAAAGGATTCTAATTATTATATAGTAGATAAAGAATCTATTGTCCTTGAAAAAAGAAGTAATATTAATACAATGAAATTGGTAAAATTAGTTGGATATGATAAAAATAATTTAGTTATAGGACAAGTACTTCCTTATAAAGATAATAGAAAAGTTCAGGTGGTAAGTAATATAACAGATTTGATAATTGATAACACTTCAAAAATAAATATGAGTATTGTAGATGTAACTAATTTATATGATATAAAAATTTATTATGGCAATATTTGTGTTAAAATGGGTGATTGTAATAACTTAGAGGGAAAACTCAACAAAGCTATATCCATAATAAAAACGCAGAACTTACAAAATAAAAAAGGTTATGTAGATGTTAGTTTTAAAGGGAATCCTGTATTTCATATAGAAAATTAGGAGGAATATGCATGAAGAATTTAAGAGCACAAATTTCTATAGCAGTAGTATGTTGTCTATTGGGTTTTATGCTCACATATCAATTTAAACTTGTAAACAAGAGACAAGAAGGAACTGGCACAAAAAAAACTGATCCAGAAATAGTTATTGAAATAGAGCAATTGAAAAAAGAGAAAAAGGATATGGAGTCCAAAATAAATGATTTACAATATAAATTAAAGCAATATGAAACAGAAGTAGTAGGTAGGGATGATGCTACTAAAAAGTTAAAAGAAGAATTAGATAATTCAAGAAACTTTTTAGGGGAAACAGATTTAGAAGGAGAGGGTATAATTGTTTATATTACTCCTAGAAGCGATTTTTTTAATGTAGGATTTGATAATTTTCCTATTAATGATAGGGATATATTGTATATAATCAATGAACTATACGCAGGGGGAGCGGAAGCTATATCTGTAAATGATATTAGAATAACTTCTAATACTGGAATAAGAAATGCAGGAAATGCTATAAGAATAGATAATGATAAAATATCCCCTGTTAAAAGAGTAGTTATTAAGGCTATAGGTGATAAAGCAGCTTTAGAATCAGCTGTAACTTTTCCGGATAGTATACCAGTAGGGTTAAATGAAAGTTGTGACATTAAATGGAATGTTGAGAAAAGTGTATCCATAAAGAAGACTAATAAAATATTCAAGTTTAAGTATGCTAATACTGTAAAAGGTAAATAGGGGGATTCAATATGATAGCTCTAGTAGGATTAATTTTAGGAATAATTTTAGGTGCTGTTTGGAATATAAACATTCCAGATAAGTTTTCACCATACATTTCTGTTGCTATATTTGCATGCTTAGATTCAGTATTTGGAGCATTAAAAGCAAGTTTAGCTAAACAATTTAGAGTAGATATATTTATATCTGGCTTTTTTGGAAATGCAGTTCTTGCAGCAGCATTAGCTTATTTAGGAGATAAATTGGGAGTGCCAATTTATTTAGCGGCAGTTATAGTTTTTGGAGGAAGGATTTTTGACAACTTTGCTACTATAAGAAGAGTGCTTATCGAAAAAGCTAAATCACATCAGTGAGGGTGATTAAATGAGGACTAACGAGGCTCATATATTTCTATTTATTTCATGTATAATAATAGGAATTTTAATTTCTATGAACATTGATTTTAAAAATGAAAAAGTAAATAATTTTTTGACAGTGGATCAATATCAAAATGCTTATACAGAGAGAAGTAAACTGTACAATGAAATCAGTGGCTTGAAAAGTCAATACAGAAAATATAATTCAAAGTTGTCTAAGTATAAGAATAGTGAAGAAGATAGATATAAAATTATAGGCGAAATAAAAGAAGAATTACAAGAAAATAAAGCTATTTTAGGGATGGAAGATGTAGAAGGAGAAGGAATAACTATTACAGTTAATGATGCTATTGATGAGTATAATGCTACAGGTAATGAACAGCACCTGGTGCACTTTTACGATATTATATTTATAATAAATGACTTGAAAAATGCAGGGGCAGAAGCAATTGAAGTAAATGGTCAGAGGATAGTGGATGGAACTTATGATTATTGTGGAGGAACTAATATAAAATTAAATGAAGTAACTATAGTATCTCCTTTTTATATTAGTGCCATAGGAAATAAAAGTGTTATGGAAAAATATATGCTTATGGATGAAAATTATTTAAAATCTATGATGATTCTTAGAAAGATATCTGTAGATGTAAAAACTCAAGACCACATAAAGATAAATGCATATGTAGGTAGTAAAAAATATGATAAAGCAAAACCTAAAATAAAAAATTAAATTTAATTAAAAATTCTTGCCTTTTAAAAGGATTTTAAACATTTTTGAAGAATACTATAAATAATTTACCATTTATGACGTAATTTTTGTTAGGGAGCGATAAAATTGTCTATAGAGGAAAATGTTCAACAAATATTAAAAGAATTAAAAGAAGATGTAAAACTTATTGCAGTTTCAAAAACTAGAACTGTAGAGGAAATGGAACAAGCATATAAAATTGGCATAAGAGACTTTGGAGAAAATAAGGTACAGGAATTAGTGGATAAATATGATAAGTTCCATAAGGATGTCCATTGGCATTTACTAGGGCATTTACAAACCAATAAGGTTAAGTATATAGTAGGCAAGGTTCATTTAATTCATTCTTTAGACAGTATAAAATTATTAGAGGAAATAGAAAAAAGATTCAAAGCTAAAGATGCTATTGCTAATGTATTAATACAAATTAACATAGGCAAGGAGGAAAGCAAAACAGGCATTTACTTAAATGAATTAGAAGAAATTATGAATAAGTGTGAGCAGTGTACAAACGTTAAAGTAAAAGGGCTTATGTGTATAATACCTAAAGGAACAGAAGAAGAAAATAGAAAGTACTTTAGAGAGATGAATGATATTTTTCAAGAGTTGAAAGGCAAAAATTACAAAAATATAAGCATGAATATATTATCCATGGGAATGTCTGGTGATTACAAAATCGCATTAGAAGAAGGTTCAAATATGATAAGAGTAGGTCAAGGAATATTTGGGCCTAGAAATTATAAATAGGAGGTTGATACAATGTCAGGTAAAATGTTAAATAAGGTTATGGGTATATTTGGATTAGAAGATGAGTATGAAGAGTTAGAAGAGGATGAAATGGAAGTAGAAGAAGAAAAAGAAGAAGAAATAGAACGTTATGATATTCCTAACAATAAAAAGCAAAACAAAGTGGTAAATATACATACTAATGCTTCAGCAAAGGTTGTGATAGTAAAGCCAGAATCCTTTGATGAGGCAGCAGGCATATGTGATGATTTAAAAAACAGAAAAATAGTTGTGGTAAATACATCAAATTTAGAGGGTAAAATAGCTCAACGACTTTTAGATTTTATAGGTGGCGCAAGCTATGTTTTAAATGGAAATTTACAAGAAGTAGAAAGAAATGTATACATACTATCTCCATCAAATGTAGCAGTGAGTAATGAATTGAAAAATGAGCTTTCCAAAGGAATATTCAGTTTTACTAAATAGATAAAATATAAAAATAACTATGGAGGAAAAAATGTTTTTTCTTAAATTTTTCAGTATACTATTTAATGTTTTAGAATATGCAATACTTATAGATGTTGTTTTATCATGGGTTTCATTTGGAAGAGAAAATGCATTTACAAATATAGTTCATACTATTACTGAGCCTTTATTGCGTCCAGGAAGAGAATTGCAACAAAGATTGATGCCCGGATTAATGATAGATTTTTCTCCTATAATAGCAATACTTATTATAGGTCTATTAAAAAGAGTTGTATTTACAATATTTGCAGGCTTTTAGGAATGATATTATGGATAAAAACAAATTATCTAATGTAGAAGAAAAAATTTGTTTAGCCTATAAAGCTAACATGGTTGTTTATTCTAATGAATTTTATACCCCTGATGAGTGCAATGAAATTAAAATAATAAGTAACAAAAGAGCTATTAATTTTTATTCTTATGGTGTTTTTAATGAGGCAGAGAGGAAGATGCTGGCTTTTGCACCAGAAGAGGAAGAATTATTTTATCCACTTCAATTAATAAAGATAAAAGCTAATACTAAGTTTATAAACTTAGAGCATAGAGACTTTTTAGGCTCCATTATGGCTTTGGGAATTAAAAGGGAAAAGCTAGGGGATCTAATTTTAAAAGATGACTGTTGTTACCTTCCAGTAGCATCGGATCTTGTGGATTTCATAATGTATAATTTGAAACATATAGGTAAAAGTCCGTGCAAAATATCACTTTTAGATGTTACAGATGATGAAATACCACAGTATAGCTTTGAAGAAAAATTAATAATTACATCGTCTATTAGGTTAGATGCTATAGTTTGTGGTTTGTGTAATATGTCTAGAGGTAAATCCATTCAATACATTGAAATGGGTAATATTTTAGTAGATTATGCAGTAGTGGATAAAAAGGATTATAGAGTTAAAATTGATTCAATTATAACTGTAAGAGGTTATGGAAAATATAAAATTGAGAATATTATAGGATATACTCAAAAGGATAGAATTAAAATACAAATAAAAAAATTTATTTAAACTGAGGTGATGGGTTTGATTACTCCTGTAGATATAAACAATAAAGAATTTAAAAGAGGTTTTAGGGGATACGACATAGACGATGTAGATGAATTTTTAGACCTTATAGTGGAAGATTACGAAAAGGTATATAAAGAAAATATATCCTTAAAGGAAAAGCTACATCTTCAAAATGAAAAAATTGAGCATTATTCAAAAATTGAAGAAACTATTCAAAACACATTGATTTTAGCACAAAATGCAGCGGAACAAGCTAAGAAGACTGCTCAACAAGAGTCAGATTTAATTATTAAAAATGCTAATGATTCTGCACAAAGAATATTGGATAAGGCTCATAATGATGTAGTTAAGATAAATGATGATTACGACATAATAAAACAGGAATTTCTTAAGTTTACAAATAAATTTAGGAACTTTATGAAGAGTCAATTAGATATGTTCGAAAGTTTAGAGAAAGATTTTGTAAAGAACTACAATGTAGGAAATCCTGTTGAGGACATAGGAGAAAAAAGCATAGAGGATTTTTCAGATAATGAAAAAAACACTGGATTAGATATAAAGGATTTTGAAGACAAGGATTTAAAGGAAGAGGATTTAAACCAGATAAAAAGTTTTTTTGCAAAAGAGGATTAGATAATTTAAATGTGACAATAAGGTACTTCAAAGGGAAGTATAATTGTCACATTTTTTATTATCCATTATGGAATTTCAATAAAAATGGTTTTAAGGAGGAATTTTATGCACGAAATAATAGTAGGTAAAGAAGGAAAGATTTATAGAGTATATGTAGAAAATACTATGGACAGATTTAAAATAGCGCTTAAGGATTACAAGATAAGTGGAGAAAGCAAAGTATTCGTAGTAACTGATGATTTAATATATAACACTTATAAGAACAATATTGAATGGCTAAAAATAAAAATTCCTTTCAAAATATTCTATTTTAAAAATGGAGAACAAAGTAAAAATATAAATACAGTGAAAAAAGTATATGATTTTTTAATAGAAAATAAAGTGGATAGAGAGAGTATATTAATAGCTTTAGGTGGTGGCGTAGTTGGAGACTTGGTTGGATTTGTAGCATCAACATATATGAGAGGAATAAGGTATATAAATGTTCCAACTACCCTTTTATCTCAAGTGGATAGTTGTATAGGCGGTAAGGTGGCCTTTAATTATGGAGGCATAAAAAATATAATAGGAAGTTTTTATGATCCAGAGTTTGTATATATATCACTAAATTTTTTAAAAACCTTAGATAGAAAAGAAATATTAAATGGGTTAGGTGAGATAATAAAGTATGGTTTAATTTCTGATGGAAAACTATTGAGTTTTTTAAATGAAAATGCAGTACCAATTTTAAATTTGGAACATGATAAATTATTGCATATAGTAATAGAATGCTTAAAAATCAAAAATAGAATAGTGGTTCAAGATGTTCAAGATTTATCCATAAGAAATGTATTGAATTTTGGACATACTATAGCACATGGAATAGAAGTAGATTCAAAATACAAAATACCTCATGGTGTAGCGGTGGCATTGGGTATATTAGTTGCAATAAAAATTTCTGAGATTAAATTGGGTCTTGATAAAACTCTTTATAATAAACTGGAAAATTTATATAGAAAATTTGGTTTGCCTACTAGGTATAAGGTTGACAATTATAAATCCTTTATGTATGCTATTAATCGTGATAAGAAAAATATAAATGAAAATATTAACATGGTATTGCTTGAGAATATAGGTAAATATAAAATAAAAGTTAATGTAAAATCTGAGGAAATTTTAGAGGCATTAAAATTGAGCATTATTAAGGAGGAGTAACAAATGGCTATAGGAATTATAGGAGCTATGGATGAAGAAATAGAAATATTATTAAAGGATTTAGATTTACAAACAAAAAAAGTAAAGGCTTCAATGGAATTTAATAGAGGAACATTATGGGGAAAAAATGTAGTACTTGTGAGAAGTGGCATAGGAAAGGTGAATGCTGCCATGTGTGCACAAATACTTATAGATGATTTTAAGGTGGATTCAGTGATAAATGTAGGAATTGCTGGAGGAGTAGGAGAAAAAATATATCCAGGTGATGTGGTTATTGGAGATAGTTTGATTCAACATGATATGGATACTTCTGCTTTTGGAGATAAAATAGGTCAAGTACCTAGATTGGATACTTTTGATTTTAAGAGTCATTCTAAGCTTGTAGAATATGCAAAAAAAGCCTGTAAAAATATAAATGAACACAATTGCTTTGTAGGAACTATAGTTTCAGGAGATCAGTTTATAAATAATGTAGAAAAAATAAAGTGGTTTTATGAAGAATTTGGAGCCTATGCATGTGAAATGGAAGGAGCTAGCATTGCTCAAGTTTGCTATTTAAATGAAGTGCCTTTTGTAGTAATAAGATCTATTTCAGATAACGCTAATAATGGTGCTCATATAGACTATGAAACTTTTAAGGATATAGCAGTAAAAAACTCTTGTAGTATATTGAGAAACATGTTAAGTAATATGTTGTAATATGTAGGTGATAATTTAAAATGAAAAATTTATTGGTAGATAAAAAAAGCGGAGAAGATATAAAAGTCAAAGTAGGAGATTTTTCCATAGGAGATAATGAAAAAATAATAATATCTGGACCTTGCTCAGTGGAAAATTATGAAACCATGGCTCAAATAACAAAAGAATTAAAAAATGCTGGAGTGCATATGTTAAGAGGAGGAGCTTTTAAACCTAGAACTTCTCCCTATGATTTTCAAGGCTTAGAGTTTCAGGGATTAAAGATACTTAAGCAAGTAGGAAATGAATTTTCTATGCCTGTGGTTTCAGAAATAATGGACACAAAAGATTTAGATGAAGCTTTAAAGTATATAGATGTTATACAAATAGGGTCTAGAAATATGTATAATTATAGTTTACTAAAGGAAGTAGGTAAACTAAAGGTTCCTGTGCTTTTAAAAAGAGGAATGAGTGCTACTATAGCTGAATGGCTTTATGCTGCTGAATACATTATGGTAGAGGGAAATACCAATGTTATTTTATGCGAAAGAGGCATAAGAACCTTTGAAACTTATACAAGGAATACATTGGATTTAAATGCTATAGCAGTTATAAGGAAAAAATATAGATTGCCAGTGATTGTAGATCCTAGCCATGGAACTGGACATAGAGAATTGGTAGAGCATATGTCTATGGCAGCTATAGCTGCTGGGGCTCATGGACTTATAATAGAAAGCCATATAGAACCAGAAAAGGCTATTTCAGATTCTAAGCAGACTATTTCAATTGAAAGCCTAGAAAGAATAATTAAAAAAGTAAAGAAGCTAGAAGAAATATTATAAGATTATATAATTTTAGGATAAACAGAGCTCTTAGCTTCAGATGGAGTTTTCACTCCAACTGAAGGTTAGAGATCGTTATCCAGGGACGTAGCTGCCGTAACACTTCCACTTTGTTAGAAGTGGGAGTGTTACGGCAGGTAGTCATTGGATAAAATAAAATACAGAATAAAAAAAGCTCCTTTAGAAAAACTAAACTTAAAAGTACTTTTAAAGGAGTTGATGGTATGAACCTTAAAGATAGGGAACATTTTAAAAATAAACTTTTAAATCAAAAGAGGGATGTAGAAAACTTACTAAAGCAAATGGAAGACAATGATACTATAAATACTAATATGGGTTTAGAAGATGAATTATCCAATTATGACAATCATCCCGCAGACTCAGGTGGAAATCTCTACGAAAAAGAAAAGGGTATAGCACTTAAAGAACATGAAGTAACTATAATAAAAAAAATTGACGATGCTTTAAGGAGCATTGAAGATGGATCCTATGGTAAGTGCAAAGGCTGTGGAAAAGAGATACTTAAGGAAAGATTAGAATTTATACCTTATGCACAGTACTGTACCAAATGCCAAAAGGAAGTTAATACTGCTGCTGTAGTGGATGAAAGGCCAGTGGAAGAAGAAGTATTAAGGATGCCCTTCGGATATGGATATAATGATTTAACTGACAAAGTAGGATTTGATGCAGAGGATAGTTACCAAAGTGTAGAAAGATTTAACGAGCCTTATAATAGCTATAGTTCAATTAAATATTATAATTATGGAGATTTTCATGAGAGTGAGGATGAAATAGGTTATGTAGAGCCTATTGAAAGGGTAAGCAATTCTCAATATAAAAATCAATTACCAGATTAAATATATTGGAATGTAATACAATATTATAGCTTCATATTTTTAAGTAAACCTGCGATTAATTAAATATATTGTAACATTAATATGAAATTGGGGGATGGGAATGGAAATAAGCATAATTATATTTGGCGTATTATTAGATAGACTTACCAAATATTGGAGTGTGAATATATTATCAAAAATAGGCGAAATAAAAATAATAGATAAATTTTTTAGTTTTTATTATTTAGAGAATACTGGTGCAGCTTTTGGTATAATGAAAAATAAAATATATTTTTTAAGTATAGTAACAGTGTTGGTATTAGGTGGTATAATTTATTATTTATTATTTAAGAGACCAAAGGATAAATTAATAAGAATAAGTTTATCTTTAATAATAGCGGGGGCCATAGGTAATTTAGTAGATAGGGTATTATATAAATATGTAATAGACTTTATACTGCTTCATTTTAAGGATGTTTACTATTTCCCAGTATTTAATGTGGCAGACATATTGGTGTGTATAGGTACTTTTTTATTGATAATTTTTTTAATAAAGGAAGATAAAGATGAAGGAACAAAATAATTATTTATTTAAAATAGAAGAAGAATTTGATGGGGAAAGAATAGATATATTTCTGGCAGAAGCTTTAGAAACCAAATCTAGATCCTATATACAAAAGTTAATTAAAAGTGGAAATGCCACTGTAAACAATGAAGAGAAAAAAAGTAATTATAAACTAAAGGAAAATGATATAGTAGAGTTAAAAATACCGGAGCCTATAGAATTAAATATAAAACCTGAAAACATATCATTAGATATATTATACGAGGATAGCGACGTTATAGTAGTAAATAAATCACAAGGTATGGTAGTTCATCCAGCACCAGGGGTTTACAGTGGAACATTGGTGAATGCACTGTTATATCATTGTAGGGATTTATCAGGCATAAATGGTATAACCCGTCCAGGAATTGTCCATAGAATAGATAAAGATACTTCTGGAGTTTTAGTAGTAGCTAAAAATGACAATTCTCATAATTGTTTAGCAGCACAACTTAAGGAACATTCAATGAATAGAGAGTACATTGCACTTACAGAAGGTGTTGTAAAAGAAGATGAAGGAAAAGTAGACGCACCTATAGGAAGACATGCAACGGAAAGAATTAAAATGGCTGTTATTTCAGGTGGTAAAGAAGCAATTACTCATTTTAAAGTGGAAAAACGTTATAAAAACAACACACTTATAAGATGTAAGCTAGAAACAGGAAGAACACATCAAATAAGAGTACACATGGCGTATATAGGACATCCACTTGTAGGGGATCCAGTGTATGGATACAAAAAACAAAAATTTAAATTGCAGGGACAAATGCTTCATGCGCATAAACTAGGATTTATTCATCCTACTACAGGGCAGTATATAGAATTTTCTACGCCTATTCCAGATTATTTTCAAAATGTCATTGAAAAATTGGAAAATTGTCTGTAAAATAGTATTTAAGTATTAAATGCGTTTAGGTCATGGGGATCTAGACGTTTTTCTATTTATGTAATAGGAGGGGTTTATATGAAACTTAAAGCAGTGATTTTAGATGAAAAGGCTATGGGAAGGACGCTTACAAGAATAGCTCATGAAATAATAGAGAAAAATAAAGGGGTAAAGGATGTAATATTAATAGGAATAAAGAGAAGGGGGTATCCTCTTGCTGAAAGAATAGCTAAACTAATAGAAATAATAGAGGGAGAAAAGGTTCAAGTAGGCAGTGTAGATATTACTTTGTATAGAGATGATTTATCTACAGTGAACGAACAACCTATAATAAATAATAATGATTTACAGGTAAAAATTGAAGGTAAAAAAGTTGTTTTAGTAGATGATGTATTATACACAGGAAGAACTGCAAGAGCTGCATTAGAAGCAATTATAGATAATGGAAGACCTGAGAGGATAGAATTAGCTGTACTAGTAGATAGAGGACATAGAGAGCTCCCTATAAGGGCAGATTTCGTTGGAAAAAATATACCTACTTCACGCAAGGAGAATATTTCAGTAGAAGTTACAGAGATAGATGGAAGTGATTCAGTAAAAATTTACGAATGATAATATGAATATTTAGGAGATGAATAATAGATGTATGAATTGATAGCAACATCCACTTTCGGATTAGAGTCAGTGGTTGCAAAAGAATTAAAAGAATTGGGTTATGATGACTTGAAGGTGGAAAATGGAAAGGTAACTTTCGAGGGAGATGAATATGATATAGCTTTGTGTAATATTTGGCTTAGATGTGCCGATAGAGTTCTTATAAAGGTATCTGAATTTAAAGCTGAAACCTTTGAAGAATTGTACCAAGGGGCACTAAAAGTAAATTGGGGAGAGATAGTGCCAGAAGATGGTTTTATGCATATCACAGGTAAATCAGTAAAATCAAAGCTATTTAGTGTTCCAGATTGTCAAAGTATAGTAAAAAAAGCTGTAGTAGAATCTATGAAAAGAACATATAACAAAGAATGGTTTTCAGAGGATGGCCCAGAATATAAAATAGAAGTGGCTCTTTTAAAAGATGTAGTAACATTAACCATTGACACCTCAGGCCCAGGATTGCATAAAAGAGGATATAGAGCAAAGGCTGGAGAAGCTCCTATGAAAGAAACATTAGCAGCAGCTTTGGTACTTTTAAGTAATTGGGATAGTTCAAAACTTCTTATAGACCCTTGCTGTGGTTCCGGTACTATAGCTATAGAAGCAGCTCTTATAGGTAAAAATATAGCTCCAGGACTAAATAGAAGTTTTGTATCAGAAACTTGGCCTTTGATCCCTAAAGAAGTTTGGGAACAAACAAGAGATTATGCTAAAAGAAAAATAAATAATGATGATATAAAAATAATGGCTTTAGATATAAATAATGGTGTTTTAAGAACTGCCAGAGAAAATGCCAAAGGCGCAGGAATTTCAGAATACATTCATTTTCAACAAATGCCAATCCAAGAGTTTACCACAAAGAAAAAAGGTGCATGTATTATATGTAATCCACCTTATGGTGAGAGAATAGGAGAAGCAAAAGAGGTTGAAGCAATATACAAAAGATTAGGAGAGCTATATAAGGAAAATGATACTTGGTCATTTTTTGTTATAACATCTAATGAACAATTCCAAAAGGATTTTGGTAGAAAAGCGGATAAAAACAGAAAGCTTTATAATGGCAGAATCAAGTGCTACTACTATCAATACTTAAGATAAGAAAATTGTGACGCTGTCACAATTTTCAGTGGGCTAGTGTGCTAGAGGACTAGTAAAAGATAAATAACATAATTTCACGTTGTGAAATTGTGTTATTTATCTTTTAGGGCTTAACTTAAATCTTTTATTGGCGATAGCCAGCCTTAATATATAAATAATAAATATCAGATATCAAATATCAATTAATGTGGATTTTCTTCATTTTATTTAGGAAATTTTTAATTTATCCGATGACTACCTGCCGTAACACTCCCACTTCTAACAAAGTGGGAGATAACGGCAGCTACGTCCCTGGATAACGATCTCTAACCTTCAGTTGGAGTAAAAACTCCATCTGAAGCTAAGAGTTCTGTTTATAAAAAGGGAGTGTTCATAATCTTTTTTTAGGCGTAGCCTTTCGAAAGTTATTTGCTTAAAGGGCTGGTAAGGCCACAGACCGATAGGTCGCAAAATAGCTATACCTTCACCTACACTCAGCGGGCTTACGCGCAAAACACTTTTTAAGTGCTAAACTTCTGACTTTTTACCTATTAGTTCTGACTTTTTTAACTATTCCCCATTACTTATCTACAAGTTCCTATTCACTCAACAATTAAAATTACATATTCTTATCTATAAACCCTAATCGTACTTACGTATTTAGCCTGGCTATCGCCAATAAAAGATTTTTAAAGCGTTTAAAAGAAAGCTATAACTATTCCATTAAATGAAACAGTTATAGCTTTTCTTACTATCCTATTTATTTAATTAAAGATTTTCCGTAACGTAGTGGAGAAAAATCATCCTTTCCTAGCACCTAGCACCCAGTACCTAGTACCTAATCTCGTATTTCTTATTTCTTACTTTTTACTTCTTACTTAATTCTTAGCGTACTGTTCACAGTCCCAAATTTCAATTTTATCACGGAATTAAAAGCAGATTTTTCCTAAGCCACTTACTTCACAATCTATTCTTCTTCTGTAACTAAGATTTTTGGCTCTGCCAATATGGTTTTATTAGTATAGTAAATAACCATGCCTGGCTTAGCTCCAGAAGGTTTTTTTACATTTTTAATTTCTGTATAATCCACAGCTACCTTTGATGAATTTCTCCCCTTACTGTAGTAAGCTGCAAGGGAAGCTGCTTCTTCAAGGGTTTTATCGGTTATGTCACCGGTATTTTTAATTATTACGTGAGAGCCATGTACCTCTTTTGTATGCATCCATATATCATTTTTTCTAGCAAACTTTAATGTTAAATAATCATTTTGTAAATTATTTTTTCCTACGTAAATATGAAAGCCGTCGCTGGATATAAAGTGTAGAGGAGTGGATTCTTTTTTATTTTTATTTTTCAAAGATTTTCTAAATTTTATATAGCCAGTTTGGACTAATTCCTTTTTTATATCGTCAATTTCATCATAGTTATCAGCATTTTCTATATTGCTTAAAACAGATGATAAATATTCAAGTTCCTCTTCTGTACTTTTAAGTTGAAGAGTACCCATTTCTTCTGAAGTTTTTAATTTGTTATATTTTTTATAATAATATTGAACATTTTCTGAAGGAGTTTTATTTTCATCCAGGCCTATAGTAAGGTATTCTTCTTTTTCACTATAGTAATTTAGTAGTGTGGCTTCAGAATCTCCTTTTTTTATACTATATATATTGGCAGTTAACAATTCGCCATAAAGTTTAAAGGTATCCTTAGATTTACATTTTTCTAAAGTTTCATTTAAAATTTTTATCTTTTTTAAACATCTATCCATGTTAGTATGAATTAATTTTTCTAAATCAGCGCTTTTCGATTTAAGCCTATCTATTTTATCTTTTGCAAAGTAAAAATCCTCCAATAACAATGATGGGGAAGCGTATTGTTTTTTTATGTTATTTTCCTCAAGACTTAATAAGTCCATGCAGTGAAAGTCTTTTAATAAACCATTTTTATCCATATAATAGGAAAATTCAAATTGGTTACTTAAAAATTTAGTGAAAAATTCTTTTGAGAATTTAAATAAATCTTCCAAACTACTTTTTTCATATACATTATAAGTATTAAATCTATAAAAAATTTCTTTTGAAAGATCAGTGCTTATGCCCGTAAAGGTTTTAGAAAAAAACTTTTCAGAAATAGTTATGTTGTTTTCATTTATATGTTTTGTGAAATCTTCCATTGAAAAGTCTCCAGGGTTAAGCTTATTAGACTTTGGAGGATAGATATATTCTATTCCTGCATAAAGATTTCTATAACTATTTATATCCGAGGTAATGTGCTTTATACTATCCATTATTATATTATCTCTTTCCCTTACAAGAGTTATATTACTGTGTCGTCCCATGATTTCTATTATTAAATTGTATTTACTATTAAAGCCCATTTCATCAGAACTCTCAAAAGTTATATTCAGTATTCTATCAAAATTTAACTGTTGAACGTCTATTATTTTAGCAGCATTTAGGTACTTTCTTAAAATCATGCAAAACATAGGTGCCTTTTGGGGATTTTGTTTTTGAATATTTGTAAAGTGTATTCTTGGATAATTGGAACTAGCACTTATTAAAAGTTTTTTATTTTGTCTATTTTCTCTTATACTTAATATTATTTCATCCTTTTCAGGTTGATTTACTTTATCTACTTTACAGCCTATTAAGTTTTTTAATTCTTCTTTTATACTATATAAAAATAATCCATCTAAAGCCAATTTATTTCATCCTCTCTAAAAAAGTTATAAAATAAATAATCATTGTAACCAAACTTGTATTGATTATTTATTTAAATATTGTATACTTTAGTATAGCATTAATAAAACACTAATAAAACATTAAGAGAATTAAATTTTTATGTTACAATATATTTATAGAAATGTGGAAGGTGATGTAAGTGAAAATGTATTTTACTAAAATGCATGGTTGTGGAAATGATTTCATAGTTATAAATGATTTGGAGAACAAATTAAATAATTTAAGTGAATTAGCCAGTAAATTGTGTCATAGAAATTTTGGAATAGGTGCAGATGGAATAATATGTGTAAAAAGAAGTAGTTTAGGGGATATAAGGATGGAAATAATAAATGCAGATGGTTCCTATGCTGCAATGTGCGGTAATGGCATAAGATGCTTTGCAAAATACCTTTGGGAAAAGGATATTGTAAAGAAAGATAAGATAAATATAGAAACAGGAGATGGCATAAAAATAGCTCATCTTAATATAAATAATAATAAATTAGAGAATGTTACTATAAATATGGGAAGTCCCGAATTTGAACCGGATAAAATACCTTCTTTAAGTAGCGAAAAGGTAATTGATAAAGCCATAGAGGTAGGTAACAAGAAATATAATATAACTAGCTTATTAATGGGAGTTCCTCATACCGTTGTTTTTGGAAAATTAAATGATTTTAATGTGGAGGAGGGAAAAGTAATAGAAAAATATAATCTTTTTCCTCAAGGCACCAATGTTAATTTTGTAGAAATAGTTAGTAGAGAAGAAATAAGAGTTATGACTTGGGAAAGAGGTGCTGGAGCGACTATGGCTTGTGGTACTGGCAGTTGTGCTTCGGTAGTAGCAGGAAACACATTGAATTTATTAGGTGAAAAAGTAAAAGTTCATGTTCCAGGTGGCATTTTACAAATAGAGATACAAGATAATAAAGTTTTAATGACAGGTAGTGCAGAAATTTCTTTTGAAGGAGTATGTGAAATATAAATGAAACGCACTGGTAGATTATTATCAACAACTTTAGTATTAATAATAGCTTTAAATATTTCAGCTTGTAGTAAATCTAATACAAATAAAAACAATAGTCAAAATACCCCAGAAGTTTCTATAGACATAGGCAGTATAAAGTTTCCAAATGTAACCATACTGTGTAGAAAAAGTGATTATAATCAATTATTTAGTATAAATGGAGATACCTTAGATAAAATTGGGAAGATACCTACAGAGGATATTTTAGATTTAATTTACAGCAAAGAAAAAGATGTATATATCTTCCTTGTGAAAAAAATAGATAAAAATGGGAAAATTGCAAATCAGATAAAAATTAAAAAAGGTAATAATACTAAAATATTAAATGAATCTTCTATTTATGCAGATATTAAAATATCTCCAAATAATAATAATATATTATTTAGAAGTTTTAAGGATGCAAACATGAATATGCCTGAAGGAATTAGGATATATAATATAGATGAGGATAAAGAAATCAAGATTAAAACAAAAGTTTTAGTATCTGGAAATGTATATCAGTGGTTGGACGATGAAAATATAATTTATTATGGTATTATATCAGATAAACCTAATTCAGGACATATATATAAGTATAATATAAAATCTGGAGAGGAATCTGTATATTTAGATAAATTAGAGGGGCTTTGCTGTAATATATATTCAATATCTAAGGATGAAATATTAGTTTTAGACAATAGAGAAGATGAATATAAACTTACTTATTATAATGTAAAAACAGGAGATAAAAAGCTTATATGTAAAAATATAAGTGACATGACGGCAGTAGTCCAAAATAAAGATAAAAAACTATTATATTTTATAGGAGAATCTTTACAAAGCGGTGGGTATTCATTATTTTCAATAGATTTAAATACTTTTGAATGTTCTCAGCTAACCTATGATTTACCTAAAAATGTAGATAAATTGGGAGGCTTGGCCTTAGATCCAAAGGGGAATGTTATATTTGCAGGGAAAGATAGTGAAGATAAAAATGATATATATATTTACGATACAAAAAACAATTCTACTAGTCTAATAACAAATAGTTCAAATAATTATAAGATTTATAAGAACAATTAAAAATAGTATAAAGTTAAATCTGGATTATTTAATAAAATAATCCAGATTTTTTTTACATACATGTTTAAAAAATACATTAAAGGATATAAATATAGTATAAAAAAGGTGGGGTAATATGGTTGTAATTAAAGAACATAATTTAGATATTTTTAATTTAAAACTAAATATGGATGTATTAACTAAAATATCTAGAAGTGCAGCTAATAAATTTTGTATTTTACCGTTTAATATAGAAGATTACAAGGTCTGCGTTTTAGCTTCAAAGGAATTAAATGAAAGTGCTATAGATTATATTAAATTCATATATAAAATGGATTTAAAAATATATTTAGTAGAGAAAAAACAATTAAGTATGGTGATAGAAAAATATCATAAGAAAATAATTCTTCAGGGAGCTATAAAGGAAATTGAGAAAAGTAATGGATTAGATGAGAACATTCAAGGTATTGAAAATTCAAAAGAGGTAGAGAATGCTCCAGCGGTTAAAATAGCTAATACTATAATCAATGAAGCTATATCAATGAGAGCTAGTGATATACATATAGAACCATTTCAAGATTATGTTATTGTAAGATTTAGGATAGATGGAGCATTAATAGTGTATACAGAATTGTCCAAAAGAGTATATAGCTTTTTAGTTTGCAGAATAAAGATTATGGCAAACATGGACATATCTAAAAAGTTTATGCCAGCAGATGGAAAAATTTATTATAAGCTTGAGGAAAATAGATATGACCTTAGAGTATCTACTTTACCTACGGTGTATGGTGAAAAGGTAGTAATAAGAATTTTGCACAAGGAGGGAGGAGAAATTTCACTAGATTCTTTAGGATTTAAAGAGGAAAGTTATAAATTAATAAAAAAATGTATTGAAAAGCCTAATGGGATGATATTGGTAGTTGGGCCCACGGGAAGTGGAAAAAGTACTACCTTGTATTCTCTTTTAAAGGAGCTAAATCAAAAGCAATACAATATTACTACCATAGAAGATCCAGTAGAATACAATATGCCTTTTGTAAATCAAATTAATATAAACAATAAAGTGGGCTTGACTTTTGCACAGGGCTTAAGAAGTATATTAAGGCAGGATCCAGATGTAATTATGGTAGGAGAAATAAGAGATAGTGAGACTGCAAAAATAGCAGTAAAAGCTGCTATGACAGGACATTTAGTATTTTCTACACTTCATACCAAGGATTCTTCAGGAACCATACTTAGACTCATGGATATGGGGGTTGAAAATTATTTATTAGCAGATACCTTATTAGCTGTTATTTCTCAAAGACTTGTAAGAAAGATATGCAATTATTGCAAAGAAAGTTATAAACCCTCTGAGGAAGAGAAAAGAGTTTTGAATTTAAATGAAGAACAGTTGCTTTTTAGAGGAAAGGGATGTGCTTATTGCAATAACACAGGGTATTCTTCTAGAACTGTACTATATGAAATACTGGTTATAGGTGATAAGGAAAGAGAATTTATAAGAAATATAAATTCTATAGATGAAAAATCTCATAAGTATAATTTCTATGTAGGAAAATCATTAAAAGAAAGAGCAATTGAATTAGTTAAAATGAGCACAACTACCTATGAAGAGATAGTGAAACACATTATATAAAACATAGTGTATAAAAGATAGAGTTAGTAATTCAACTTTATAAGTTATAAAAGAAAAATGTAAAATTAATATTTATGTGCTGTAGGTGAAAAAGATGAAGAAATATAGTTATAAAGCTTTAGATATAGATAGAAAAATCATTAAAGGGGTATATAACAATATTAGTGTAGAGGAAATGGTTAGGGACTTAAACAAAAGAAAATTATTTCTATTAGAATGCAAGGAAGTAAGAGAAGAGAGAATAGGGTTAAAAAGAAAACTTAATTTAAAAGAGACATTTTTATTTTGTCAGCAAAGTTATTATTTGATAAAATCTGGTATAAGTGTACCTGAATCTTTACGGTTATTAAGTGCTAGATTCAAGGAACAGTTTCTTAAGAAAAAAACTTGGCAGCTTTTTCAATTGGTTTCCCAAGGAGAAAGTTTATATAGTGCTATGGAAAGCTTAAATGGTATATATCCATCCTTTATGATGTGTATGATCAAAATAGCAGAAGAAAGCGGGAATTTAGAGGGGATATTTTATAAATTGGCAAGGCACTATTACTATTTAGAAGAACTGAAGAATAAGATTAAAAAATCATTAACCTATCCAATAATAACATTAACGGTTTCATCTATTGCTATAATTTTGCTTAGGATAAAGGCTATACCAACTTTTATTAATATGATTGTAGAAATGGGTGGTGTGGTTCCCAAAAGTACCAAAATACTTATATTTTTATTTGACAAAGGAATTATGTTTATGGCCATGGTTATAATGTCAGTTTTATTATGTTTTAAATTTAATAAAAGTTATAGTCAAAAGATAAAATTTAAAATACCCTTTATTGGAAAATACATTTTAAGATGGGAAGAGATAAAGTTTGTAAAAAGTTTAAGTATATTGCTAAGTAGCGGTACAAATATAGTAACGGCTTTGAACACTATAATAGAATCCACAGATAATGGGTACATAAAAGATAAATATACAGCTGCTTTAGATAAAATAAAGAGGGGAAGCGGTATTTATAAAACATTGGAGTGCATAGATATATTTCAAAGTTTTACTATTTCCATGCTTTCTATAGGGGAGACTAGTGGAGACATGGAAGAGGCATTAAATAATATAGAAATAATTTTGGAGCAGGAATTTAAATATAAATTAAATAAAATCTCTGAAATTATAGAGCCAGCGCTGATAGTTTTTATATCCATATTTATAGGAAGTATAATTATTGCTGCTTTAATACCTGTTATAAATATGACATCATCTATGAAGCTGTGACTTAGGAGGGAGTGTTAGGGTGAGTAAGTTTGTAAATAAAGGATTTACAATGATAGAGTTGATTATAGTTTTATCTATAATTTCAATAATAACTTTAATAGCCACTCCTAATTATTTAAAATATAGGGATTATGTTATTGAAGAGGAGGCTTTAACTGTAGGTAAAGGAATATATTTAAGTGCTGTGGACTGTTATTTTATTAATAAAAAAAGTGATTTGAAATCTATAAAGGAATTTATCCAGAAGGATTTAGGGAGTTCTGTAATTAGCGTGAGTAATGAGGGATCAGCAAAAGAAAGTTATTTGGAAGTTAAATACAATTACAATGGAAAAGAATATAAATGTTTAATGGATTTAGAAAAAAATATATGTGAGATATTCTATTTAAATAGTAAAAGTGAAAGTCTAATTTATAAAAATTACTAAGGGGTTGTTGCACCAGCCACAAATACTATGATATCTTGTATTAGATTTAAAGCCACAAAACAATATATTGTATGTAAATTCATTAATGCAACGGCCTTATTACTTGGGGTGAAAGATATATGAAAAAAGCATATACACTGATAGAAATTATAATAGTAATGGCCTTAATTACAGGGATTTCTTGTGGAATGGTATTTGCTTATAGAAACTTTAAAAAATTAAAACAAGATGTAGAAGTAAATTTCTGTGTACACAATGTAGTATTATTTATAAATAAATGTAAAAGTTATTGTAAAGGTCATGAACAGTCAGGGACAATAGAAAAACTTCAAAATGGATCGGGTTTTGTGTTTAAACATAATTCCCTAAAAATAGATACATTAATAGTACCTTCTGGTATAGAAGTGGAAAGTATGAATAGTACGTTAGAAAAGATAGAAATAGATAGATTAGGTTTTACCAGCAGTGCATGTACTATAAAAATTAATACCAATTCGGGAAAAAAAAGAGTGACAATTCAAGTAGGTTCAGGCTATGCCAGTGTAAAGGTGGAGTAAAATGATTAAAAAAAGAAGGGGTTTTGGTTTTGTAGAAGTTTTATGCAGTGCAGTGATATTTTTTATGGTAATTGCATCCGTATTTAGACTTAAAATATTTATTAATAAAATAAACCATAGGCAAGAAAATATACAGAGGTATTGTTGTTTTCTATCAGGGTTAAAGTACAATTTGTTGAAAAATACTACCTATGAACAAATAAAATTCCTTAAGGAAAATAATAAATTAAATATTTCAAAAGATAAAATAGATGTGGATATGCTTGGTAATGGGGATTTTAATAAGAACTTTAATGAGATTTTCAATGAAACCATTAGTGTAGATGATTATCCTAGGGTAAAGGTGGAAATAGAGGATTTTAGAAGTGAAAAGGTATTTAAAATAAAATTAAAGGTATTTTTTTTAGTAAACAATAAAATTGAAAATATTAGTACAGAATTTTTGAAGGGGAATTATCAATGAAGAAAAAAGCTTTTACACTTATAGAATTAGTAATAGCTGTGAGTATTGCATCTATATTATTTTCATTAGAAATTAGGGTTTTAGCAAGAGAAATAAGAAGTTTTTCTAGAAATCTTCAATGTACAGTTAATTATTCATCTATAAATGAAGGAATTAATTTTATACATAAAGTATTACATGGTAAATCAGATATTCAAGTGCAGGATAATACAATTAAAGTAGTAGACAATAAGAAAAATAAAATAAAAACCATTAAATTAGAAAAAGGTGTATTAAAGATAGAGTATGAAGATGTAAATTACCATTCTGGTAAAAAGACTTTCAATACAATATGCAAAGATGTTAAGAATTTTAATGTATATAAAAATGCCAAAGTTTTGTTTGTGAAAATTCAAGATATTACAGGAAAGGAGTGTTCAAGATTTATACCATTAGAAAACTAAAGAAAAAGGGATATATATTTATTTATACTATATTTGCAGTATTAATTCTTATTACATTAGTGAACTATAGTTTATTATTGAACACTTCCACTATAACTGTAAATAATTATATTAAAGAATATCAGCTTAAAAGTGATATAAAAGAAGATAGCAAAGAAGTGTTATTGAGTGAAATATACAATTCCATTAATTTGAATGTTCAACCTTTAAGTTGTGAGGGAGTAAAAGAATATTTGGTAGAGGAATTAAATAACAATGTTATACAAGAAGGAGCATCTAAATTAAATGATAATTTTATCTGTGAAAAATCATTTATAGAATATGTAGAGCCAGATAAGGAATATGAATTTTTGGAGGCAGGAGTATATTTTCAAATAGTTACCATATTTTCGAAAGCATATAGGATAAGGGAAATATATAAGTGTACTATAGAGAAAGAAAATATTAAATTCACATATGTATTACTAAGTAAATATTAATTTTATTTTTCTGAATTATTTTCTAATGAGAAACAGTTTTAAATGCTATTTGAAAATTAATGTTTTATTCGATGACTACCTGCCGTTATCTCCCACTTCTAACAAAGTGGGAGATAACGGCAGCTACGTCCCTGGATAACGATCTCTAACCTTCAGTTGGAGCAAAAACTCCATCTGCAGCTAAGAGCTCTGTTTATAGAAATATAATGAGGAGGTTTTTATTTGATTAAAAAAAATACAATAATTAAAATAGAGGATAGGGATACTTTTTTATGGAACAAAAATAATTTTGAAAGCATTAAAAACGTAAATGTAGATTTAAAAAATAGAAATTTATATTTAATAGTAGAAGGAGAAAGAGTTTATATTAAACTTTTGAATCTTCCTAAGGTATCAAAGGATAAATTGTACAAAATGATAGAGTATCAGTTAAAGTACTATTTCACAGATATGGAGGATATTCTATTTGACTATTATATATGTAAAAAGCTAAAAAAGTCTTATGAAATAATGGTCTTTTGTATTAATTCTAGAAAAATCAATAATTTGCATGGATTATTAGAAAAGGGAACTAAATTGAAATTAGTGAATTTAATTCAATTTGTTATTTTAAATTATGTAAAAAATTATGTGGATGATAAGGAATATACATTGCTATTTGAAAATAATAGAAATGTATATATAATGGCTATAAAAAATGATATTTTGGTAGATAATTCTATGATTAGAGATTTTACTGGGGATTTTCAGGAGTTTTTTCTGGAGTTTAGCCCTATAATAGAAAATCAATTGATGGATATAGAGAACAATAAAGTTTATGTATTGTGGTTTGAATATGAGGATATATTAAAGGAACTAGAAAGAAAATATAAATTAGTTATATTGGATTATAAGGAAAAGAATATAATAGAAAACTTTACAAAAGATTGGAAGTATAGAATGTGTATAAAGTAAATTTTTTACCTAGGGAATATAAAGAAAAAAATAGAAATGAAATTTTTAATAAAATTATAATTATATTTACCATAATTAATATAATGATGATAATAAATGCTCTTTTCTATAAAGAGAAAGTTCAAAAGATCTCTAAGGAAATTAAAATATGTGAGGAAAATATGGATAAATATAATTACAGTAGTAAAAACATCAGTAAATATAGTAATGAAGATGATAGCAAAAATAATAGCAAGGATAGTATTAAATATAATAGCAATGATAAAGCAAGTATAGAATCTATAAATAATTTTATAGATTTATATAATTTTTCTAAAAGTAGTATTAGTTTTAATAGTATAAATGTAAATGAAAAAGAAATCCAGTTTAATGCAAACGCTAGTGGTATAAGTAGTTATATAAATTACTTAGAAAAAATGGAAAAGGAAAATAAATACCAGATTAAAGATTTTAGCAATTCAAAGAAAGAAGAAAATATAGGTTTTAGTGTAAAAATGGAAGTGAAGTAATGAATAGAAAAAAATTTTTAACTATAATAATTGTTATTACTATGTCTACAGTATTAGTATTGTATAATTATTTTTTACATAGGGAGTTGAGTATAAAAGGCAAGGATTTGAAAGGAGTTAAACAGCGCACACAATTGTGGCAGTACAAAAATAAAGTAAATATAAAGGAAAATAAAGAACAAAATAAAAATAAGTATAGCCATGTACTAAAAGAAATACATAGTTTAAAATTATTGGAGATAAATGAAATGTCATTAGAAGAAGTTAATGGCAGTAAATGTGCAAAGTTACAGCTATGTTATACCAAAACTTTAGAGGAGTTTGCTAATGATATTAATATTAAAAAATTCTTTTTAAAAAATAAAAATTTTAAAATTAAAAGTGTTATTTTTAAAGAAAATAAGGTAATAATAAATATGGAATGTATTGTGCTTTAAAAAGTACTATGAATATTTAACGTTGGGTATATTTAACAAGAAACTTTCACTTCAATGAAGTATGTGAAGGTAGTTCACAACTGCATTATAAAGAAATATTTG
This sequence comes from Haloimpatiens lingqiaonensis, assembly GCF_901447495.1. GTDB lineage: Bacteria > Bacillota > Clostridia > Clostridiales > Clostridiaceae > Haloimpatiens > Haloimpatiens lingqiaonensis. Next base: position 24,083 of record NZ_CABDWS010000018.1, read on the forward strand.
CAAATATTGATTAGTTTTGATAAAATATCATTGTTCAACATATGAAGTTGCATTGAGTATGCATATGATGGATATAGATACAATATAATTGTATTGATTGCCTATTAAAGGTTATAATAATAAATGAAATTTATTTTTTTTTGGAGGGATACCGAATGATTTCAGCAGGAGATTTAAGAAAAGGAACAACTTTTGAATTTGATGGACAAGTTTTTACAGTAGTAGATTTCTTACATGTAAAACCAGGTAAAGGAGCTGCTTTCGTTAGAACTAAAATAAAAAATGTTATATCTGGCGGAGTAGTAGAAAGAACATTTAACCCAACTGAAAAATTACAAGAAGCTGTTATAGAAAGAAAAGAAATGCAATACTTATACTCTGATGGAGAATTATATTACTTCATGGATCAAGAAACTTATGAGCAAATTCCTTTAAACTATGAAAAAGTAGAAGATGCAATAAAATTCTTAAAGGAAAATATGTTTGCAGTTATAAAATTCTTTAAAGGAGAAGCTTTCTCAGTAGAAGCTCCAAACTTTGTAGAACTTCAAGTAGTTGAAACAGAACCAAGTGTTAAAGGTAATACAGCTACTAACGTTACAAAAGCAGCTAAAATGGAAACAGGAGCAATGATTCAAGTTCCTTTATTTGTAGAAGAAGGACAAATGGTAAGAATAGATACAAGAACTGGAGAATATATGGAAAGAGTTTAGGTTATACTAATTATAACTTAAATTGTTTATAAGGATGTGGTTATATGAATTCGGTTAAGCAAAAAGTATCCTATCTTAAGGGATATATAGATGGATTGCACATAGATTCGGAAACAAAAGAAGGAAAAGTAATTAAAGAAATGGTAGATATATTAGAATGCATGGCAGATGAAATTTGTTCTCTTAAGAATTCTAATGGTGAAATAAAAGAATACATAGAGCAGATTGATAATGACTTAATAAATGTTGAAGATGAAATATATGGGTTAAGTGAAGAGATTATTGATGAAGGCTGTGAATACAATGATGAAGACTTTGAAGAAATAAAATGTCCTAGTTGTAGTGAGTCCATATTCATTGACAAAACACTATTCCAAAGTAACGAACATTTAGAATGTCCTAATTGCAGATATAATATGGTTTTATGTTGCAAGGAAAAAGAAAAAACTGAATAAAATGTAACCAAAGCATTGATAAAATGAGAGTATACACTAGTGGTATGCTCTTTTTTTATGCCTTAAAATATAATATTTTAAATTGTAAAAGTAATATCTCAAAATAATTAATTTTTAATAGGATCTTTTGTATTTTCTTATTTGTAAATATTTCAAAAATTAAGTAATAAATTAGATAGATAATAAATAGAAATTAATTAAGAGAGGAGGAAATGTTGATGTACTTATATGGTTTAGAAAAATTCTTAAATGAAGCTTTAATTAAACTAATACAAAACACAGAAGAATTGGACAAACTTCAGGAAATACGAATAAGACTTGGAAAACCTATAATTTTGGGGATAAATAACAAAGAAATTTTAAAGAATTATATTCCTAAGGAAGAGGAACTTAAAAGTATTATTCAAAGATTTAGTAGTTATTCATTATATGCCTTTGATGAAGAAATAAGACAAGGATATATTACCATAAGGGGCGGACATAGAATTGGCATATGTGGCAGCTGTGTGGTGGAAAAGGACAAAATAAAAACCATAAAAAATATAAGCTCCATAAATATTAGAATTTGTAGGCAAATAATAGGTTGTGCAAACAAGGTAATGCCTTTTTTAATTGAAAATGGAGAGCCTATGAATACTATAATAATTTCACCGCCTAAATGTGGCAAAACCACTTTGATAAGAGATATAACAAGAAATATATCTAATGGAATGGATGGGCGTATAAATGGCAAAAAAGTTTCTGTAATAGATGAGAGAAGTGAAATAGCCGGATGCTATCTAGGGGTGCCGCAAATGGATGTAGGAATAAGAACCGATGTTTTGGATAGTTGTCCTAAAAGCTACGGTATATCCATGGCCATAAGAAGTATGGGGCCTGAAGTTATAGTTTGTGATGAAATAGGAACTTATAGGGACATGGAAAATATAATACTTGCACTAAATTCTGGAGTAAAGGTTATCACAACTATACATGGATACGATGAAAACGATCTTTATAGAAGAGCTGTGTTTAAGGAAATAATAGATAATAAGGTATTCTCTAGAGCCATTATACTCAGTAACACTAAAGGAGTTGGCACTGTTGAATATGTATATGATTTTAATAAAGGAAGTAAAGTTTAGAAAGAGGTTATTATGATTAAAATAATTGGAAGTTTAATTATAATTATATCTTCTACTTATACCGGGTTTTACTATGGTGGGGAATTTAAAAAAAGGGTAGAACAATTAAGAGAGTTTGAAAAAGCTGTATATCTATTGAAAAACGAAATGTTTTACACATATACATCACTGCCAGATGCTTTTAAGTCTATAAGTTTTAAAGCAAAGGGGGAAGTTAAAAAGATTTTTAATCGTATGTGGGAGCTTTTAAATAATAATAAAGTAGAAGATGTATACGAAGGATTTAAAATAAGTATTGATGAGCAGAAGGATTTAAAATTAAAGGAGGAGGATATAGATATACTTTTAAATTTAAGTAAGAGCTTAGGAAAATCTGATTTAGAAGGACAAAGGGCAATAATACTATTTACTATGGAAAGATTAAAAAAGCAAATTGATGCTGCAGAAAAAGCTATGGAAAAAAACATCAAGATGTATAGATATTTAGGTTTTTCTATAGGAGCTATGTTAGTAATCATGTTGTTATAGGAGGTAGGCATGTTAGACGTAGGTTTAATATTTAAAATTGGAGCTGTTGGTATACTTATAATAATCCTAGACAAGGTTCTTAAAAGTGGAGGAAAGGATGAATATGCAGTAATAACTAATTTGGCAGGAGTGGTTATTATACTTATGATGGTTATTAATTTAATAAGTAAATTGTTTTCTACAGTTAAAACATTATTTCAGCTATAGTATAGCAATATGTAAAGAATTTAATTTTAGGTTTCTAAATAAACATATTAAACAATAGGAGGAAGGTATGGAAATTGTTAAGATAGCCACTTTTGCTTTTATAGCTTTGTTTATACTATCCATATTCAAAAAAAGAAGAGATGATATAGCCCTGCTTATTAGTATATTTTGCGGGTGTTCTATATTTGTATTTATGATAGATAAACTATCGGTAATAATTAAATTTCTACAAAATTTAGCTACAAAGGCTAATATTGATTTTGTTTATCTGAACATAGTTTTTAAAGTATTGGCTATTGCTTTTTTAGCCACCTTTTGCAGTGAAATATGCAAGGATGCAGGAGAGGGCACTATAGCATCGAAAGTGGAGTTTGGTGGAAAAATACTTATTTTAGCATTGTCAATACCAATATTAATGGCGGTTTTAGATACTATTACAAAAATTTTATAGATAAAAAAGTGAGGTAGATATGAAGAAAATAATAAGCTTAGTAATAATATTTACCCTGTTTTTTACAAATTATAATGTACAAGCATCTTCAAAGAACTACAGTGAAACAAATGAAATTGCTAATGAAGAGCAAATAGAAAGTTTGTATAAGTATATTTCTAATATGAAAAATAAATATGAAATAATACAAGAATTAAATCCTAAAGAATATGTTATGGATTTTATGAAAACTGGTGATGGTAAATTTTCAATTAAAAAGCTAGGTAAAGCTTTATGGTCCTATGCTTTTAGAGAAATATCGGCATCTTTAAAAATAATGATAAATATTCTTGTAATAGGAATTATAAGTGCACTACTAAAAAATTTAGAAAATGCCTTCAGTAATGAAAAGATGACAAAGGTAGCATATTTTGCTTGCTATTCTATTGTGATAATAATTGTAGCTAAGAGTTTTAAAATAGGAGTATCGCTGGTTATAGGTACTATAAATTCCATGGTAGACTTCATGACTGCACTTATACCAGTACTTTTGGTAATGCTGGCTAGTATAGGTGGCATTGCAGAAGCAGCAGTTATGAATCCAATAATAATTGTGGCTATAAATGTATGTTCTAGAATTTATGTAAGCTTTATTATACCTATGATACTTATGAGCTTTGTATTAAATTTTGTAAATAACATATCTAATGATTATAAAATAAGTAATTTAACAAAAATATTCAGTAAGGTAGCTTTATGGACGCAAGGAATAATTATGACAGTTTTTGTAGGCATGGTAAGTATAAGAGGTATTACTTCTAAAACTTTAGATGCAGTTACGTCTAAGACAGCAAAATATGCAGTAGATAATTTTGTTCCAGTGGTAGGTAAATGTCTTTCAGATGCAGTATCCACAGTAGCGGGATATTCACTTTTAGCTAAAAATGCTTTAAGTAGCTTAGGGCTTGTGATACTTTTAGCTATTATAATTTTCCCTATAATGAAAATATTTATTATAGCTTCTATGTATAAAATAAGTGCAGCACTGATAGAGCCTATATGTGACAAGGGTATAGTGAAATGTATAAGTGACTCTGGAGATTCTTTGATCATGCTAATGTCCACTTTAATTAGTGTTTCATTTATGTTTTTTATAATGATAAGCATTATAGCAGCAGCTGGAAGTGGGGTTTTAGGAGGATAAAAATGATAGAATTTATGAAAAATTGGGTAATAACTATAAGTGTTTGTGTATTTTTTATAATAGCAGTAGAATCCATATTGCCCTCTAATGATTTGAAAAAATACGCAAAATTTGTATTAGGATTAATATTAATAATCACAATAATAAATCCTATTATAAAGATCATTAATGGAAATTTAAATATTACAAGTGCTATAAACATGGATAAATATACTGAAGATAAGTTATATAAAAATACTTATGAAGAATATAAAAATAAGAATATTGAAAGTACTTGTAAAAATTTTGAATATAATTTAGAAAAGCAGTGCATGAATAAACTTAAGGAAAAATATAGTGATAATAATTTTAAGATAGCTGTAAAAGTAAAATATCAAGAGGACACTAATAGCTTTAAAATAATGAGCATGAATGTGGGAGTAAAAAAACACAAGGTGGTAGAAAAAGTTGTGATAAATACCAAAAGGGAGCCTAAAAGTAAGGAAAAAGTTGAGGATAAATTAGATAAAGAGATAAAAAATTATATTAATAAGGAATTTGAAATTCCAATTAATGTTATAAATATATATAAAATCTAGGGAGGGATAAAATGAACTTTAAGGATAAATTATTAAAGTTTAAAAATGAATTAAATAAGGACAAGGATGGTAATAAAAAAATTTTTAATTTAATAGTAATAATATTAATTGGATGCATATTGATGATAGCTGGCAGTAGTTTCAAGGGGAAAAAGAGCATAAACACAGTTGCAGCCAATAATCAAAATACTAAAGAAAATATAGAGTACACAGGAAATAATGATAAGGAGTATGAAATATTCCTTCAAAATCAACTAAAGGATAAACTAGAAAAAATTCAGGGAGTTGGAAGGGTAGAGGTGATGATTTATTTTGAAAGTGGTGAAGAAAAAGTACCTGCAGTGAATATCAGCAATTCTGATAATGTGACTAATGAAGAAGATACAGCAGGTGGAAAGAGAAAAATTTCTCAAAACAATAACGATAAAAACGTAGTGATTACTAATGAAGATGGAAGTAATAAACCACTTATAGTGAAAAAAAATAAGCCTAGGATTACAGGAGTATTAGTAGTGGCACAGGGGGCTGAAAGTAAGGTAACGGAACTAAGGATAAGTAAGGCGGTATGTGCATTATTTGACATACCAAATATTAAAGTCAATGTATATCCTATGAAAAAGTAGCATATAATTCTATGTAAGAAGAAATGGGGGGTTTTGTAATGAATAAGAAACAAGCTATTATTATTGCAACATTATTAGTGTTAATTGTTTGCTTAGGTATGGTGGCAACTAAGGTAAATACTTCAGTAATATCTAAAAGTGGTGGAAAGACTGGAGAGAAAAGTGCTATATCTTTTAATAATAACCAAAAGGAAGAAAGTAAAAGCAACTATTTTACAGAATCAAAAATGTTAAAAGAAGAGCGTACTATTCAAACTCTTGAAGAATTAAAATCTATAATCGATGATGAAAAGATCGATAAAGAACAAAAATCCAAGGTTATAGAAGAATTCAAAAACATATCAACTAATGCAGATAAGGAAAATAAAATTGAAATAGCACTTAAAGGAAAAGGCTTTGAAGATGTTGTATGCATGATAGAGAAGAACAATAAGGTCAGAGTAATAGTTAAGTCTAGTAAAAAATTATCAGATAAACAAGCAAAAGAAATTCAAGATGTGGTTATGAGTGTTACTGGATCAAATAATGTGGAAATTGAAAATAAGGAATAATAATTGTAAATGCAAAATGTATTTGATATAATGTATCTAAGGGTAAAGAGATTTATTCGATGACTACCTGCCGTAACACTCCCACTTCTAACAAAGTGGGAGATAACGGCAGCTACGTCCCTGGATAACGATCTCTAACCTTCAGATGGAGTAAAAACTCTATCTGAAGCTAAGAGCTCTGTTTATTTAAGAGACTTAAGGAGGTAAAGAGATGGATGAAAGTTTAAAAAACACAGAGTCTGTAGGAGTTGTAAAGATTTCTGATGAAGTTGTTAGTGTCATTGCTGCATTAGCTGCTGATGAAATAGAAGGAATAGAGGAAATAAATGCTGGCTTAGCTGGAGGCATATCACAAATACTTGGAGGCAAAAAAAATATATCTAAAGGTGTTAAGGTATCTGTGAATGAAGGAAGTGCAACCATAGATTTATACGTAGTTGTGAGATACGGCGTTAGAATTCCTGAAATTTGTGAGAAAGTGCAGAAGAATGTTATGAAAACAGTAGAAACCATAACAGGATTAAAAGTTTCAGCAGTGAATGTGTATGTTCAGAACGTAGCAATTCCTAAACTTGAAGATCAAAATAGTAAAGAAGAGAAAGAAGATTAAAATATACCCTCTGATTTCAGAGGGTTTTTCCATGTTCAACATTGTGAATAATTTTAGTATATTTACAATTTTTTTGATAATAATTAAATAATAGAGGTAAAAACAAATATTGAAGGGAGAATTTTTATGAACAGAAGAAAATCAAGAGAAGCTACAATGAAATTATTATATGGAAGAATTATAAACAAAGGTGAGTATGAGGATTTAATAGAGGACTTTAAAGAAAATGCAGAAGAAAATATAGAAGATATAGATTTTTCATATGTAATAAAAACTTTAAAAGGAATTGAAGATAACATAGTAGAAATAGATAGTGAGATAGAAAAATATTTAAGTGGTTGGAAAATTAGCAGAGTTTCTAAGGTGAATCTTTCAATTTTAAGATTAGCAATTTATGAGATAAAATTTATAGAAGAGATACCATATAGAGTAGCTGTAAATGAAGCTATTGAACTTGCAAAAAAATATTCAGATGATAAGTCACCAGCATTCATAAATGGTATATTAGGTAATATGGCAAAGTAATAATAAAATATGGGAGGTTAGCTGCCAAGATATGTTTATTAAAACTTTAACTGTGGGTAAACTAAATAGTTACATAAAGAAGATAATGGACAGCGATTTTATACTTAAAAATATATATGTAAAAGGGGAAATATCAAATTTAAAGATACATAGTAGTGGACACATATATTTTTCTTTAAAGGACTCAGAAGGTAAAATTAGTTGTGTTATGTTTAAGGATTCCGCTGAAGGTCTCACTTTCCAACCTGAGAATGGAATGAAGGTTTTAGCTACAGGAAGGGTATCTGTATACATAAAAGATGGAAACTATCAATTATATTGTAGTGAGATGCAAATAGAAGGATTGGGAGAATTACATATTGCCTTTGAAAATTTAAAGAAAAAATTATATGAAAAAGGAATGTTTGAAGAGGACAATAAAAAGCCTCTTCCTAAGTATCCTAAAAAAATAGGAGTAATAACTTCACCTACTGGTGCGGCTGTAAGAGATATAATAAATGTATGTAAAAGACGAAATACTAAAATGGATATATTAATTTATCCCACATTGGTACAGGGAGATGCTGCCAGCCTGGGAATTATAAATGCTTTGAAATATTTAGATGAAAGAGAAGACATAGAAGCAATAATAATAGCTAGAGGTGGAGGATCATTAGAGGAACTTTGGGCTTTTAATGATGAAAAGTTAGCAGAAGCAGTATATAAATGTAAAACTCCAGTGGTGTCAGGGGTAGGTCATGAAACGGATTTTACTATAATAGATTTTGTGTCAGATAGGAGAGCTCCCACTCCTTCAGCAGCTGCAGAAATATTAGTTCCCAAATTAGAGGATATGGTCAAGGAAATATCTTACTATGGTGAATATTTATTCTCATATATGGAAAAGTTTATAGATATATCATATAATAAAATTAATTCTTTAAGAAGTGTACTAGAGGTAAACAGTCCTTTAAATCGTATTGTAAATGAATATAGAATACTGGACAATTATAAAAATACTATGGAAAGTATTATTAAAAATAGATTATATGAAGAAAAAAGCAAATTAAATGAATATAAAATAATATTGGAATCAAACAATCCTTTAAATTCCTTAAGTAAAGGGTTTTCAATTATATATGATGATAAATATAATATAATAAAAACTAAAGAAGATATAATAAAAAATGATATAATAAACATAAGGTTACGAAATGGAGAAGTAAGATTAAAAATACAAGTTCTGGAGGAGAGCAATGGCTAAAAAAATATCCTATGAAGAGATGTTAAAAGAATTAGAAGGCATTGTTAAACTTATGGACAGTGAAGAATTATCTTTAGATGATGCCATTAAAAATTATGAAAAAGGCATAAAATTATATAATAAGTTAAATTCTACACTTAGTACAGCAGAGGGTAAAATAAAGATAATCAAGGATGAAGAAGAGAAAGATTTCTTAGATGAAAGGGAATAGTTATGATAGAGAGACAAATAAAAGAGGAAATAGAGCTTTGGATTGAAGATTATTTTAAGGATAAGGGAAATTATAATAAAATAATATACGATGCAATGAAATATAGTTTAACTGTGGGAGGCAAGAGAATAAGACCTATATTAATGCTTCTTACCTATAAAATGTATAGGGAGGATTATAAAAAAATTATTCCTTTGGCTTGTGCAGTGGAAATGATACATACGTATTCTCTTATTCATGATGATTTACCTTGTATGGACAATGATGACTTAAGAAGAGGAAAACCTACTAATCATAAGGTTTTTGGATATGCTATGGCAGTTTTAGCAGGAGATGGATTGCTAAATGAAGCTATGAATATAATGTTTAAATATATATTGGATAATAAGGAAGGTTTAGAAGCTTGCTATACTATTTCAAAATCTGCAGGAGTAGAGGGTATGATAGGAGGGCAAGTAGTTGACATTTTAGGAGAAGGCAAAAAAGTTACAGAGGATGAACTTACATATATGCATAAAAAAAAGACAGGGGAGCTTATTACAGCACCTATAGTAGCAGGAGCATTATTGGCAAAAGCACCTAATGAACATGTGGAAAAGCTTAAATTATATGGTGAGAAATTAGGGGTTGCCTTTCAAATTAAAGATGATATTTTAGATGTAACTGGAGATGCAAATGTCCTTGGAAAAAATGTCCATAGTGATGATAAAATGCACAAGACTACTTTTATAACCACCTATGGATTAGAGGAATGTAAGATAAAATGTGAACAATTAACTAGAGAATGTATTAAAATATTAAGAGAATTAAACTTACATTCAGAGCCGTTGGTGGCATTAACCAGGTTTCTTTTAGAAAGAAATAATTAGTAAATTTATTTTAAATTTAATTTAAACATTTTGAATAATTAATATCCATATGATATAATTATTCTGCGAGGTGGTGCAGTATTCTAGTCGGGTAAGTGTTTTTTGAAGACGGGGCTAAAAATCCGTTAAAGGGCACATCGATGAAGTTCCTGGTGCTGGCTTATGACGCCCAGTTATGGGTTGGTGCTGGGAGTAAGGGGGATGGGGCAATCGCAATGGCATGCGACACTGACCCTACCTTCGTGGAGACCACTGCTTGTGGGTTAAGCTAGTCGCCTAATCTACGACAGTGGATTAAACCTGCATTGTGGTAAAAAAGCTATGTGCAGCGTAGCCTGCCTTGAAGTGGTGTAGGGAGAGGTGTGAACAAGTTAAATGACTTTGGCCGAAGGCATTTAACCATTGCATGCTGAAACCTATGCTGCAAAAGAGGCTAGAGAAACACCTAACTGTCGAGGAAAACTCCTAGACTGTTCCATAAGAGATATATTAGGGATTAAAGTACGGACTAAGTGGTAATCCAGTCCTATTTCTGGTAACAAAATAGATAGTCTATTAAAGGGAAACCGTCAAAGTGGCGACACTTAGATTAGACTATGGGAAATCCTACTGGACCTAAGCCGTAAGATTTACTTAATATATCACCACCTCTTAATCTTATAATTACCAAAAATAAATTTTTTATTTTTATAAGTTAAAAAGAATTCATATAGATTTTAAAATTTTTAGAAATCTAGTTTTAATGTATAAAATGGGGGAATGATTGGTTGGGAAGTCGGAGTAAGAATGATGGTAAAAAAAGTAATAGAAAATGGGTAATTACTATTGTTATTTGGAGTATATTAATTGGAGGAAGTGTTACCCTTTTGTCAGATACGCTACTAAGAGAAGTGGACACTTTAGTAGCTTTTATTATATTAGTTTTTATAGTTTCTATTGGAATTGCATTTGATGCTATAGGGGTGGCGGTAACTGCAGCTGATGAGGCTCCCTTTCATTCTATGGCGTCTAAAAAAATTCCAGAAGGGAAGATTGCAGTAAATCTAATAAGAAATGCTGATAAGGTATCAAACGTCTGCAATGATGTAGTAGGAGATATTTGCGGTATAGTCAGTGGTTCTGTTGGTATTTTAATATTGCAAAAGATTGTTGAAGTTTTTCCGAAATTAAACATGCCCATAGCTAGTGCTTTTGTGGGAGCTATTATAGCTTCTGTAACTATAGGAGGAAAAGCCTTGGGAAAGGGAATAGCTATAAATAAAAGTAATAATATAATTCATAATGTAGCAAAAGTCATTAAAGGGTTCAAAAAATTAAGTTTAAAAAGGAAAGATGATAATGGGAAATTTATTAAAAAATTATAAGGACATGCAACAAATTAAAAAAATGTCCTTTGAGGATTTAGATATATTTGCAAAGGAAATAAGAGAATTTTTAATAGAGGAAGTATCAAAAACAGGAGGACATCTGGCATCAAATCTAGGTGTAGTTGAACTTACTTTAAGTTTATATAAAGTCTTTAATTTTCAAAAGGATAAACTTATTTGGGATGTGGGACATCAAGCATATGTACATAAAATACTTACGGGAAGAAAAGATGACTTTAAATCCCTAAGACAATATGATGGTATGAGTGGATTCCCAAAAAGAAAAGAAAGTCCTTACGATGTATTTGAAGTAGGGCACAGTAGTACATCTATTTCTGCAGCTATTGGAATGGCTAGGGTTAGAGACTTAAATAGTGAGAATTACGAGGTTATACCTGTAATAGGCGATGGAGCTTTAACCGGGGGAATGGCTCTAGAAGCTCTAAATGATTTAGGATATTCAAAAAACAAGGTTATAATAATATTGAATGATAATCAAATGTCTATAGATAAGAATGTAGGTGGATTATCTACATACTTAAGCACCATAAGAACAGATCCAAAATACAATAAATTTAAAAGTGATTTTAATAGTACTATTAGAAAAATGCCTTTAGGAGAGGGAGTAGCAAACTCAATTCAAAAATTAAAGGATGGCATAAAGCAATTAGTAGTGCCAGGAATGTTATTTGAAGATATGGGCATTAAATATTTAGGACCAGTAGATGGTCATAATATAAAGCAAATGGTTAAAATTTTATCCATGTGCAAGAATATAAATGGTCCAGTACTTATACATGTTATAACTAAAAAAGGTAAAGGATATACTTATGCAGAAAGTTACCCAAATAAATTTCATGGAATTGGGCCTTTTGATTGGAAAACTGGTAAATCACTTTCTTCTGGAAAGATTACATATTCAAAAGTGTTTGGAGATGAAATGGTTAAAATTGCAGAGAAAAATAAAAAAGTAGTGGCTATAACTGCAGCTATGCCCGATGGAACAGGACTTAAGGAATTTTCTCAAAAATATCCTAAAAGGTTTTTTGATGTGGGAATAGCAGAACAGCACGCGGTTACTATGGCTGCAGGCATTGCTTCTGGGGGATTTAAGCCTGTGTTTGCGGTATATTCTACTTTTTTACAAAGAGCTTATGACCAAGTATTGCATGATGTGTGCATGCAAAATCTTCCGGTAGTTTTTGCTATTGATAGAGCAGGAATTGTAGGAAATGATGGAGAAACACATCAAGGGGTATTTGATATATCTTTTTTATCTCATATTCCTAATTTAACAATCATGAGCCCTAAAAGCACGGAAGAATTAAGGGCTATATTAAATTGGTCCATAAAGCAAAATTTCCCTATAGCCATAAGATACCCAAGAGGCGGGGATGATGGGGAACCATTAAAACCAGTGGAGAATATAAAGCTTGGTAAGTGGGAAGTTTTAAAGGATGAAGGTGATATAGCCATAATAGCTACAGGTAATATGGTAGAAAAGGCTTTAAAAGTTAGAGAAAAATTATATGATTTTGGAATAAAAGTATCTGTTGTAAATGGGTATTTTATAAAACCTATGGATGAGATGCTTTTAGAAGATTTAGCCCAAAGAAAGAAGTACATATTTACTATAGAAGATAATGTAGTAAGTGGTGGATTCGGAAGTAATATATTGAATTACTTGAATAAAATAAATAAAAAAGTTGATATTGTTAATATTGGATATAAAGATGAATTTATTCCTCACGGTGATACCAAAACTCTTTACAAAGTAAATGATATGGACATAGAGGGAATGGTCCAGACAATTTTGAGAACTGTTAATTAAAGGTGAGATTATTATGTGTGCAGAAAAAGAAAGATTAGATATAGAATTAGTAAGAAGAGGCCTATTCCCTTCCAGAGAAAAAGGAAGGGAGAGTATAATAAAAGGTGAGATATATGTAAATGGAATTAAAGTCAATAAGGCATCCCAAAAGGTTTCTTCAGAAGACAAAATAGAATTTATGGGAGAAAAATTGCCCTTTGTAAGTAGAGGGGGATTAAAGTTAAAAAAGGCTTTAGAGAGTTTTGAAATAGATTTAAAAGGTAAGGTATGTTTTGACATAGGTGCATCTACAGGTGGATTTACTGATTGTATGCTTCAAAATGGAGCAGTTAAAGTCTGGGCAATAGATGTGGGAACAGGTCAATTGGACAAAAGGCTAATAGAAGATGAAAGAGTTGTTAATCTTGAAAAAACTAATATTAGATACTTAACTAAAGAAAAAATAAACCAAGAGGTTAATTTTGCTAGCATAGATGTTTCTTTTATATCTTTGGAGAAGGTGGTACCAACAGTTATTGATCTTTTGTGTGAGGTTGGAGAAGTGGTGGCACTTATAAAACCTCAATTTGAGGCTGGAAAAGGCAAAGTAGGAAAACATGGTGTTATAAAAAAACCTTCAGTACATTTAGAGGTTATAAAAAGAATGGTAAATTTTTTGAGGGCAGAAAATTTAAAAATCAAAGGTTTAAACTATTCGCCTATTAAAGGACCAGAAGGTAACATAGAATATTTAATTTATTTTACTAAAGATATTTCCCATGTGGACATTATAACAGATGAAAATATAGAAATGACAGTAAAATCAGCACACGGTTGTTTAAGGTAGGGTTGAAAATGAAAAATGTAGGAATTAATATTAATAGTCAAAAGGATCCAGAAAATCAAATTTTAAATAGAATATTAAGAAAGTTGCAAAAAAAATGCAATGTAGTGGTATTTAGTGACGCTGAAGAGTTAAAGGAAAGCCGCAGCGAATTTGACTTTGTAATTTCCGTTGGTGGAGATGGAACTATATTGAGAACTGCTAGAGCTATAGGTAATAGAGAAATACCTATACTAGGGATAAATTTTGGAAATTTAGGATTTTTAACTACTGCAGAAGGAAGAGAATTGGAAGATGCTTTGGAAAAAGCCTGTAATGATGAATATTCTATAGAAGAAAGAATGATGTTGGAATGTACCATAAAGCATTGTGGAATAGAGCAAAAATTGTTAGCTTTAAATGATGTGGTGGTTTGTAAGGGCACTTTATCTAGAGTAATTAATTACAATATTAATATAGATGGTACACATTACAATAGTATATTGGCAGATGGTATTATTATATCAACACCTACTGGTTCTACAGCCTATTCTTTATCAGCTGGTGGACCAATAATATATCCTACTTTAGAGCTTGTTACTATAACTCCTATATGTCCAATATCCTTAAGTGCAAGAAATTTTGTATTAGATGGTGGCAGCGAGATAAATATAAATTTTGACCAAAATAAAGAAAATGCCTTTTTGACTGTAGATGGACAGGAGGCCTTTGAACTTAATAATAGTAGTGAAATTTCTATAAAGAAATCTAAAAATAAAACTAAGTTAATAAAGACTCATAACTATGATTATTTCAATGTATTAAGAAAAAAAATAATATCAAGAATTAAAGAATGAGAAGGTGATTATTTATGAAGATAGCCCGTCATGCTAAGATAATAGAAATAATAAACTCAAAGGAAATCGAAACTCAAGAGGAGTTAGCTGATGAATTAAGAAAAAGCGGTATTGAAGTTACACAAGCTACAGTTTCTAGAGATATAAAGGAACTTAAGTTAATAAAAGTTTTAGGAACTACAGGAAGATATAAATATGCCACCATATCTCCTACAGAAAGTTTTTTATCTGACAAATTGATATCCATATTTTCTCAAACTGTACTTTATGTAGAAAATATTTCTAATTTCGTAGTGGTGAAAACCATTTCTGGTTCTGCTCCAGGTGCTGCAGAAGCAATAGATTCAATGAATTTTGAAGGTATAGCAGGAACGATAGCAGGAGATAATACTATATTTTTATTAATAAGAAGTGAAGAAAAAGCTAAGGAAATAGTTCAAAAACTTAAAAAAATGATAAATGAATAGGAGGTATAATAAATGCTCCTACAGTTAAATATAAGGAATTTTGCATTAATAAGAGACATAAGTGTATCCTTTGAAAAGGGATTTAATGTACTACTTGGTGAAACTGGTGCGGGTAAATCTATATTAATTGATGCTATAGATTATGTATTAGGTGGAAAGTTTGAAAAAAGCTTAATAAGAATAGGAGAAAATAAAACTTATGTAGAAGCTATTTTTTCTATAGAAAATGAAAATACCAGAGAAATATTAGATAAAAAAGGTATAGAGTATGAAGAGGATATTCTTATAATAAGCAGAGAAACTTTTCAATCTGGTAAAAATGTGGCTAAGGTCAATGGCAAAAGTATGATTTTATCTGATTTAAAGGAAATTACCACCTGCCTTCTAGATATACATGGCCAACATAAAAATCAAAGTCTATTAGATAGTAGCAATTACATAGACTATTTAGACTCCTATGGTAGAGAGAAAATAGAGAAGTTATTAAGTCAGTATACAATTTATTATAACCGATTAAAAGAAATAGATTCTAAGATAGATGAATTAATAGGTGAAACAGGAGAAAAAGAGAAATTAGTAGATTTTTTAAAGTATCAAATAGATGAAATTAATAAAGGAAACTTAAAAATAGGTGAAGAGGAAGAACTAGAGGAAAAATTCACCAATCTATCAAACTATGAGAAGTTAAATAAAGCTTTAGGAAGTTCCTATGCTTTGTTAAATAGTGGAGATGGAGACAGTTTAGCTATTTGTGATGCAATAAATTTGGTTTTAAAAAATATTAAAGAGGTAGAAAACTTTTCTGAAAGATTAGGGAAGATATATAGCTTTTTTGAAGAAACTTATTATAATATTCAAGAGGCTGCAGAGGACTTAAGAGATATAGTTGATAATTTATATTATGATCAAGAAGAATTAGAAATAATTAATAAAAGAATGTACGAAATAGATAACTACAAAAGAAAATATGGCAACTCTATAAAAGAAATATTAGATTATAGAGAAGAAATGAATTCTAAATACGAAGAAATGATTAATTATAAGGAAATAGTAGAAGGATTAAATAAAGAAAAGAAAAAAATAATAAGTAATATGGAAGAAAAAAGTGAACAAATTCATATTATAAGAAGTGATTTAGCAAAAGATTTGGAAGAAAAAGTTAAAGAGGAATTAAGCTACGTGGGATTAGATAAAGCAGATTTTAAAATTAATGTGCAGTATTCTAGGGAATTTAATGAAAAAGGAAGAGATATTGTACAGTTTTTAATATCCACTAATCCAGGACAGCCACTTAAGGAGTTAGCAAAGGTAGTGTCTGGTGGAGAACTATCAAGAATAATGTTGTCTTTAAAAACAGTATTTATTGATAAGGACGATATACCATCTATAATTTTTGATGAAATTGATACAGGTATAAGTGGAAGAATAGCCGAGAGAGTTGGAGAAAAAATGTACATGGTATCTACAAAGCATCAAGTATTTTGCATAACTCATTTACCTCAAATAGCAATTATGTCTGATAATCATTACTTAGTTCAAAAAAATGTGGAAGAAAATGAAACTTATACCAATATAATTAAAATATCTGAAGATGACAAAGTTAAAGAGATAGCAAAGATGATTAGCGGTAGCAATTTAACAGATTTAGCTTTAAAAAATTCTAAAGAACTTATAAATAATGGCTATAATAAAAAACATAGTTTATGCAAAAAATAAGACTACAGTTTAATGTAGTTTTATTTTTTTATATAAAAATAAATTTTATATAAAAATAAGTTGTTTAAATTTGACTTTTTAAATTTTTTTCAATAATATTCTAAAGAAAATTAACACAGAAATATTATAAAATTTTAATAAGTATAATAAATTAGTTTATTAATAAATCATTGACTTTTAAAGCATTAAAATTATAGCATAAGAAGATTACTAAAAGGGTAACTTAAAATTAAATAAAGAGTTAGGAGGAGATAGAATGGACAAAAAAATAAATAAATCCATTATGATTTTAATAGCTCCTTTCTTCTTTTTTATTTTAAGTTTCCAGTATAAAATATATCCTGGGTACTTAAACATATCTGCTGTTAGTGCCAAACCTAATATTCAGGTCTATCCCGGAGGCCAGCCAATAGGAGTTAAATTAAATACTAAAGGTGTTTTAGTTGTGGGGCTATCCAATTTAAAGGGAACGGATGGAAAAATGCATAACCCTGCCAATGATAACGGTGTAAAAGCTGGAGATATAATAATTGCTATCAATGGAATGGAGGTAAATACCTGTGAAGAAGTTTCAAAAAAAATAAAAGAATCGGAAGGTAAGGGTTTGGATTTAACTATACAAAGAAAAGAAGCTAAAATAAATAAAACCTTGGTGCCTATAAAGACTTTAGAAGAAGGTAAATATAAAATAGGATTATGGATAAGAGACTCTACTGCAGGAATTGGAACATTAACATTTTATCATTCTGAAACGGGAAGTTTTGGTGCCCTAGGTCATGCTATAACTGATATGGATACAGGTGATATATTAAAAGTAAGAGAAGGAAAGATAATATCATCATCTATAGTATCAGTAAAAAAGGGTGTACGAGGTGAACCAGGAGAATTAAGGGGAATATTTACTGATGAAAATAATAATTTGGGTAGTATACAGTACAATACTAATTGCGGTATTTTTGGTAAATGTCAAGAGCAATTAATAAATAAAAGCTTTAATAAACCTATGAGTATAGCTTATAAAAATGAGGTTAAAACAGGAAAAGCACAAGTTTTAACTACCATAGAAGGCGAAGAGCCTAAACTTTATGATATAGAAATAGAAGAAACGTTAAATCAAAGAGAACCAGGACCAAAAAGCATGGTTATAAGAATAATTGATAAAAGACTATTAAATACCACTGGAGGAATAATTCAAGGAATGAGTGGAAGTCCAATTATCCAAAATAATAAAATAGTTGGAGCAGTAACTCACGTACTTGTAAACAAGCCTGATGTAGGATATGGAGTATATATTGAGTGGATGCTTAAGGATTCAGGTATTCTAGAGAAATAATGGTGGAAAAAGTATATTAAAAATAGTAAAATAAGAGTAAAAGAAGTTTAAAATTGATTCTTTTGCTCTTATTTTATATAATTTTTTTTTACAGGAAGGAATCGAAGTTTATTTGTCGAATAGTATTGTTAAGATATGGTAATTATTTATAAGGGAGCGTGTGAAATGGAGGATTCAAGAATTAATGTAGTTATTGCAGATGATAATAAGGAATTCTGTAATATCTTAAATGATTATTTAATGAGCCAAAGAGATATAATGGTATCAGGAATAGCAAAAGATGGATTAGAAGCATTAAGATTAATTGAAGAAAGAGAACCGGACTTGGTAATATTAGATATAATAATGCCTCATTTAGATGGATTGGGGGTATTGGAAAGAATTAATAGCATGGAAATGAAAAAAATACCTAGAATAATAGTATTATCTGCTGTGGGTCAAGATAAAATAACTCAGAGAGCAATAAATTTGGGAGCAGATTATTATGTGGTAAAACCTTTTGATATGGATGTATTTATAAAAAGAATAAGACAAATGTTTAATAATACCATATCTAATTGTGATATTGTAAAAACTAATAATCGTTATCCAAAAGTAGAATCTAATATGAGTGATGAAAATAAACCAGTGGATTTAGAAACAGAAATAACAAATATAATTCATGAAATAGGAGTTCCAGCACATATTAAAGGTTATATGTATTTAAGAGAAGCTATAACTATGGTGGTAAACAATATAGAGTTGTTGTCAGCGGTTACAAAGGAATTATACCCATCCATTGCTAAAAAGTATAATACTACCGCTAGTAGAGTTGAAAGGGCTATAAGACATGCTATTGAAGTAGCTTGGAGCAGAGGACAAGTTGATACAATTAATAAGCTATTTGGCTATACTATACACAATGATAAGGGCAAGCCAACAAATAGTGAATTCATTGCTATGGTAGCAGACAAGCTAAGACTTAAAAATAAGGTTTCTTAAGCCGCATGGTTGATGGATTTGTTAATTTTTTATATGGATAGACTATAGAAAAATCCCTATGGAACAGGTGGTTGGTATTTTGTCAAATTTATATTAAAAAACCAACTAACTGTTTTTTAGGATAACAAACTAGTTATTAGATAAGCCTATAAACACTTCTATTATCAACTGCAGAAATGTATTTGAAAATGGAGGTGTTATTTTATTATGCAAAATTATTAAAATTGAAGAAGTATTTTTAGTATAATTAAAATAAATGATATATTTGTATTAAGAGAATAAATTTATACTTCAGCATGAATAAGTGAAGATAAAGTTAATGGTGACGCTGTTTTGTATATATACATAATATATAGAGAGGTGGTATATATGAAAATAGCAATTGACATGGGACATTGTGTATCTGGATATGATTTAGGTGCACGAAGTTTAGGGATTAAGGAAGAGTTTTTGACTAGAGAGGTTGGAAGAGAAGTAATAAAAAAACTTGGATTTAGGAGTAGAGGGATTAAAGAAGGAAGTTGGATATATGTTGTGAGAAGGACTAAATGCCCAGCTATGCTTATTGAAGTTTGTTTTTTAGATAATAAAAGTGATATGGACATGTATAGAAGTTTAGGTAAAACTAAAATTGCAGAAGCAATTGTGAAAGGGTTAGAACTGGAGGATTTAAATTCCCAAAAGGATATTATACAAAGTGATCCTATTCCAGAGTATAGGAAAAATAATATGGTTTTAAGGTTTCAAAAACAATTAAATATTCAATTTAATGCTAAGCTTGTAGAAGATGGCATACTAGGTCCTAAAACTTTAGCTGCCTTGGTTAATGTTAAAAAAGGCGCTAAAGGTGAAATAACCAAAATAATTCAAGAAATATTGCAGAAAAAAGGATATAATTTAGGTTCAGCAGGTGTAGATGGTGTATTTGGACAAATTACTGAAAATGTAGTGAAGGCTTTTCAAAAGCGTAGAAATCTAGTGTCAGATGGTATAGTAGGTATAAATACTTGGAAAGCTTTACTTGATTAAAGATAAGTAATATTCCTCCTTGGTTTATCATAAATATAATATGACGATAAACTGAGGAGGATTTTATATATGATAAGTAATGTTGAAAATAATTTGAATAGGCATATAAAAGAAAATACTTGGTTATACGTGGGAAGTATAGTATGCATTTTAATAGGAATGTTTTTGGGGGTGTATTGCGTTAAATATATGGGACAAGCTGAAA
The DNA here is from genome assembly GCF_901447495.1 of Haloimpatiens lingqiaonensis. Classification (GTDB taxonomy): domain Bacteria; phylum Bacillota; class Clostridia; order Clostridiales; family Clostridiaceae; genus Haloimpatiens; species Haloimpatiens lingqiaonensis. Next base: position 44,542 of record NZ_CABDWS010000018.1, read on the forward strand.
AAAACACTTTGTATGAGTATTTAAATAAATTTGTAGAAAATATATCCCTAACTAGTGCTGAACCTAAAGAAATTTTTATTCAAGCCATAAAAAATATTCTTCCAATGATTTTAGGTATATGGTTTTTGGGGTTAACTGTTATTGGAATACCTATAATATTGATAATAGATATGGTAAAGGGATTTACCTTGGGATTTTCTATAAGCTCCTTAATAAATGCTTTAGGAATGAAAGGTATTTGGATGAGCATATTTGGACTTATCCCACAAAATATAATATATATACCCTGTATAGTATTTATATCTGTTTTGGCTATGGAGTTTTCATTATCTATGGTTAAAAACCGATTAAATAAGCAGTGGACCACAAATGTCATTAGTAAAATAGCTTCTTATTCAGTCATAGTAATGATTTGTACATTAATATGCTTTATTGGTTTTTTTATAGAGGGATATATAGTACCTCATATAATAAAAATGATACTTTAAATTTTTAAATTTTAAATTCTATTGAAAAAATAATGAAATTAGTTTAATATATTCTATGAGAGATTAGGTGATTACATATGAATGAGTTAAATTTAATAGAATATGTAGAAAATTTGAGAAAAAAGAAATTAAGTGAAAATACCATAGAGGCATATAAAAGAGACATAAAAAGATATATAAAATTTTTAAGTGCCAGAGATGAAAAAATAAGCGAAGTAGATACAATAACTATAATGGCTTATGTTCAGGAACTTCAAAAGGGAAAAATGGCCAATAGTTCTATAGTGAGGAGTATAATTTCTATAAGAGGATTTTATGTATTTTTAATGAGTAAGGGAATAGTGGATGAAGATCCTACGTATAAATATGAAGTGCCTAAAGTTAAAAGAGATATACCAAAGGTATTGACGGTAGAAGAAGTAGATAAACTTTTAAATATGCCGGATTTAAGTAGCCATAAAGGTATAAGAGATAAGGCAATGCTTGAGGTTATGTATGCTACAGGTATAAAAGTAACAGAACTGTTAAATTTAAATATTTATAGTATAAATTTAAAATTAGGATATATAAAGTGTAAAGGAACTAAGGAAAAAGAAAGAATAATTCCCATAGGTTCCTATGCATCAAATTGTATTGAAGAGTATTTGAAAATAAGGTCTAGCTTTAATGTAAACAATTTAGATTATTTATTTTTTAATTCGCAAGGAACTAAATTAACAAGGCAGGGATTTTGGAAAATCATAAAGGAATATGCTAAGGATGCAAAAATAGAGAAAAATATAAATTTATATACTTTAAGACATTCTTTTGCTGTGCATTTGCTTCAAAATGGAGCAGATATAAGAATAGTGCAGGAATTATTAGGACATACAAGCATAGCAGCTACACAAATATATAGCAGTATTTCTAAAAAAAGTAGGATAGCAGAGGTATATAATAAAACTCATCCTAGGGCATAATTATAATGATAATATATTTACCATATGGATTTTAATTAAAATAATTTGATTATTTGATAAATTAAATACTTTATCAAATAATCATAATATAAATTTTATATAAAAAAATAAGCAATTTGGTAATATGTCAAGAACAAAATAAAAGAAAAATGAAATGATTTCTTTAAAAAAGGGTAACCTTAACAAGCATACAGTCCAATAAGAATGTATGTTTGTATAATTATGAAATTTAATCT
>NZ_CABDWS010000019.1 GCF_901447495.1 Haloimpatiens lingqiaonensis
ATACAAACACTATCACTAATTACCACATAACTAATCATCACATTTAGGCAATGGAGCTTTACTTGCCACACTTTAAGATATTTTTACAGAAATACTTTTAATTTTTAGTCATATATATTTTTACCGCTTAGATTTATGTTTAGACTTATTTTAAATAAAAATGTTTAGCTATAATATTTGAATTTACTTTAAATAAAATGTTTAGATATAATGTTTGAATTTACTTTAAATAAAATGTTTAGATATAATGTTTAGACTTACTGTTTAGATCTACTATAAAAAAATAAAGATTGCCAATGAATAATTTCACTAGCAATCTTCAAATTTTTTTAGTAATGTAAACCGCCGCAGAAATAATCAGCAGAGATTTTATAGTTCAGATGTACAATTTTGACACCTTGTAGCTTCTATATCTATTTCAGTACAGCAGAATGGACATTTTTTTGTAGTTACTACTGGTGTTTCCTTTTTCTTAAATCTATCAAATTGACGAATAACTATGAATATGGAAAACGCTATTATTAGAAAATCTATTACATTATTTAGGAATAGTCCATAGTTTATAGTGGCAACTCCTGCCTTTTTAGCTTCTGCTAAGGAATTAAATTCTTTACCACTTAAATTTATGTATAAATTAGAAAAATCAACTTTGCCCACCAAATTACCTATTATAGGCATTATTATGTCATTCACTAAGGATGAAACTATTTTACCAAATGCTCCACCTATGATTACACCTACTGCTAAATCTACTACATTGCCTTTTAAAGCAAACTTTTTAAATTCTTTTAACATACTATTAGCCAACTTTAATTAAGTTGGCTCTCCCCTCCTTCCATGCAAAAATAAAATTTTATATATAGTTATTATTATTTAATTATAGTTATTATAATTGCTTTTGTAAATAAGAAATGATAAAAAGATGATAGTAATTTAAGATATACTAAAATTTATTTTCAATATTAAATAACGTAAAGCCCGTAAAACCTCCACCACAAGTGTACAAAGTTTTACGGGCTGAATTATAAAAGCAATTTTTTTTACATATTCATACTTTACTATTTTCTTATACTATTTTCTTATTTTCTCATTTTCTTATTTTCTCATTTTCTTATTTTCTCATTTTCTTATTTTCTTAGACTATCTTCTTATACTATTTTCTTGGACTATCTTGCTAGACTATTTTGTGCGAAGCGTAGTGTTCTTCAGCTTCCTTCTGCTTTTCCTCTAGATAAGCGCATATATCCTTAAAATCTTTAATCCATTTTATTTTGGCAAGTTCTCTTAAATCAATAACTATACCTGTGCTTTTTTGTTTTATAAATTCCATATTATATATTGGTGTTTCCACAAAACCTCTTTTGTAATTATATACGCATGGCACAAAGTCCTGCCAGTTGTTTTCAAAGTATTTTGTTTTAGCAAAGCATAATCTATATATGTGAAAAATCATCCCTAGTGGGGAGCTTTTCTTTGCAAATTTGTGACTGAAATATTCTTGGTCCGGATATTTTTCCTGTAATCTTACCCAGTAAAGTCTCTCATTTGGGTGAAGGTTGTATTTATCAAGTATTTTACACTTTTCATCGCCTAGTTCTTCCCTCATTATTCTTTCCCTTTCTTCTGCTTTTAAGGCCTTTAAAGTATCATTATCCATAACACTACAACTCCTTCTACATTTTTAAATATCTTTTCTTTTGTAAAAACCTCTACTAATTATATTTCACTGCCTCTTACTTATACTTTATTACTTATTACCTATTACTTTATTACTTTTTACTTTATTACTTTTTACTTTATTACTTTATTACTTTTTACTTTATTACTTTTTACTTCTCACTTAATTGTCAATTGTCAATTGTCAATTTTCTCTTCTTACCTCTATTCTATTATCCCAATACCTTTATTTCCAATATGGATTATTTATAAACAATATTTCATCTATAGATTATTTCTATTTAATTCATTATTTCTATTTAATTGAATATAAGCCAGTGGAATTCACTAACCTTAAAGAATATTATCTTTTACTGATTCAAATAATACTATGGAAAGGTAATTTTAATTTTATTTGAAAGGTGGTTTGTAAAATGACTGTTGTTAATAAATTAGGTCAAACATTGGAAATGATTAAAGCATCAGAATCTAGTTGTAAGACTTTCTCTATGGATACAGATGATCCTCAAGCAAAGAAGTTATTTAATCAAGTAGCTGAAAATTTAAAGATGTGCGAAGGTATGCTTCAAAGTAGAGTTAACTATATCATGAGTGAAGAACCTCAATATCAACCTCAAGAGCAACAAAAACAAATTGAACAACAAATACAAGCGCAGCAACAAATGCAATCTCAACAACAACAACAACAATAGAATAAATTGAGGAGTAAGAAGTAAGAGTGAAAAGATTAGGTACTAGGTGCTGGGTGCTAGGTACTAGGAAAGGAGGATTTTCCTCCACTACGTTACGGAAAATCTTTAATTAAATAAATGGTATAGTGGGAAAAGGTATAACTGATTCATTAAATGAAGTGGTTATATCTTTTCTTTTTGAGAGCTTAAAAAATCTTTTATTGGCGATAGCCAGCGAAAATATAGAAATATTAAATATCAAATATCAGTTAAAGTGGGAGATAACGGTAGCTACGTCCCTGGAGAACGATCTCTAACCTTCAGATGAATAAAAACTCCATCTGAAGGTTAGAGATCTGTTTATATCAATGCCTAAGGCTATAAACATCATTTATTTATGATGCGGTTCTGCGTATCACCTTCAAGTGAGGTTTTTCCATTTTATTCTTCTGTATAAATCCTACATAATTATGGTATAATTCTAAAGTACAGTATAGAAAATCCGTAGTAGGATGGCTACGGAGGTTTTGAACATTTTATCCTCCTAGGCTATTGGTGAATTATTTCACTTATAGTTAGGGGGTGGTATTGGATATGCTAGAGTTGATTATAAAAAGTTTTACTGCTATCTATATTATTAGATTAGTTTTAAAACATTGTCTTTTTATATCTAGGTTACTTATCAAGATTAAATTTCTTGGTATTCACATAGAACTTAACGGCAAAGAGAAAAAGCACCCATCCCACGAAGATTAGTGCTTCACTCTCAATTAAATCTTTATTTAATTCAACCAATAGCCCTAAAACAAAATAAATGTTCTAAGGATTGCTTAGTGTTAGCGCACTAAGCTTTTCTTATTTATATTATATCAAATTTTTATAAAAAATAAACCTATATAATTTTTTCTATTTAAAAATTTTAATCTCAATAATATAAATTGGAATTTGTGATTGAGAAAATTTCAAAATCAATTTGCCTTTTCATCTCTAAATTGGAATTTGTAAACCACTTTATATTTTGTTATTACTATCCAAAATAGAACCAATGACGATGCCAATAAGCATTCCTACTCCTGCTCCTAAAGGTATAGAAAATATAGAATTATCCCCATCTATGATAATACTAATAATAATTCCTATACCAGCACCAAAACATAATCCAAGTGATATACCTATTGTTAAATACTTGTTTGCATCTTTTTTCATATCACACCTCTTTCAAATTACTATTTATTGAATCGCGTGTACTCTCTACATCACAATATCTTACTATTATGAATTAACTTATTTTTCAATTATATCATACTTTTAGAATTTACTTTTCACAAATTAATTATAAAAAACTCTTTGAGTTTTATCCTTAAATCTTACTTCTTACTTTTTACTTCTTACTTTTTTACCTCTTACTTATACACAAAACTAAGATTTATACAAACAATTGCCTTTCGGCAAAATAAATTGAATTGTAGTTACTGCTTTATTTTAACAAGTATACTATAACTTTTCGAAAGGCTCCGCCTAAAAAATATTATGAGCCCCTTATTTGATATTTATTATTTGATATTTATTATTTGATATTTATTATTTATATATCTAGCCTGGCTACCGCCAATAAAAGATTTAAGTTAAGTCCTAAAAATAGCTAACACAATTTCAAAACGTAAAATTATGTTAGCTATCTTTTACTAGCCCACTAGCCAACTAGTCCACTAATTTTGGCCCTCTAGCACACTAGCCAACTAGCACACTGAAACATCCTTTAGTAGGCTGTCCTCTCCCCGTGACCATATACGCATGACCTGAAAAATCTGATTTTAATGGAGTGATAAATGTGAAATTTAGGACTATTGAACTAGCCTTAGAACTTCTTTATTTGTCCATTTAAAGCACCGTTAAGAAGTTTTCATTGCTTGAGCGAGGCACGAGTGAGTTTGAAAACTTTAGGGGCTTTAAATGGACAAATATTAGAAGTTCTTGGCGTATTGTTCAAGTCCAAAATTTCACATTTATCACGGAATTAAAATCAGATTTTTCCTATGCCACTTCCGTCACAATTTTTCTATATTTCAAAGGTTATGTATTTTCCTATAATTGAGTCTATAGTTTTCTTATCTTCTCTGTCAGCGTATATGGTTAACATATAGTATCCCTTGGAGACTTCATATATAGGTTTAAATAACATTATTATAGCTGTACTCATAGATACAATTATAAAAAATATAGCTGAAAGCAAAATTGTAGATACCACTGTTCCTCCAGCAGAAACAGGATTTAAAATTGGCATGGGGATTACTGAGTTTCCTTGAAATAGTCCTATAATTGCACCTAATATAGCTCCACATAATCCGAATTTTAATGTAGTATTTATTTCTCTTTTTAATAAAATACAGGTACCCCATACTTCTTCTACATAGTTATCTGTAAGCTGTTTACTGTTTAAGTTGTAAATGCCATTGTTATTGAAATCATCAATAGCTCCCTGCAGATCTTCCTTTTTTGAGAATATCTTTGTAACTCTGTAGGTGTATCTAGGCATGTTTTCTAATTTACTTTTCATATTTTCATGCAATGCGTTTTGGGTTTCTTCTTGCATTACCTTTTCATTAACTTTTCTATCTAATTCTTTCATTCTTTTTTCCTTTGCTAGTATTTGTTCTCTTTCCTTTTCATCTTCTCTAGACATACTACACTTCCTTTTTTGGTGAATTCCCCCACCACTTGCTCACACTGAAGTGGTGGTTCTAGGAAAATCATTTATATTCTCTTGTATCCAACAATTCATCTATTTTAGCTTGAAGAAAATTACTTATGGAATCTTCACTGCCTATTATCCACCCATAGTTGTATAAATGTTCTTGGGATGAATTATAGCTAGGTTTTAAAGTTTGGAGATAATTTTTTACTGCATCGGGTATTTTATTTTCTTCCACTAAAAGCATTGGTCCATGCTTACCCTTATGGGATAAAATAGATGAGGTAACTGCTATTTGCCACTGTTTTGGATTTACAAATGTGAAACTATGTCCTGGCTTTGAAATCCCCCAACCAAAATCTCTAGGCCTTGTGCCCAGCCACCAGGAAAAATTTTTACCTACATCTTTATATCTTGCAAATCCCACTGCCATACTGTATGCATCTTCACCCATTGGAATTCTTTGCACGTGTCCATATCGTGATAGCTGATCTTCTGTAGCTTTTGAGATAAGTCCTTCTCTTGCTAATATGTATATGTATGCATTACCATGTCTATTGTTTAAGGCCTTTTCTACTTCCATGGGGATCTTATCTTTTTCTATGAAAAAGAATCCATCTCCCGCATGAGCATTCCAGGCTAATTGTGGCAGGGCATATTCAGGCTCTTCTATTGGGGCTATTATTACTGCATCCTTATGATCTCCTTGAATTGCTGCTAAATAGTTATCTATATTTAAACTTAGAGAAAAGGTGTTTTCTCCATTTATATGTCTATACTTAAGCTTTTGGTCATTTAATTTTTTTAATACACCCACATCCACGTCACCTATAAGGATGATTTTAATATTTCCATCTAAAAATACTCCCCTAGGCTTAAGTCTTTCTATTTCCTTTAAAGTTTCTTCTGGTATATAATCTTTTTTAATATAAAGAATGGGAGCATTTATGGGTTCATGTGATATTCTGCCAGCTAAAATTGCATCCTCTATTTTATCCTCTCTTACTAATATAACTGCATTGGGTCTATTATGTGCAAAATTACTTGGATAAGCTACTTGAGTTATGGCCACTGTAGTTTTATACATATTTTCACCCTGTATTCTAACGGTGTTGCTGGTGATCTTTTGCTCTGTAAAATTCTTATTCCCGATTTTATTACTAGGGGATTTTTGTTCTAAAGTATTTTTGTTTAAAGTTACTCTATTTTTACCATAGTAGGGTTTATGAAAAAACAGTATATATATGAGCATGGCTAAAATAATTATTGCACCTACTAATAGACTTCTATATATTTTTCTTAAAATTTCATTAGTCATAACACCTCACGCCCTTCCCTGTTTATATTGTTATTATTCTCCACGCCCTTGCTTACCGTAAAATCTTTTCATATTATTTCAATTCCTTAACTTATATATTCTACATTATGCCTATCTTTCTGCCACTTCTAACAAGTATCCAATTTGGTATATAGGAAATTAAAAATCCCACAAAGGCTGAAAGCTGCATAAACCCAAACCAAGCTATATTGTCTTCTCTTAAAATTACTGGTGAATATACTCTTTGAAGCCACCAGATACTTAGGTACATGCCTAATGAAACTGCAGTTATACAAATAATTGTAAGAGGTAAACTTTCTTTCACTGCTTCTTTGTATACTATGCCTTTCATTTTAGCTATGATGGTAGGCATGAATAGGAACCAGTTTAATAAAAAGGCAACTATATAGCTTATTATCATGTTTAAAATCATAGGATTTCCTAATAAAAAAGAGCCATATCTTCCGTAAAAACTTATCAGTGGATACCCTATGTAATTAGATATATAGTGAGTAACTATTATGCTAGATGCCCCAAAGGCTACGCTCATTACTGTAGCAACAGCACTTTGCTTCCATAGTGGCCTTAGCCAAACCACATTTTCATTCATTTTCATCCATGGGGAATTTATGTAGCATATTATGTAAAGCCATAAACCCACAGGCCCTAAAATAAGTACTACCAGTACCCACATTATTTTTGTAATAGAATTTAGCCCTTTCATTCTATAAAACGCATGCAATCCAGTCCAAAGGGCTCCTAATAAAGAAATTAGGCTAAATATTATGGAAAGTACATCTATTCCACTTACTCCCTCAGTCCCTAGTGTTTTATAGGGCTCTATTTCTTGTGAGTAGTCTCCTCTGGCTTGAACAGAAAAATCTATTATATCTTCATCACCTATTATCCATAAGTTGTTAAAAGGACCCTCTGCAGGTGTTACCCAGTAATTAGGTTTATTTCTCCAAAGATAGTTTTCTGTTAAAGTGGATAATTTATTTTTATCAGTCCATAAAATAGGCCCTGCCTTCCCTTTAAGTGAAAGTTGGCTGCCCATTAAAGCCATAATAGGTTTCTCCTTAGAACAAAGTATAAAACTCTGGTCATTGTCACTTCTGCTCCTGTTTATATTCCATCCAACGCCCTCTTCTTCATCATAAAATCTTGAAAAGTTAATGGAAAAGCTTTCGTGATTGCGTGCAGAAATAACCTTAACAGGAATGTTCAAGTTTTCTAAGTCTTCTATGAATTTCTCCCCTGCATTATTTTTTTTGCCAAGTATGTATACCTTTTTGGGTTTTATATTATTTATTACATTTTTGGATGAGTTATAAAGCTTATTGTCTTGGTTTAAATATAGTATTAAGCCTCCATTTTTGACTATCCAGGGTGCCACTGGAATTGCCATTAAAGGCTCTTTGTCAGAAATTATAAATGCATATTTTTCTTTGTCCTCTTTATATGCACTTTGAAAGTTTTGCATTTGGTATACTTTTTCTAAGAGTTCTTCTGTGTTTTCGTAGTTTATGGCTTTTGTGCTAAGACCTATATTTTCAAAATCTTTCTTTAGTCCATCTATATTTGAACCTAAAAGAAGTATCTGTGAATTTTCCAAAGACATTATTCCTTTTGGGAATATATTTTTTGCATAATTTAGGACAGTATCTTTGTTTTTATCATCTATTTGTATAATAGGGCTGTTGTACTGCTTCACCAGTGGCATCAGACTTAAAATATGCTGCCACTGTTGTGATTTGATTATTATGAGTCCATTGGGTTTGCTTTTATAATCCCCCACTGGAAACAAAATATCTGAAATCTTTATGCCCATATCCTCTTGAGATTTTCCCATAACTCTTATGGTATTTCCCGTGTTTAGATGAATTCTTTCATTTTCTATATTTATTTTTTCTGGTATAATAGCGTTTTTTAAAATTCTCATCTGTCCAAAAACTAATATAAAACATAGAAGCATAGCTACATATACAGATACTTTTTTCATGTATATCTCTCCAATCATCATATTGCACTTTTAGGTTTTCTATCATATATTAGTATTTGTTTTTCTCCCCAAAAAATGCATAAAAGGTGGGATATTTTATCACACCTTTTATGCATACATATATATTTTTTAAAAATTCAATTCATACATTTATATTATTTTAATTTATTCATCGATTTATAATTCCAAATAAGAGTTTTTGATTTTTAAATTTGCATATCTTAATAATTAGTCTACTATCTTGTAACCTACGCCAAAAACTGTCTCTATTATGGAGTTCTTTAAGAATTTTTTTGTTTTCCATCTAATATCACCCATTTAAATTCTATTACAACACATATATGTTAAAAGTTACAATCTAGATACAATTGGGCCTTAAATTGAAACATTTATAGAATATAATTAGGAGACTAAAAGTAAATTTCATTATTTGTAAAAACAAGTTTATCCTACGTGCTAAATTAATCTAAATGCAAGTATATATTCTGTATTGAACTTTCGCAATTATAAAATAAAAATGTAAAAAGAACAAAACTCCTTAGGAGTTTTTGAAAATATGAATTTTATGTCAATAATCAAAAGAAAGCGAGGGAAAAAATTTTGTGCGGCTTTGTAGGTTATTTTACTGATAAAAAAGTCAATCCAGTACATATTGAAACTTTAAAAAAAATGAGCTCTTTGATACAACATAGGGGACCTGATGACGAAGGTATACATGCGAGTGATAATATTTTGTTGGGTTTTAGAAGGCTTAGCATACTATCCTTAGATGCTGGTAAACAGCCATTTTCATATGATGATAATAAATATCACATTATTTTTAATGGAGAAATTTATAATTATATTGAACTAAGGGAAAGTCTTATGAATGAAGGTATAGAATTTTGTACAGATACTGAGGCAGAGGTCATATTAGCCCTATATAAGAATAAGGGTAAGTCCTTTGTAAAAGACCTTAGGGGCATGTTTGCTTTTGCCATCTGGGATGAAGTTAATAAAAAACTCCTATGTGCTAGAGATCCTTTTGGCATTAAACCTTTTTATTATATGGGAAATGACCAAAGTTTTTATTTTGCGTCAGAGTTAAAGAGCTTTACATGCATACCTAATGGGTACTCCAATGAAATTTCTCAGGAATCATTACATAATTATTTAACATTTCAATTTGTTCCTGAACCTAATACTATGCTTAAAAACATAAAGCTTTTAGAAGCAGGCTCTATTTTAGAAAAAAATCTAAATGAAAATATTTCTATTGAAAAGTACTGGCATCCTAAGTTTAATCCTATGATTAAAAACGGAAACGAAAAGATTTGTGAAATTAAAAATGCCTTGGAGAATTCAGTTAAGATTCATATGAGAAGTGATGTGCCTGTAGGTTGTTTCTTGTCTGGCGGTATAGACTCTACTATAATCGCCCTACTAGCTAAAAAATTTAATCCTAATATTAAAACTTTCACTATAGGCTTTGATAGAAATGGATACAGCGAAGTGGATATGGCATATATCATGAACCGCAATCCCTAAAAATGTTTTCATATATACCATCTTCCCTTAAACATGCTTTAAAACATATTGCTCATGTTTTTCCAGATGGAGTTAAGGGCAAAAGTTTTATAGAAAGGGGATGCTGTTCTCTAGAAGAAAGATATGTGGGAAATGCTAAGATATTTAAGGATTATGAAAAAATGGATTTTCTTAAAAATTACAATAAATCTTTAAGTTATACTTTGGTAACAAAACCCCTTTATGATGCTGCCACAAAATACGATGACATTACAAAAATGCAGTATGTGGATATAAATACGTGGCTAAAAAATGAATTGTACTCTTGGGCTGAATCTACTATTAAAAATAGCATGGCCGATGAATATATAAATAAAGAAAATACATTAAAGATGCTGGAAGTTCATAGAACAGGACACATAGACTATAGCAGAAAGCTATGGACGATAATTACATTTATTTTATGGCATAAAGTTTTTGTTGAGGAAAATAAATTACAGGCTAAGGCTATTTAAAAGTAAGAAGAAAAAATATAAATAAAATTGGAAATTATTTATTAAGGTTTTATGGTGTAAGTAAAAGTGTAGTTATTTTGCTACCTAACGGTCTGCGGGCTTACCAACCTTTTCTTTTTTTATAACTTAAAGATTTTCTGAATAAAATAAAGAAACTCCACATTAATTGATATCTGATATTTGATATTTGATATTTGATATTTGATATTTAGTCCAGCTATCGCAAATAAAAGATTTAATTTAAGTCCAAAAGGATAAATAACATAATTTCACAACGTGAAATTATGTTATTTATTCTTTTTACATTCTAAAATTTTTCGTAATGCAATGAAGAAAAATTATCCTTCACTAGCCCACTAGCCCTCTAGCACACTAGCACACTAATTTTGGCCCTCTAGCCCACTAGCCCTCTAGCACACTAATTTTGACCCACTGAAAAGTTTCTATGATGCTAGTTGTAAAAATTCATTCATGGATATGGAGTATTGAATTTCTTTGGCTAGCTCCTTGTCTTCTGTAAAACCTAGTCTTTTAAATGCTCTTTGAGAGCGCTTGTTTTTACAATGAATCTTAGCTACCACTTCATCTACTCTCCAGTTAAAAAAAGCATGTTTTAAGCCTTCAAAAATTGCATTGGTTCCCAGGCCTTTTCCCCATTTATCTTTGTCTCCAATCACTATCACCATCTCGGCGCCGGAGCTTTTAGGCACAAGTCTTAAAAAACCAACTGGCTCTTTTTCCTTGGTGGTTACAACAAAGAAACTTCCATCTTGATTGAATAAGTGAGTTAAAATTGGCATGTTAACTCTGTATATTACTTGTTCAATGCTCCTGCTGACATTTTGTCTTTCATTTAAATACTGTGTAACTTCATTATCCTTTAGCCAATCTGCTATCATACAAGCATCTGATTTGAATACTTCTTGACGCAATTGAACCTTACTAACCATTTTACTCCCTGTTGTATAAAATCTACATGTGCATTTATATTAACTTCTATTATATTTTGGTAGAATTAATACAACAGTTCACCTCCTCCACAAAATAATAAACCCTCTCTATATATAAATTTAATATTTGTATATTTCATTGACTACATGTATTTACTTAATTATAAGCCATTTACATTTATGTAATTATAAATCATTTGTGTAAATGATTTGTGCATTCCTCAATCATTTATATCAAATGCCCTATTGAACTGTCAACGGCTGGAATTTGACTCTAATTATGTTTACTGGAAAATGCCATCAGAAACTTGACTTTCCCTCCCCTTTACTGCTTAATCTACCCATACTCCATTTAATCCAAATTAATTGAAAAAAAAGTATATTAAAACCCAATATGAACTTTATAATTTCGTAAGAAAATCTTCATTTTTATGGTATGCATTTTGTAATATGTTTCCTTTATTATTAACTTAATAACATAAAGGTGCTATTCTAAATTTTATTTGAATAGCTAACTTATAATCCCTATGTATTATTTATTAAAGAAATGGTATTGAGGAGGTTTTTTTATGGAAGGTTTAAGTTCTAATAATTCAATTTGTAAAGATAAAAATCACAAAAACTACAAAAGAAGAAAACGTAAAGTTCGAAAAGTTAAATATAGATTGATATTCCTTACCCTGCTTGTAGTTGTGCCTTTGATCATTTTTTCTCGTAATTTGATGAATTACAATAAAAATTATAACTACCATTTAGGAGAAAAAATATATAAGTCAATGAGTGATGAACAAAATAGAAAAAAAGCATATGTAAGTGCTATATATCTTAATGGAGGCTATTCTGAAAATACTTGCGTGCTATTTTTATCAGAAGTTTTAAGGATGAATGGAGAAAAAATAGATGTTAAAGTTTGTAATACCAATAGGCTTTTAGATATAATGAAAGCAGATGGTTGGAAAATTGAAAGAGATTATAAAAAATTAAAGCCAGGGGATATTTGTTTTACTACAGATGAGTCTTTGAATAAAAAAGGTATTCCATCTCATACTTATATATTTATGGGATGGCAAAAGGAAGGCAGCTATGATTATGCCTACATTTGTGACAATCAAGCCAAGGATTACCAAGGCAAAATATATCATTTGAGGAATATAGCCAAAGTTGATAAGATAGGCAAAAGTTCTAAGGAGCCCTTTAGCTTTTTTATGTATAAAAGATAAGAGTAAGAGGTAGTAGGTAAAACTAAAAGTTAATAAGTAAGAAGTAAGAGTTTCTTAAAAGGCTTTATCCTTCATATATAAATTGTCAATTGTCAATTATCAATTATCAATCGTCAACTGTTACTTATTAATTAGAACTATATATTTTGGGGGGATTATAGGTGAATACAATTCATAACGTGCTTGTGGTAGATGATGAAAAGGAAATTAGGGATGCTATTGAGATTTATTTGAGAAGTATTGAAAATATAAAAATAATAAAGGCTGGGGATGGCTTGGAGGCCTTGGACGCTTTGGAGTGCAATGAAGTACACTTAATTCTTTTGGATATAATGATGCCAAATTTAGATGGCATAAGGACTTGTATGAAGATAAGAGAAAAAAGAGATATTCCTATTATAATGTTATCGGCTAAAAGTGAAGATACGGATAAAATATTAGGACTAAATATAGGTGCTGACGACTATATAACTAAGCCTTTTAATCCACTGGAATTAGTGGCTAGGGTGAAATCTCAGCTTAGAAGATATATAAACTTTGGGAATTTTCCTAAAAGCTCTAGTGATCAAATAGTTATAGATGGGCTGGTTATAAATAAAGCTAGACATGAGGTTTCTGTGGACGGAAGCCCCGTAAAGCTTACCCCTATAGAATACGATATACTTCTGCTTTTAGCAGAAAATCGTGGAAGAGTGTTCCCTTCTAATGAAATTTATGAAAGGGTTTGGAATGAACCTTCTTTTAAAACAGAAAATACTGTATCAGTTCACATAAGGAGGCTTAGAAAGAAAATCGAAATTAATCCTAAGGAACCTAGATATGTAAAGGTGGTGTGGGGCGTTGGATATAAAATTGAAAAATAAGCTCTTAGGCAATCACAAATTATGGAATTTATTAGAAAGATTTGTGTTTTTGTTGTTTATAGCTATTTTTGTTTTTTTTATTTTGATAAATTCAGCTATATCTTCTATTCATTCAAAAAAACAATATATATATAATGCACAACATACATTAACAGAAACAAATTCAAAACTTGATATTATGAATAATTTCCAAAATAACAAATCTGACACTAGTTGGATAGATTTTAATTCATGGATATCACTTTGTGCAAGACCTAGCAATTTATCTATTTACAAGAATACTAATAAACTCAGCATATTGTCTGAAAAATCTCAAGAGGAACTTAATAAGTTTAGCAAAAATTTTAAGCTTACTAGTGATAATAAAGATTTTAGCAGGTTGGTTAAGTTTATAATAATTGATAAAAGCAAGCTTACATTCATTACCAACGACATTGATAATATGGATTTTATTTCAAAAAATATTAAGGCATTTTCTCAGGAGGATGGCCAATTTTACACTTATGTTTCTAGTAAAGGTAAGTGGTACAATTTGTCCTATGATTCATCTTCAGCACCTGCTGGAAACTATGATAATTCAACTATTATACACAATCCTGAAAATTTTGTAGAAGCCTATTGGTTTCCGCAAAACTATGTGTATTCTAGGGAAGATAATTTTGTTATAGAAGATTTATTTAACCAAGCAAATGATAATTTTATGTCTTATAAGAATTCTTTGACACAAGATATTGCAAATAGGAATAGAGAAATAACTATATATAAGGTATTCATAGTTCTATACGGCATTGGTATTTTTGTAATTTTACTTTCCCTTTATCATTTAGGAAGGAAGCGAATTCTTAATGGATTAAAAAATAACTTTATATGGAAGTTTTTTATATCCATAGACAACAAATTTCAAAACAAAAGCTTTATTTTTAAAGTTATAAGCTATGTATTCCTAACTTTGTTAACCATATTTGTGGCGTTTATTAGCCTTTTTTCCTTTGGAATTCTATTTGTTGTCTTCATTCCTTGGGCATTTGTATATTTAGTATTTATATTCCCTAAAATAATTAAAGCTTTGAAGTATTTAGATGCTATAATAAAGGGCGCAGATAAGATAACTAGCGGTGATTTGAATCATGTTATTCCTGAAAAAGGAGATAAGTCTTTGGTTTCTCTTGCGGAAAATATAAATAAAATTAATAGAGGATTTAAGGTGTCCATTGAGGATCAAATAAAGAACGAGAAACTAAAAAGCCAGCTAGTGGCTAATGTATCCCACGATTTGAAAACTCCTCTTACTTCTATAATAAATTATACGGATATACTGCTTAGGGAGGATATTTCCCAGGAGGAAAGAGAAGAATATTTAAAGATTCTCTATAGAAAGGGTTTGAAGCTTAAAAAGCTTATAGATGATTTGTTTCAAATATCCAAAATAAATAGTGGCAAGGTGGATTTGAATAAGGAAAATGTGGATGTTATAGAGCTTTTAAATCAGTCTATTGCAGAATACTCAGATACAGAAATTTATAATGACAAAAATTTGAATTTTATTATTAGACCTTTTAGGGATAGTATTGAGATGCCTTTGGATGGAAATAAAATGTCCAGAGTTTTCGAAAATATAATAAATAATGTTTTAAAATATTCTCTAAAGAACACTAGAGTTTATGTGGATATTGAACCTCTGGATGGTTATGGTACTATAAATTATAATAGTCCTCTAAATGCTAGAAATGTTGTAAGTGACAACAGCATCACTAATAATGAATGCATGTCTTCAGAAAATAATTCTACTATAGTTACTAGAAATAACTCTAGTATAGTTAATGAAAATAATTCTAGTATGGTTAATGGAATTAATTCTAGTATGGTTAATGAAAATAATTCTAGTATGGTTAATAGAAATAATTCTAGTATAGTTAATGAAAATAACTCTAGTATGGTTGCTGGAATTAGAATAATATTTAAGAATATATCTGCTGCTGCGTTGAACTTTGACAGGAATGAAATTTTTGAGAGATTTACTCGTGGTGACGAATCTAGAAATTCACATATTGACGGCAACGGCTTAGGCCTCGCTATAGCTAAGAGTATAGTTGAGCTGCATGGTGGAAAAATGTATGTGGATTTTGATGGTGATCTTTTTAAGTCTATTATTGAGTTGAAGTAAGGTAAAAGGATAGGTGCTAGGTACTAGGTGCTAGGTGCTAGGTTCTAGGTTCTAGGTGATAGGTGATAGATGATAGATGAGGTGGGAAAGATAAAACTGGTGAGGAGTTTTAAGAAAATATAAATTTAAGAAATTCCATAGGAATTTCAACATTAATTGATATTTGATATTTCTATATTTTTGCTGGCTATTGGCAATAAAAGATTTTTAAAGAGCTAAAAAAAAGGCTATAACTACTTCATTTAATGAAACAGTTATAGCCTTTTTATAGGATTTTTACCACAATTATTTATTTATAATTATTTATTTATAATTATTTATTTACAATTATTTATTTAATTTTATATTATAGAGTAAACATGGATTTTTTATAAACATATACCATTATCCATATATTCTTATCCTTATACATTCATATACAATTATTATTCATATATATTATTATTCATATATACTATTATCCATATATACTATTATCCATATATACTATTATCCATATATATTATTATTCATATACACTCCTAAAACATATATCCGTGAATGAAATTTTACACTGTATTAGTAATAAAGGTTTTCTGTAGGGTATTCTGGGTCGCAGGTTACATCTATGCTTAGTCTGCCGAAGGTTTGCTCATCGTTAAGGCTTATGATTGTAGTAGAGTGAGCCTGGCATCCCTTTAACATAGGCAATTTTTCCATAGCTACTTGTGCAGTTGGATTTGTAGCTGCACATATGCTAAGAGCTATTAGAACTTCTTCGCAACTTAAAACAGGATTTTTGATTCCTAATGTTTTAGATTTTAAATTTATTATAGGTTCAAGTATTACTGGAGAAATAAGGTGAATTTCATCAGAAATATTTGCTAAATACTTAACTGCATTTAAAACTACGGCTGCAGTTCCATTCATTATATCAGTGCCTTTTCCAGTAAGTATTGTACCATCGTGAAGTTCTAGTGCCACTGCTGGGCAGATTTCGTTTTTGCATGCTTTTTCCTTTAATTCAGCAGAACGTTGTCTTGCAGGCATTACAACTTTTCTATCCTCTTGTTTTAAATTTAATTCATCCATAATAAGCTTAACTCTTTGTAAAGTTTCTTTGTCTGTATATCCTTTTTTATATTCGCATTGAGTTTTGAAGTATCTTCTTATTATTTCTTGTCTAGAAGCTTCTTTTACCACTTCATCATCTGTAATTCCGAAACCAACTCTATTTACACCCATGTCTGTTGGTGATTTGTATATGGATTCTTTTCCTGTTATCTTTTCTATAATTCTCTTAAGCACAGGGAATGTTTCAATATCTCTATTGTAATTTACTGCCACTTCATTGTAAGCATCGAAGTGGAATGAATCTATCATGTTTACGTCCTTAAGGTCTGCTGTTGCAGCTTCATAGGCAATGTTTAATGGGTGTTTTAGTGGCACATTCCAAACAGGGAAAGTTTCAAATTTTGAATACCCTGCAACTTTTCCTCTTTTGTATTCATGGTAAAGCTGACTTAAACATGTAGCTAATTTACCGCTTCCTGGGCCTGGTGCTGTTACTACTACTATAGGTTTTGAAGTTTCAATATATGGATTTTTTCCATATCCTTCATCACTTACTATTGTATCTACATCTGTTGGATATCCTTTAGTAGCTCTATGTTTATATACTTTTATTCCTCTACGCTCTAATTTATTTATAAATACAGTGGTAGCTGGCTGTCCATCGTATCTAGTTATTACAACGCTATTTACCGCTAATTCGTAAGCTCTTAAGTCGTCAATTAGTCTTAAAACGTCCATATCATAAGTGATACCAAAGTCGCCTCTTATCTTGTTCTTTTCTATATCACCAGCATATACACAAATTACTATCTCAACTTTTTCTTTTAATTTATGAAGAAGTTTTATTTTAGCATTTTCATCAAATCCAGGTAAAACCCTCTTTGCATGAAGGTCAAATAAAAGCTTTCCTCCAAATTCTATGTACAATTTGTCGTAATTATTAACTCTTTCCAAAATGTACTTTGACTGCTCTTCTAAATACTTTTTGTGATCAAATCCTATCTTCATTTTACGCTTCACCATCCTAAAAATATTTTTACTTTATATAATTTTTCAATATATTTTTTGCATATATTTTTTTCAATATATAACTTTACATATATCTTTTACAATATATATCTTTTACAATATATATCTTTTACAATATATATCTTTACATATATTTTTTTGCAATATATAACTTTGCATATATTTTTTGCAATATATAACTTTACATATATTTATATTTTTTGCAATATATAATATTTTATATATAATTTTTCAATAAAAATAAATATATTTAAACTTATTGTAGTTTTATCCATACATTGTTAGTATGCACTATTTAATAAGATTAAATATATTTTTAATTGGCCAATTAGCTATATTCCTATGCTTTATAGGGACACTTAATAAGACTTCGGTATTTCCGAATAATCCATGGATTGTATCCTTCATATTAGGATACGTATATTAATGAGAATAAATGAATTTTAATGAAGAATTTCTATAGAATTTCTAATAAAATTTAATAATAAAATTTAATAAAAATACAAAGAATAATTCGAGTAAATTTCTTTGACATTTTATTATCGCATAGTTTTTTGAAATTGTAAATAGTATTTAAGCTTTAAAATTAAAATATAAATTTTCTTTATCTTTAAAATTTTATTATAGATGACATTTAGCATGAACTATCATAATAAAGGAGCTGGTGCATTAAAGAATTTAGATACCATATATTGTTATGAAAATTTAATTCTAAAACAATATATGGTAGTATTTATTCTTAGTGCCACAGCCCCGTTTGTTTTTTATTTATTCTATTCAGAAACAAATTCTATTAAGTCTTTTCCCAGTTTGGCAATGCGTGCTAAAGAATATACATCATATCCTTTTTCTGTTAATTTCTCGCGACCTGTCTGGAATGATTTTTCAATAACAATGCCTATGCCAGAAACCTTTGCACCTGCCGCTTCAACTAATCTTGCAGCACCTTGAGCCGCTTCACCATTAGCCAAAAAGTCATCTATAATTAATATTTTATCTTCTGAATTTATATATTTTTTTGATAAGGTTAGTTCGTAGTCTACTCCTTTAGTAAAAGAATGAATGGTGGTTTGATATACATCACCTTTTAAAATCTTTGAGGATTGTTTTTTTAGAGTTACCATAGGCAAATTCATCTGCATGGCAGTCATAACTGCTGGTGCTATTCCCGAACTTTCTATGGTAAATACTTTTGTAATGCCCTTGTCTTTAAAATAATTTTTAAAGTAAGTTCCCATTTGGAACATTAACTCTGGATCCACTTGATGGTTTAAAAAAGAGTCAACCTTTAATACATTTTCGTTTAGCGCCTGTCCTTCTTTTAAAATTCTGTTATGTAAAATTTTCATTGTATTTCACCTTCCTATATAAACTTGGTATATGGTATATAAATTCACACAAAAATTTTTTGAATATATTATTTACGTAAATTTATCTTATTATAATTAAACAATTATGCGGCTATTTAGTATATGGATACTGTCAAATTTCCTAAAATCACCAAAGGAATTTTGGGCTTAATTTATCATTGTTCATTTATATTGTTCATTTATACATTGCTCATTTGTATTGTTCATTTATACATTGCTCATTACTCATATCCCTTTTGTTATAATACTAAACAAAAAGATAATTGTGATTTTATAACTGCAATAGTTGAATATTTAATATTTAACATTCAACTACTGCTATATTTATATACTTCTGTAAAATAAACTAGTCCCTTTCCTTAAGTAGCACATTCAATATAAGTGCCACTATAGTTCCTGTGGAAATTCCTGAAGAAAAAATCATCTTTAAACCTTCTGGCAATTTAGCTATGAATTCTGGTCTAAAGGTAACCCCCAAACCTAAACCAATGGCTGTGGCAATTATTAATAAATTACGATTGTTTATTTTTACTTTACTTAAGGTTTGAATTCCTGCAGCTGCTACTGTTCCAAACATAACAATTCCAACACCGCCAAGCACTGGCTGTGGCATTATGTTAATAAGTGCTGCAAATTTAGGAAATAATCCTAAAAGCATTAAAAGTATTCCCGCCATAATAGTTACGTGTCTGCTAGCTACTTTTGTCAGTGGAATTAATCCTATGTTTTGACTAAAAGATGTGTTAGGAAGTCCTCCAAAGAACCCTGCAAGCATGCTTCCTATTCCATCTGATAAAACTCCAGCTCCAACACGTTTTTCATCTTCTCCTAAACCTGAAACCTCCAGTATAGCTTTAAGGCATCCTACGGTTCCAATAATGGTTACAAAATATGCTGGAATAAATGGAAGAAGGCATTTTATGTTAAAGTTGATTCCATAAGCAAAAATATTAGGTATTGATATCCAGCTGGCTGAAGCTACTGATGAAAAGTCTACCATACCCATAGGTATACAAATAATATATCCTAAAACCATGCCAATTAGTATGGATGCACTGCTTAATAATCCCTTTCCATAATGATTTAAAAGTAGTGTAACGGTCATTATAAATAATGCTATAGAAATGTTTTTCAAGCTTCCATAATTAGGTGCTCCAACTCCTCCAGCGGCCCAATCTATTGACACCGGCAGCAAAGTCAGGCCAATTAAACATACCACAGTACCTGTTACTACTGGGGGAAATAATTTCATCAAAGGTTTAATAAAAAAACTTAATATAATAACTATAATTGCTCCTAATATTGTGCCACCAAAAATACCAGCTAATCCATATTGAGAGCCTACAGCGATGGCTGGGGCCACAAAGGTAAAATCTGTCCCCATGATACAAGCAACACGCGCTCCCACTGGACCAATGCCCTTGGATTGAATAACTGTAGCTGCTCCAGCCATTAGTATTGCAGCGCTAATTAAGGCAGTGGATATTTTAGCATCCAATCCTAAAGCTCCCGAGATAACTATTGGAACTACAATAATTCCTCCAAAAGCTGCAAATATGTGCTGGAATCCTAGCAAAATCTGTGTTGGAATTTTAGGTTTATCATCTACTCCATAGTTTAGCTGAACTTCTGCTTCATTGTTTTTCATATTCTTGTGCTACTCCCTTCGTTTAGAAATATTTTTTATTATGCTTTCTATTATATTTTCTATCATACAAGGAGCTTCGTAGGGGATGATAATGTGATGCCTATACTGCTTAAAATACTTAAAAAATTACTTAAAACAAAAAACACCTCACTTATGAGGTGTTGATTTTAAATAAACATATATAAATCCATCTAGCTATTTATAGTTATTTAAAATACAATACCCCGTAGTCTGCTAATTTACGGCTAGCAGGTAGAAACTTTCGGTCCATATTACCGATGATATACGAGCTTTATGTATGATATACTGGACATTATAACATATTTCTTTTACGAGGAGAATGGGGACGGTTAATTTTTATTTAGGGAAAAAGAGGAGAAAGAATGGGGACGGTTAATTCTTATTTATTTAGAAAAGAGGAAAGAATGGGGGGACGGTTAATTTCTTATTATTTTTCTATCTGTTAAGATACTTGAACTTAATACTTAAACTTAATATAAACTTGTATAAATTTGTACATTATTGAATGTCATGAGCTTGTACATTATTGAATATCAACTTACAATTTTTATTTCTAAATAAATTATTTATGAATTTAACTAGCTTGTACAAATTTAGCTAGTTTTTATATGTTTAATATATAAGTATAAATTATAAGTATAAATTATAAGTATAAGTTATAAGTATAAGTTAAATACTCATAAATTAAATACTCAACTTTAGAACATAAATTTCAATCATATATTAGATGATTGGCCATTTTAAATTTGAAATTTAAATTGTTCATGCTATCTGCGGCTGGTGCTGCGAAATAAATTTCTCCATTATATTCCTATATTTATCATCAGTTGTTATAAGCTCCACTCCAATAGAACAAAGCTTTGACACTCTTGATTGAGTTATATTTCCAAATATCTTGCATATATCATTACATTTAAAATTGCAAAGACATCTCATTAAAAGTGCAGCTAGTGCCCTAGCAACCTTAGTATTTCTATTATTTTTAATGTATAACATCACTTTCTTTACACCAGTTTCTTTTGCTACAAAATCCATTATCTCATCTGGATCAAAATCTCTTATTAATAATGTTTTCTCACTTTTGTATTCTGTTTTCTCATTTTGAAATTCTATTTCCTCTTTTAATCTTTCATCATTACAGATGTATACAAACTTTATGTAATTTTCTCTTGCCGTTTGTACATCTGAACCAAAAAATTTCATTACATAATCTTCATCTAAAATTCCCGTTTCATCCTTTTCAAGACCTAAATACACTTTTAAACTTGAATATTTATATTTTTCTGGTTGAAACTCATAGCCCTTTATTTTCAATGGATTATTATGAATGTAAGCGGATAGTACTGTTAAATATCTGTCTGTATCTACTATTTTACTCTTGAATCTATCTTGAAATAAATGCCCATGTCTTTTATGAATTTTATTAAATGTTATAGCATATTTAAAATTTAAACCATGCATAATTTCTGATATATCTGCACCATTAGGATAAATTATAAAATGAGCATGATTAGTCATTAAACAATATGCATACACCTTAAATTTATACATTTCTTGTCTTTTTTTCATTTCATTTAAATACATATCCTTGTCTTTATCTCTTTTAAATAGAGGAACCTCTGTAATACTTCTTATCATCACATGGTATATAGCTCCATCTATCTTTATTCTTCCTCCTCTTGCCATAATATCTCCTCATTTCATAGTTATTTTTTATTTGATAGTTATTTTTTATTGCACAATTATTTTTATTGCAATTAATCTTTAATTGTTTTTATTAAATTACTTTTGTTTGAATTATAGACATAAACCAGGATTAATATTCATATTTTACATATTTACTTTTGTATATTCATATCTATGATTTTGTGTCTATAATTTTGTATATTAAAATCTAAAGTTTTGTATACTAAAGTTTGTACTACCGTTTATGAAATTCTCCTTAAAAGAAAAAATGCAAAAATAATAAGGACTGTTAATACACTTTCTATCAAAAGGTTATTAACAATCCTTACTTATTATACTTAATCTACTTATTATACTTATTATTATTCCCTTGTTAAAATTTTAATTCTCTGAAATTCTTATTTCATCCCTTAATTAACTTTAATTTAACTAAGATATAATTGATCTTACCTAATTTTTCAACTGAAATTTGACTGAAAATTTGTTAACCGTCCCCAAGTTTTTTCTTGAAACTAGCTAAAAATTTCTTAACCGTCCCCAAATTTCTTCCCCAAATTTCTAGCTGAAAGTTTCTTAACCGTCCCCTACTTGGTATGCAGTAATTCATGGGCTACATGGCTGTTTGGCTTCTCGAAAAACTCTTGGTAAGCCTGTTTTACCATTGGGTTTTCGTGGGATTTTCTTATAGTCTTGTGAGAGTCCACGGAATATATGCCTTCCATTCTCTTTTTAACTATTTCAGTGTCACATTTGCTGTATGGTTGGCCTGCTCCATTTATACATCCGCCGGGACATGCCATTATTTCTACAAAGTGATATTTAGATTTTCCATCTTTGATTTCGTCCATGATTTTTCTAGCATTGCCCAGGGAGCTAGCCACTGCAATGTTTATATCTTTGCCATTTAAAGTTACAGTAGTTTCCTTTATGCCTTTAAGGCCTCTTACGTCCTTAACGTCTACATTTTCTAAGGTTTCACCAGTTACCCATTCATAAGCAGTTCTTAGGGCAGCTTCCATAACTCCACCGGTAGTACCAAATATGGAACCAGCACCTGTAGATTCGCCTAATGGATTATCAAAATCTGCATCTTTTAAATTTAATAAGTCTATGCCAGATTCCTTTAGCATTTTTGAGAATTCTCTTGTGGTAATTACTATATCCACATCTTTCATTCCATCTCTGCCCATTTCCTCTCTGTTTGCTTCATATTTTTTAGCGGTACATGGCATTATAGAAACTACAACTACATCTTTAGGATCTACGCCTAATTTTTTAGGTAGATATGTTTTTGCCATGGCACCAAAAATTTGTTGTGGTGATTTACAGCTGGATATGAATCTTGTATTTTCTGGATATTCTTTTTCCACAAAATTTACCCATGCTGGACAACAGCTAGTCATAAGTGGAAGATTTTCACCTTTTGTAAATCTTTCTATAAACTCAGTAGCTTCCTCCATGATTGTCATATCCGCTGCAAAGTTTGTATCATAAACTCCCTTAAAGCCTAGCTTTTTCAATGCTGCTACCATTTTTGCAGTTATATTAATTCCCGCCTCAATATTAAATTCCTCTCCTAGAGCAACTCTTACTGCTGGAGCCACTTGAACCACCACATGTTTAGTTTTATCATCTAACAAAGGCCATATTCTATCGTAATCCCTTTTTTCTCTTAAAGCTCCTGTAGGACAAACTGCAACACATTGTCCACAATAAGTACAATTAGTTTCCACTAATGGTTTATTGAAGAATGTAGATATAACAGATTTAAATCCTCTGTCTACAGGGGTTAAAACATTGATTTTCTGAACCTCATTGCAGGCAGTAACACATCTTCTGCATAGTATACACTTATCCATTTCTCTTACTATAACATTAGAAGAGTCATCTATTGGATATTCTGATATTTCCCCTTGGAATCTGTTTTTTCTTATACCTAAATCCTCTGCTATCTTTTGAAGTTCACATTGGCCATTTCTTTCACATTGTAGGCAATCATTTGGATGGTCTGATAATAAAAGCTCCACAATAGTCCTTCTTGTTTTAATAACTCTTGGAGAGTGAGTTTTAATTACCATGCCATCTGTAGCTTCTACAGAACAAGATGGAATTAATTTACCCCTTCCTTCCTGCTCAACTATGCAAACTCTACAAGTTCCCTTGCAATTTCTAACTTCTCCATTATTCATATACATATGACAAAGAGTAGGTATATTTATGTTTAATTTCTTAGCCGCATCTAGTATGGAGGTGCCTTTTTCCACTTCTACTCTTTCACCATCTATAGTTAAGTTAATCATATTCATATTTTCTTCCCTCCCTCGCTAATCAATTGTTATAGCCTTAACCGGACATGCCTTGTAGCAAGCTCCACATTTTATACATTTATCTATATCAATCACATGCTTTTCTTTAACAGTGCCTTCTATAGCACCCACTGGACACCATCTAGCACATTTTGTACATCCTATACATTTATCTGTAATTTCATAATGTAAAAGAGTTTTACAAACTTTTGCTGGACATGTTTTCTCATTAACGTGTGCCTGGTATTCTTCTCTAAAATATTGAAGTGTGCTTAACACTGGATTTGGAGCAGATACCCCTAGTCCACAAAGGGATGTGTCTCTTATAGTGTGGCAAAGTTCTTCCATGTTAACCAAATCCTCTTCTGTAGCTTTACCTTCAGTTATTTTATTTAAAAGCTCTAAAAGTCTCTTATTTCCTACTCTACAAGGGGTACATTTTCCACAGGATTCATCCACAGTAAATTCTAAATAAAATTTAGCTACGTCAACCATGCAGTTATCTTCATCCAATACGATCATTCCGCCAGAACCCATCATTGAACCTATTTCTGTTAAGGTATCATATTCTATAGGTATGTCTATAAATGAATTAGGTATGCATCCACCAGATGGTCCTCCAGTTTGCACAGCTTTTAACTCTTTTCCGTCTTTTATTCCTCCACCTATTTCATATATAATTTCCTTTAGAGATATTCCCATAGGCACTTCTACAAGTCCCACATTATTAATTTTACCTGCCAATGAGAACACTTTGGTTCCAGCAGATTTAGCAGTTCCTATAGAACTATACCAAGCTGCTCCATTATTTATTATTGGTGCAATATTTGCAAAGGTTTCTACATTGTTTACGCAGGTTGGTCTTTGCCATAAGCCTTTTTCAGAGGTACGAGGTGGTTTCATTGTTGGCTCTCCTCTTTGTCCCTCTATTGAATGAATAAGCGCTGTAGCTTCTCCACAAACAAATGCTCCTGCTCCATATTTTATTTCTATGCTGAAATCAAATCCCGTACCTAATATATTTTTACCTAAAAGTCCTGCTTCTTCTGCATGGGCTATGGCTATTTTTAATCTCTGTACTGCTAAAGGATACTCAGCTCTTATATATATAAATCCTTGGTTGGAGCCTGTGGCATATCCACAAATTGCCATAGCTTCTAAAACACTATGAGGGTCTCCTTCTAATATAGCTCTATCCATGAAGGCACCTGGGTCTCCTTCGTCAGCATTACATATAACATATTTAATGTCCCCTTTTGCTCTAAGGGCTGTTTGCCACTTTCTGCCTGTTGGGAAGCCTCCGCCTCCTCTGCCTCTTAGTCCTGAATCAGTTACTTCTTTTACAGTTTCCTCTGGCGTCATTTCAGTAAGCACTTTGCCTAGTGCTGTATAGGCTCCAGAACCTAATACTTCTTCAAAATCTTCTGGATCTATTACTCCACAGTTTCTAAGTGCAATTTTAACTTGCTTTTTATAGAAAGGAATATCTTTTTTATTCTTTATCCTTTCCTTTGTTTCAGGTGCATCGTATAAAAGTCTATCTACTACTTTGCCTTCTACTATATGACTTTTAATGATTTCTTCTGCATCTTCTGGTGAAACCTTAACATAAAATACATGTTCAGGAACTATTTCTATAACAGGGCCTTCTGAGCAGAATCCAAAACATCCAGTCATTACAACTTTAGTAGTTTCCTGCAAGCCTGCTTTTTTTATTTCTTCATTAAGCTTTTCCATTATTTTATATGAATTAGCTGATTTACATCCTGGCCCGCCGCATACTAATATCTGTCTTTCTTTAACTTCTGTACTATTTCCCATGCTTTCAGTATTATATCTTAAATTAACTAATTTACTGTACTTTTCTTTTAGTTGTAGTAAATTATTATAATCTTTTATTCTTTCCATGATTTTTCATCACTCCTTTAGCCCATCTAAAATAGATTCCACTTGTTCTTTTTTGAAATAACCGTGTACCTCATCATTTATAAGCACTACTGGAGCTATAGAGCATGCCCCTACACATCTCAATACATCTAAGGTGAAAAGTCCATCTTCAGTGGTTTCTCCCTCTTTTATGCCTAACTTTCTCTTGAATTCCTCTAGGATATCTCCAGCTCCTCTTACAAAGCAAGCAGTTCCTGTACAAACACTAATAACGTATTTTCCCTTTGGAACTGTAGTAAAGAATGAATAAAAGCTTACTACTCCATACACTTTAGAAACAGGTATTTCTAGCTTATGAGCAATAAACTCCTGAACCTCTTCACTTAAATATCCATAAAGCCCCTGTGCCTTGTGCAAAACAGCTATTAAAGCTGCTTCTTTGTTATCCTGCTTTTGAATAAATTCTTCTAGTTCTTTAAATTTTGAACAATTATTGCAGCCTGTACACAACTTGTATCCCTTCCTTCCCACATCTTCAAATTTAAATTCTCTCTTTTAAATTCTCTTTATAAATTCTCTTTATAAATTGACTTTAATATTAATTAGCTTTAACCTTCATAAGATTGGCTTTGCTCTTCATAAAATTAGCTTTACTCTTCATAAAATCAGATTTACTCTTATTAGGTTAGCTTTATTTTTAATAAGCGTGGCTACATTAGTAATAGATTATAGCTTAGCTTTATAAATTAGCTTTAATAATAATAAACAGAGCTCTTAGCTTCAGATGGAGTTTTTACTCCAACTGAATGTTAGAGATCGTTATCCAGGGACGTAGCTGCCGTTATCTCCCACTTTGTTAGAAGTGGGAGTGTTACGGCAGGTAGTCATCGGATAAACTAAATATAATCTTTATTCAGTTAATTCTTAGATTAATTTTCTTTAGTTCGTTTTAAAATTTCTTTAGTTCATTTTGAATTTTGTTTATTTCATTTTAAAATTTCTTTACTTCGTTTTGAATTTTGTTTATTTCATTTTAAAATTTCTTTACTTCGTTTTGAATTTTGTTTATTTCATTTTAAAATTTCTTTACTTCGTTTTGAATTTTGTTTACTTAGTTTTCAATTATATTTAGTTCGTTTTAAATTTTATTTACTACTTTTAGACTAAAATTAAAGCTTTATACTAAACTTTATTAAACTTCAATTTAGAGTTTGATAAGTTATTAACATTTTAAACATAATTCTTTTTTATTTCCAATATATTTTTTATATGTTTCTACAACTTTTTTAATTATATCATTTTTCTAAATTTTTGTTAATCTAATTTTTTTCCTTCTAAAAAATTTATATTTTTCATATAATCGAATGAAAATTCATTTTTGGGTATTTATTACTAATAAGGCGATATTTAATTAACATTTTATTTGAATATGTTAGTTAATATTACATTCATTTTGTCCTCACTGTGTTTTGAGCTGTTTAGTTCATATATGCAACTGTTATATAACTTTTATACTTATAAAAATAGCTTATACAATAATATCTATTTAATATCTTTGCTATTGTATTATATAAAAATTCATCCTGTAATTTTATTTGTTTTGCAATTTATAAATAAAATAATTTCATAAAGTATCTATAAGTATCTATTTTTCATTATATTTAAAAAACCACCATATAACCTTTTTATGGTGGTTTTTCTAATACTATATATCATTTCGTTAATTTTTTATCATTTTCCTTCATATTACATTGTTACAATTCCATTTTTGAACTATTTCTTATTGTTATAGTTTTTTTCTATAGATTTTATTAAATTTTTTAATAAACTAATTTATTAAGTTTAGCTATTAATTTGTTAACTGTCCCCTATCTTTAAACCAATTCATTAAGTTTAGCTATTAAGTCTTGTGAATTTTTAAAGTGTATTGTGTGAATTCCAACACTGGCTGCTCCTTGTATATTATCTAATGTATCATCAATAAAGATAGTTTCTTCTGTTTTTAAATTATATTCTTCTAGTAATCTCATGTATATTTCTTTTTCAGGCTTTAATAACTTTTCTTTATAAGAAACTATGCCGCCTTGAAATAATTTAAAAAATTCATTTTTCTCTGTTACATACTCAAAAGCTAAGTGATGAAAATTGGACAAATAATAATTATTAATCCCTTTTTCTTTTAATTGTTTTAAAATTTCTATAGTATCCTCCATTGGTGTTAATAAATCATACCAACCATTAAAAGCATCTTTTATTGATTCACTGTAAAAGGCGTGTCTTTCACTAAGTATCTTTATTGCCTCAGTTTCAGTGATAGTTCCTCTATCTAGCATTAACCACTCATCACTTCTGAATACTAACTCTAGTATTTTTTCAACCTTTTCTTCATCATTAAATTTTTTAGTAAGATACGCTTTAGGATCAAACTTTAACAAAACATTTCCTATATCAAATACAATATTTCTAATCATTTTGCCCTCCAAATATAAAATAAAAATGGTATTTCACCCTCTTAAAACTCAGAACAGCCTAAAATTAAGAATATCCTAAAATTTTATATTTCTATAATATAATTATATCCTAAATACAAATAAATTGGGGACAGTTAAGCTATTTTTACAAATAAATTGGGGACAGTTAAGCTATTTTCAGTATTTCTAAGCTGAAAATAGCTTAACCGTCCCCAAATTTTTAGAATAAGTCGTACTTTACTTTTATTCTTTCTAATTTCTCTATCATAGGATCTGAGATAAAAAATAAAAATACAACCGTTGCAAAAGCATGTACTAAGTCAAAGGGAATTCCTGTGGCATAGGTGGATAATAATGCTTTTAGTGTAAATCTAGGCATTATCATGGTTATTGCACATATGTTCATTATTCCGCCATATATTAAAAATGTTGCTAATCCACCATAAATGCATAATATGAAGCGGTTGCTTTTTAATCTTCCCTTTTTAAATATTATGCCTGCAATGAATCCTATTATGCCGAAGCTAAACATTTGCCAAGGAGTCCAAGGGCCTTGTCCAAAGAAGAAGTTGGATACAAGTCCAGCCATAGCCCCTGTTAAAAATGCCTCTTCCGGTCCAAAACACACACCCGTTATTATAATAATAGCTACTACTGGCTTAAATTGAGGTAGCATAAAAAATGCCATTCTTCCCACAACGGCTATAGCAGCCATGGTAGCAATTAATATAAGTTCTCTAGCTTGAGGTTTTCTTTTTTCAAACTTCATAAAAAACGGTACCATGGTATAAATAACTATCATTATACTAATAAAAAAATATTTTCTATCATTTAATTTATATATACCAAAGGCAATAGTTAGTGGTATAAGTATTAGTATTATAAAAAATGTTATTAATTTTTGTATACTAAATTTACGCACCTTTTTATTTATACCATTTACACTGGTACTGCTATTTGTGTTTCCGTAATCAGTATTTGTATAATTAGTTTTGGTATGGCTAGTACTATTTTCTGTATATCCAATACCGTTATTTCTATTACTATTATCATCAGCATAACTATTATTACTTTTATAACTACTATTATCAGCAACATAGCTATTATTATTTTTATAACTACTATTATCATTTGCGTAACTACCATTATTTTTATAATTATCATCATTTTTATAATTATTATCATTTTTATAATTATCATCATTTTTATAATTATTATCATTATTATAACTAGCATCATTATTATAACTATCATCATTATTATAACTATCATCATTATTATAACTATCATCATTATTATAACTATCATCATTATTGTAACTAGCATCATTATTGTAACTAGCATCATTATTGTAACTATCATCATTAATATAGCTACTGCCACTAGTATACCTGTTTCTTTTATTTGTGTTTGTATTATTATTTATACTCTCTTTCGGCATATGGAAATCACCTCTTTGTAGCTGGTAACATCGTTTAATATTCCCCTGGTTAGGCGGTTTAAGGAGGTGGTGTAAAAACTGTTGTCCTTAAAGAATTTGCCAGGTTCATCCGTGGAAACTATGGTTCCATTAAAAAACATAGAACATTTATCTGAGTACTCAGCACAAAAATCCAAGTCATGGGAAACTATTATAATAGTGACTCCATCCTGTTTCAATTTTTTAATTATTGCTCCTAGCTTATATTTAAAAAAGCTGTCTAAGGCTTTTGTAGGCTCATCTAGCAATAAAACCTTAGGGCTGAGCATTAAAATTTTTGCCATGGCAACTATTTGTTGTTCTCCTCCGCTTAGATCATAGGGATGCCTTTTTAGAAGCGATTCTATTCCAAAATACTTTATTATATCTTCTAATTTTTCATTTGCCTCAGCTTTTTTTATGCCTCTACCTTTTAATACTTCTTTTAAATCTAATTCTACAGTTTTCTTCACAAATAGTGCTTGTGGATTTTGAGGCATGAGAACTATTTTGTTGTTGCATAGTATGGTTTCTCTTTTTTTAAATACATCTACATCATTGTATTTCACAGTGCCTCTATAGGGCTGGCATAATCCAGCTATTAGTCTTAGCATAGTGGTTTTCCCTGTACCATTTCCCCCTACTATGGAGTAAATCTCTCCTGCATCAACTTCTAGTGACAAGTCTTTGATTATATCTTGACCATTCTTTTCATATCTAAACCAAACTTCATTTAATTCTATAATGGATTTATCTTTTTCTATTTTCTTTCCTTTTCCCATTATTCTATCTATTATACTTACTTTTCTTATTCCTTTTGAATTCATTGAATTTACTTCTACACAAGATTTACCAAGACCTTCTGAATTCTTTGAATCTGCACCTACATAAGATTTATCTGGACCTTCTGAATTCTTCGCACTTTCATATGGGTGAACTTTATCTAATACTTTTGAATTCTTTGCATCTATATCTGTATAAAATTTATCTATGCCTTTTAACCCTTTTGTCTCTACATCTGAAGAAGATTCATCTATGCCTTTTGAATTTCTTTCATTTGTACCTTCTGTACCTTGGGACTCTACATGAAAATTCACATTTGCAGATGTTAATTCGGCATTATTATCACATACAGCACAGGTAGAGTTTGTATCATAAGAAGCAGCTATCGAGGCACATATGGTGGCTGTCTCATCAGAAGCAGCTATTTCCGAATCACAGTTAGAGGTTAATGTATCACATGCTTCCACATCTAGCTTATGGTCCTTCACATTTGGATATTGGTCATTCAAATAGGAGTTAAGCCATCTTCTACCTTCTTTTATGGTTACAGGATTTTCATGGCTGCCTAAAGTTACAGCTAATCTCATTGGTATTGGAAGGGCATTAAACATAGCTTCATTTTTACCATAAATAATTGAACCAATTTTGTTAGGTGTGGTATCTCCTACAATTTCTCCTTTGTCCATTACTATCACTCTATCAGACAAGGGCAATACATCATCTAAATGGTGCTCTACTATTATTATAGTAGTTCCCAGTTCTATATTAACCCTTTTAATGGTATTTAAAAAATCCACTGTGGCTATTGGGTCCAGCTGCGATGTAGGTTCATCCAATAGCAACATATCTGGCTGCATGACCATTATGGAAGCTAAGTTTAAAAGCTGTTTTTGACCCCCGGATAATTCTGTAACTGATTTTGTAAACCAAGTTTGTATTCCAAAAAATGATGCCATTTCGGCTACTCTTGAACGTATGGTGTTTCTGTCGTATCCAAGACTTTCTAGTCCAAAAGCTAATTCATGCCATACTTTGTCGGTAACCACTTGGTTATCTGGATTTTGAAGCACATATCCTATGCTACTGGCTTCACTGCGCAAATCTATTGATTTTATATCTTTACCCTTGTATAATATATTTCCTTTTGTAGTACCTGCAGGAGTTAAAGCTGGCTTTAAATGCCTTAGAAGTGTTGATTTTCCACATCCTGATCTACCACATATGGTTATAAAATCACCACTTTCTACTGAAAAATTAATATCCCTTAATGCATTTTCAGTGCTGCCTGAATAAGCAAATGTTAAATTGTTGACCTTAAGCGTTTCCATACCATGTCCTCCCTCACATTTACTATAACTGGAAAAATACACAATAAAGTATATGATATATAAAACAAAACACTTACTATAGATATGCTTTTATATCTTATAATAGGAAAAAACATTATTGTGTTAAATCCTAAATATGCTCCAATTAGTACAATTAATATATTTAAAGTTATGTAAATTAAACATTTCTTATCTCTAGAATCAAATCTGTATAAAGAAAAACTCGTTCTGCCTTTTAATCCATATCCCCTAGCTTTCATGGAGTCTGCTGTTTCAATACCATTTTCAAGAGCCCAAGTTATCATTATGGATATTACTTTTACACCATTTCTTATCATACTAAAAATAGTACCTTGAGAGGCTCCCCTACCTATGGATTTTTGCCCTTCTTCAACTACCTTTAGTTGTGCTTTAAATTTAGGCACAAATCTTAATGTCATAGACAGCACTAGGGATAGTGCTGGTATAATGCTTCCAAATAAGTACATAAACTTATCTGAGGTCATAACTTTATGGTAACAAGAAAACCATATAAGTACTGATACAAACATTATACCCGCACCTACTCCGAATGCTATTGATTCTAAAGTTATTCCATGATCATTTAAGAAAAACAGTGCTGTTTCTCCTTGGTGAACAAATAATGGATTTAGTATAGATATTGCTAATCCTATACACAAAGAAGAAAGCAAATTAAATTTTACTGCCTTACTGCCTCCCAAATACACAGAATATATAAAACTACATATTAATGATATTACAAGAAAAGCTGGATGCATAAAAAACATTGAAAATAAAATAACAGAAGTAAAATATGTGAAATTTATTATGGGGTGTAATCTTGAAAATGCATCACACATTATTTATCACCTATCCATTCACACCCAACATCTCTTCCTAAGTCGCATGTGTATTCCCATTCTATATTATCTCCAGGTTTGAGAAGATATCTGCTACAGCCATAGTTTGGAAACCAACCATTAACTTTGTACATCCATCCACTTAAAGCACCACAGTCAAATTCGTATAAGTTATGAATTCCTTTAATATAAACACTGTTATACATTGGGGTAAATTCGAAATCCATGTGTATTCTGTTTCTGGCCATTTCTCTTGAAAGCACATTGTACACCGATTCTCCTTCGTAATATACGGCTCTTCTTCTTTTGTATATTACTCCATCACTTGGAACCATGCATTCTTTTCCTTTACGCAAATCCCCCATATTGTTTAATATAGTGTTACATCTTACAGAGAGAATGCAATAATGGGCTCTACTAGGGTCTATCTTTACATCTTGAGGTTCAACCGGTGTTGGCATTCCCTCAGGAGTAGGGTCGGTCATATATTTATCTTTTTTAGTAGAGTCTGTATGCTTATTAGCCTTTGCAACTAATTCCGAATACTTACCATCGCTGGGATTTACTCCAGAAGTTGGCTTTTGAACTAAACTTCTATCTGCTTTATTTGGATCATCTTTTTTAAATTTGGGTCTTTCCTTGCTGTTCTTTGATGACTTGTTGCTTGAAGTTGATTTACTAGCTGCAGCTTCATTGGCCTTATTTACTACTTTACTAGCCTCGCTCTTAGCTTTCTCTTCAGCTTTTTCTTTCTCTTTATCAATTGGTTTTGATTTACTCTCCGAGTCCTGTTTACTTTCTTCAGGAACACTTGAAACTTCAGATTTTCCATTTTCCGCTATTTGAACGATTTTAGCAGCATTTTCAGCATGTTCATCTGGGGTTTCTATCTTAGCACGAACAACCATTAAACTTATACCCATAAATATAGCTATTACAAAAGCTACTATAGATAATCGTTTTTTTAACACTACACTACACCTACCTTACTAATTTAATATATTTCCAAATTTTTTAATTTAAAAATTATTAACCTTCTCTAAAACTTTTTTGCTTTTGTTTTATCTAAAAGTTGTTAATAAAAGTTGTTAACCGTCCCCAAGTTTTTCTGTTTTTTGTTTTATCTAAAAGTTGTTAACTGTCCCCCAGTTTCTTCTCTTTCTTCTCTAAAAGTTGTTAACTGTCCCCCAGGTTTTTGTTTACCTTTTCTTTAAAACCAACACTAGTGCTCCACTGCAAATAAATAAAACAGTAACAAGTATAGGTTTTGAATTATCTCCTGTTTTAGGAGTTTCTATATTTGTATTGTCTGTATCTGAAGTTCCTTCTTTATCAGTTCCGTTTTGTGAATCATCTAATTGTGCTTTTGAATCTGTACCTGTTTTAAGCTTAGAATCTGCACTAATGAAATAATCTGAGCAATGATCAATTTCAAATGTTGCTTTTCCATCTTTCACAGCTATTTCATTAACTAATTCAGCCTTTGCTGTTTTTTCATTGAAATAGTATAAATAATAATTTCCATCTTTCAAATCAACTTCGATAGTTATTTTTGCTTTTCCTGGCAACTTACCTTCATGTGAAAAGCTTAAAACAACAGCATCTTTTGCCATATCTTTAATTTTTCCATAGTTTTCAGATGTAAATGAAATCTTTGTATTAAAACTAATTTCTGGGTCTGTAATTTCATTTCCCTTAAAGCTTATTGAATAACCTTTGCCCTCTACAGTTTTATCATTAAAGGTATAAACTTCATCAGAACCCATTATATTTTTAAATACATCGTTTACAATCGTCTTATTATTTTCAAGTTCACTTATTACTTTTTCTGCAAATAAAACATCATTATAGTTTTTAACATGCTTTCTATCTTTTTCATTAAGTTTTTGGTATTCAGCCTTTAACTCCAAAACAGCCTTTTTATCCTTTAAAGTTACATTCATAGGATATATTTCACTAAAAATTCTATTATCAAGTTCTCTTACCTTAGCTTCAATTTCTTCTATCTTTTTCATTAATGACTCTAATTTTTCACAGCCAGCTTTCTTATCTGGTAAATCTGGTAATGATTTTAGAGCAATTAAAAGTTGAGAAACATTATTTTTATCATCAAGTCCAATATCACTTGGTAATCTGTCAATATTATCTAAAATTAATTTTAGTTTAGCGAGATTTTCTTTTTCTAATTCTTCTTTAAGTTCCTTAAGTTTCTTATTTGCATTATTCAATTTTTCAATATTTGTTACCTTTTTCTTGTCAGTATCGCTTAGTTTATTAAACTTATCATTTATTTCTACTATTTTTTTCTCATCAGCTAATGTAATTTTTTCTGGAAGATTATTTATAGCATTTATTACATCATTTACCATAGCTTCATCTGATACCATAATATTAATTTCATATTTTTTTACTTCATTTTGTCTATTTTTTATTTCAATCTGTATTTTTTCTCCATCTACGGCCTTTATTTCAGAATTTACTGGTATACTGCTTGTATCATAAGGACCCATTGGTATATTTACGAAGCTAAAACTCTTTACATTGGATGGAATTTCAAGAGAATAGCTTTGCTTATCTTTATCAAGGGCTATGTTGTAATTATTTCCATTGCCCTTTATAATGAATTCCTTTTGATTGGTTTCTGAACGAAAATCATATAGGTTTCTCATATTATTTCTTAAACGCCAGTAAGATACCAAACCATAAAGTGTCTGTTCTGTTGCCATACTATTTGATGCATCAGGTTTAGAGCTTGGATTTTCAGGATCATATTTATATGAGTGTAAAAATCCTCCGTCTCTATCATTTCTATATTTCATTATTCCATCAATTAATGTTTTTCCATTTTTTATAAATCTTGAATCTTTCTCGCAGTCAATTCCAACAGAACACAATGCAGTAAGAATTTGAACCGTACTTTCTACATTTTCAGTTCCCCAACTAAAATAATCACCATCATTATTTTGTCTTTTACCCATTAAGTCCAGACCTTCATCTATAATTTGCTTTATAGTTTTACTGCACTCTATATAATTTCCTTGTGCATCCTTAATGTGTTTTGATTTATATGTGTACACTTTATCACTGTTATAATATGGTGCTAAGGCTTGTATAGACATGCCTGTTATATCTATATCAGATACCTCTCCCCAAAGGGCAAATCCACCATCTGCTAATTGTTCCTCAAGTATTGCTTTTATGATATCATCTCTTGTATATTTAGCTCCATCTGGGACCTCGTATCTCATACTATCCATTGAAATAAGGGCCCAAATAGCTCCATTTATACCCTGTCCCTTAATTCCTCTTTTTGTAACACAATTATAACTACCATCTGCAATTAAATTTATAGGCTTGCCATTTGGATCAGTTCCAATTTTTGTAGGATCTCCACCCATAGCAAGAACTGCCAAAGAAATTCTATGCCACTCAGTACCTTTCACAGGGTGTAATTTACCTCTATCCTTATATCTTTCAGTAATATTTTTTTCTATGGCAGAAAGATATGCAGCATAATCATCTTTATATCCATATCTTCCAATACCTATTGGAAACCAATCACCAGGTGTGGTTCCTGCCATCTTTAAGAATTCAGGATTTAATAGTTTTTCATTTCCTTGCTTTGCCCATTTTATTATTCCTTCAATAGTTTCTTCTAGCTTTGCATTAGAAATAGAATTAACTTTTGCTTCCTTTGCAAAAACATTAGTAGTCATTCCAAGTATCATAAATATTGAAAGCATAATACTTAGTAACCTTTGTTTAATTTTCAAAACATACACTTCCCCTCTAATTTATTGCTATGTCAACACAAAAATGTATTAATTATGCCCCTATTATTCAGCTTTAATTAACTTTCCTTGAACTACAAGCCTAGCATTTTCCCACTCATATGCACAGGTAGACAAAGTAATCATTGTATCCTTACAATTAAATTCAACATCTTTAAAATACAATGCTGAGCTTTTGATTAATTTTAAATAATTGCTCAATTCTTCATCATTATGAAAATAAATTTTTCTATAATCAAAGTCTGAATTTACAACAAAAACAGAGAAAATTTCAAATTTATATTCTTTAGGAAGAATAACTAAGTCTACCATTGGATTATTCTTACAGAACTCTTCCTTTTTAAAAAGTTTTAAATCTGCAAACATGCTTCCATCCTTCATGTTATGTCCATATAAAATTATGTTCTGTCCAGCTAGGCTATTATTGTTCAATTTATTTCTGTAATCAATAAAAATAGTTCCATACTTACTTTTATTCTTTTTAATATCATGTTTAATATAGAATTCATTATTATCACATTGAACTATTGGATAGTTAATTTTACTGTTGTTAATCTTTATAATCCCTTTTATATCACTATTTATATGGGTTAAGCTTTGCATAACATCGCTGTTTTCACTCTTATTGTTTGAGCCATTTTTGATTATTTGAGAAAGTTTTTTAGATAAATCATCATTTAATTTTTTATTATAGTAATATTCATATCCCATATAAACAAGGCTTGCTGCCGAAAGGACAAAAGCTATTAGTGCAATTAAAAATACCAGCTTTCTACCTTTCTTAACCTCTCGCTCAAATATCATATTTAACCCCTTTCTCAAAACTAATCAAAAATCTTTGCTCTATATTTCTTTTGTTCTATATTTCTTTAGGACACCAAAGTTTTTATTATAAATTTATATTTTTATTGTAATTTTTTCTTTTTTGAAACACTCAAAACTACTAATGCTACTAAAGCTGTAGTAAACACAATGCTCATCATAAGAATAGGTGACTTATCACCAGTTTTAGGTGTTTCTGCAATTTCTTCTGATTTAGTTGTGTTTTCAGTTTCTGCAGTTTTATCTGTTTTAGGTGTCTCTAGCGTTTCACCTGGTTTTTGTGTTATATCTTTGCCCTGATTATCTACTGGCTTAGTACTTAATTTAGGAACTGTAACTTTACATGTAGCAGTGAACTTGCCAACTTTTGCAGTAATAACTGCCTCCCCTGCTTTTAAAGCTGTTACCTTTCCATCTTTTACAGTTACAACCGTATCATCGGAACTTGTCCATTGTACAGTTTTATCATCTGTGGTATTTTCTTCTTTATAAATAACTATTAAATTTTCTTGTGCACTTTTATCTAATACTAAAGATGTAATGTTAAGTGATATACCAGTCAAAGGAATTTTTAAATCTTGAATTTTTTTAATTGCATTATTTAACTTTTCAGCATTTGTCACCTTTTTCTGATCACTAACACTTAATTCATCAAATTCTTTCTTTATTTCCATGACCTTTTCTTCATCTTTTAATGTAACCTCTTCTGGTAAACTATCTATATCTTTTATTATTTTTTGTAAATTTTTATTAAGCTCTTCAATCTTTTCTATTGCTTTGTTTAACTTTTCAGCATTTGTTACCTTTTTCTTATCAGCGCTGCTTAACATATCAAATTGCTTCTTTATTTCCATAACTTTTTCTTCATCATCTAATATAATATTTTCTGGTAAATTATCTATATCTTTTATTAACTTCTTTACAACTCCATTAAGTTCTTCAATCTTTTTAATTGCATTGTTTAGTTTTTCAACATTTGTTATACCTTTCTGCACATCACTACTTAACTTATCAAAGTTTGCCTTTACTGCCATAACCTTTTCCTGGTCATCTAATGTGATGTTCTCTGGTAAATTATCTATCTCTTCTATTACAAGCTCTTGAATCTTTTTAATTGCATTGTTTAACTTTTCAGCATTTGTCACTTTTTTCTGATCACTAACACTTAATTTATCAAATGCTATCTTCACTTCCATAACTTTTTCTTCATCTTTTAATGTAATATCTTCTGGTAAATTATCTATCTCTTTTATTACATTCTGTAAAATTTCTTTTAGTTCTTCAATTTTCTTAATGGCATTATTTAACTTTTCAATATTTGTTATTTCCTTTTGAGCATCGGTAGTTAGTTTATCAAAATTCTCTTTTATTTTCATAACTTTTTCTTGGTCATCTAATGTAATGTTTTGTGGTAAATTTTCTATATCTTTGATAACAAGTTTTTGTAGTTCAAATTCTTTTATAACTTTATCTAATTTCATAGAAATTTCATCTACAGACTTTTGCGTAGCATCTAATTGAACAGCTATTTTATTTGCCTCGTCATATACTGACTTAACCCAAGCTTTTTTTAATATTTCTCCTTTATTCTTTGCAGAATTTATAGAAGAAATTACTGACATCAATCTATCTTTATTAGACACCTCGTAATAGTCAGTGTTTGAACCACCCATGGCATAGCCGCCACCTATATCTGCACCATAGCCATATAAAGTGAATTGTACACGAATTACATCTCCATCAACTGGATAAGAATCAGCAAAGCCTACATTTGGAAATACATTATTTAGAGCATACATCCAACCAGACATATATGTGTAATCAAACTCCCCTAAGCATTTAGGATCATATAATTCATCTGTGGGCCAGTTTCCCTTATCTTCTAAAATTTTCTTTAGTCTTTCAGGCACTTTATCCTCAATATTCACAGGAGGATTTAAAGGTTGTATTTTATCTTCATCTTTACATCCATAATCAAGTTCTCCCCCATCTCCTATTGTAGATAGATAAAAACTGCTCTCTAATTTTCCAGTACGGTTATAGGAATAACCATGTTCAGTTAAAAGTCGATCTAATGCTTGCGCTGAATTCTCTCCTTCATAAATAGGAACCTTTGTAGGTTCAATTATAAAACCTCTGCCAATGGTCAATCCTTCCACTGTCCAAGTGGCGTAACCAATCAATTCTCCCTTAGCAGCTTTTTTATATATAATGTTATAGGTTTTAGTTGCTTCGATATCACCTGAAAAGGCTCTTACAACAACTGTATTTTTACCCTCTTGAGTAAATTTAAGCGTATAGCTTGTTTTATTTTGGTCATCCCAGTTTTGATTTACCTTTTCTCCATTTAGGGTAACTTCACTTGATATTTTTTGTCCATCTAATCTAGCAATAACATCAAAGGTTTTTTTACTACCTTTTAGTGTAACCCCATCAGTTAATGTGGTTTCTAAAGAAATCTGCCCTTTTTCAGCCGCATAGACTGATGGTGGAACTGCTATTATCATCATGAACAATGATAGCAACAGCGCCACAACTTTCTTAAGTTTCATTTCATATTCCCCCCTATAAAAATCTAAATTATAAACAGAGCTCTTAGCTTCAGATGGAGTTTTTACTCCAACTGAAGGTTAGAGATCGTTATCCAGGGACGTAGCTGCCGTTATCTCCCACTTTGTTAGAAGTGGGAGTGTTACGGCAGGTAGTCATGGGATAAATAAAAAAAAGAGAACCACAATTCGGTTCTCTTTTAAACAGATTATTAAAAAATTAATTG
The DNA here is from genome assembly GCF_901447495.1 of Haloimpatiens lingqiaonensis. Taxonomy (GTDB): domain Bacteria; phylum Bacillota; class Clostridia; order Clostridiales; family Clostridiaceae; genus Haloimpatiens; species Haloimpatiens lingqiaonensis. The sequence goes on from NZ_CABDWS010000019.1 coordinate 40,869, forward strand.
TAAACAATAAGTATTCTCAATAATACTTATTACTTGCACAAAAATAATCAAGCTAAAATCCCACCGATATTGCTTAATAAAAAAACATAAGGCAGGTCTCCTGACTTGAAATCATCCTACTAACTTAAAGTCTTCCCAGTTTTACCAGTGACTAAGAACATTAAAATATGTTCTTTTATAAGTTTTCGTCTTTCTCACAGTAGCGGGGGCTGTTATGGTCTTTCACCATATTCCCTTTTAATGTACGTTTTAATGTACAACCCTACATTTGACTATTTAATTTTAATCATTCAAGTTCATTATATATCTTATGTATCCATAATACAATATATTTTGAAATATTTATCTTTTATGTTTTTTCAATGACATTATTGGAAATTTAAATAGAGAAAACTGGGGACGGTTAAGTTTTTTATTGTTACTTTTACTTTTTTTAGTTATTTTATTACTCTTATTTAAGCTCAAAACTTCTTAACCGTCCCCTATCTTTTACCTATCTTTTTCCTATCTTTTAAAATAAAAAGTGCCGAGAAAAACTCGACACTCTTATTTCTATAGCTTAAATGAACTTTTAAGTGATACTATTCTGTTGAATACTAATTTTTCATCAGTGGTATATTTTGAGTCTACTGTAAAGAATCCATTTCTAATAAGTTGGAACTTATCTAGTGGCTTGGCATTTTCTACAGCTGTTGGCTCAACAAATCCTTGTAATATTTCTAGTGAGTTTGGATTTATTTGCTCTAGGAAATTCTTTCCTTCATTTTCTTCTGCATCATCTAATATTAAAGGCTCAAGCAATCTGAATTCTGCTGGTTTTGCATTTTGAGCATCTACCCAGTGAATAGTTGCTTTAACTTTTCTTCCGGTAAAGCCTGAACCAGATTTTGTTTCTGGATCGTAGGTACAGTGCACCTCTACCACTTCACCATTTTCATTTTTTATAACATCTGTACATTTAACAAAATATGCACCTTTTAATCTTACTTCGTTTCCAGGGAATAATCTAAAATATTTCTTTACTGGAACTTCCATGAAATCTTCTTGTTCTATATATAACTCTCTTGAAAATGGTACAAGTCTCTTTCCTTGAGTTTCATCTTTAGCGTTGTTTTCTATTTCTAACATTTCTGTTTGATCTTCTGGATAATTTGTAATAACTAATTTTAAAGGTCTCATAATAGCCATTGCTGATGGTGCCTTTAATTGTAGATCTTCTCTTATGAAGTATTCTAACATTTGAGAATCTACTGTTGAATTAGATTTAGATACACCTATTGCTATACAGAAGTTTCTTATAGCTTCTGATGTGTATCCTCTTCTTCTTAAGCCTGATATAGTAGGCATTCTTGGGTCATCCCATCCATCAACTATTCCTTCATCAACTAATTGCTTTAACTTTCTTTTACTCATAACTGTATTAGTCATGTTTAGTCTTGCAAATTCAATTTGTCTAGGAATGGATTCCATTTCACATTCTCTTACAACCCAGTCATATAAAGGTCTGTGGTCTTCAAATTCTAAAGTACATATGGAGTGAGTTATTCCTTCTATAGCATCTTCTATTGGGTGAGCAAAATCATACATTGGATATATGCACCACTTATCCTTTGTGTTGTGATGTTCTGCATGGGCAATTCTGTAGATTATAGGATCTCTCATATTTATGTTTGGAGAAGCCATATCTATTTTAGCTCTTAAAACTTTTTCACCATCTTTAAATTCACCTTTTCTCATTCTTTCAAATAAGTCAAGATTTTCTTCTATAGTTCTATTTCTATAAGGGCTTTCTTTTCCAGGTTCAGTTAAAGTCCCTCTATATTTTCTCATTTCTTCTGCATTTAAATCACAAACATAAGCTAATCCCTTTTTTATTAAAAGAACTGCTTTTTCATACATTGTGTCAAAATAATTTGATGCAAAAAATATATCATCCCAGTTACCACCAAGCCATTTTACATCTTCTTTAATTGATTCAACGTATTCAGTATCTTCTTTAGTAGGGTTTGTATCATCAAATCTTAAATTAAATTTTCCATTAAATTCTCTTGCTAATCCTGAATTTAAAACTATTGATTTAGCATGGCCTACATGTAAATAACCATTTGGCTCTGGAGGAAAACGGGTTACTATTTTATCATGTTTTCCAGTATTTAAATCTTCAATAATTATATTTCTTATGAAGTTAGATGAATTAATTTCATTAGACATATTTTTTCCTCTCCTCTTAATTATTTTTACATATAAAATTCTTGTTATTAAATTATGTTCATTACCGCATATATAATGCTTATTGTTAAAGCTAACCTATTCAACTTTCGCAGTTATAAAATATAAAATTTGCAGATAAGTAATGGGATTAGCTAAGAATATTCATGGTACTTATTATCAATTTTAATCTAATATATCTAAAAAATAAAGTTATTAACTGACCTTTAACAAATAAATTTTAAAATATATATTATTTTTTAATGTAAAATTTTAAATTTAAAATGTAGTTGCATTTACAATGAAAATTAAAATTTCTAAAAAATTCCTTAAATTTACATTTTATAAAAACCCCAAAGGAGTTTTTCCTTTATTGTAAATTTTTGATTTTAAATTCTACATTTTAATTATCTATACTTATATTTCTAAAAATTTCTCAAATCTTTGTTTTACGTTATCTTTACCTAATATACTCATAATAGTATAAAGATCAGGTGTATTGCTTCTATGTGATAAAGCTGCTCTTACTGCACCTGCAACATCTGAAATCATACCTTTATATTGATCTGGATTTGCTTTATAGTCTTTTCTATTTGCGCAGTATCCTAATTCTAAACCAATTGCTTTTAAATCTTCAAACCACTCTTCTTGACTAGTAACATTAGTATTGTATTTATTCATGTATACTTTTATTACGTCCTTTGCTGCTTCTAATGTTAATGTCTTTGGTAATTCAACATCTTTAGCAGTTTCTTTATAGAATAATTCATCAAAGAAATAGAATATTTTTTCTTTTACTTCATCCCACTTAGCATAGTCTTTTCTTGGTTTTGGGCCTTCTTTATCTATATTAAATATTTCTTTAGACATTTTTTCATTAGCTGTAACCAATCCATACATTTCTGCATCAAATTCTTTTGCCCAAGCTACATAATTATCATAAACCACATCTGCCTTCATTTTGCAAATAACATTTTTACTTACATCATTTAATTTTACTATATCAAATAAGGCTCCTGATTTACTCATTTTGTCTAAGCTTACTGTGAAGTCATGATAATCAGCTGTAGGATTTTCTTCTCTCCACTGTTCAAAAGTTGAATTTATGATATTTAATAAATATTCTATAACTGAAACTGATGGGTATCCAACTTCTTTATAATAAGAAACTGCAGCTTCTGCATCTTTTCTCTTTGATAATTTTCTCTTTGAACCATTATCATTTTTCATTATTGTTGGCACATGAGCATATAGTGGTAATTCTAAACCTAATACTTCAAATAATTGAATGTGTATAGGCAATGAAGATAGCCATTCTTCTCCTCTTATAACATGAGTAGTTCTCATTAAAGCATCATCTACAGCATGTGCAAAATGGTATGTTGGAAGTCCATCACCTTTTATTATAACAATATCTTGGTCATTCTCTGGGAATGATATATCCCCTTTTATTAAATCATGAATTTCAACTCTATTTTCTATGTTTCCTGGTGATTTTAATCTTAATATATATTCTTCTCCTGCTTCTATTTTAGCTATAGCTTCTTCTGCACTTAAATTTCTACACTTAGCATATTCTCCGTAATATCCCGGTGTTATTTTTTCAGCTACCTGCTTTTCTCTTAAATCTGATAATTCCTCTGGAGTACAGAAGCATGGATAAACTAATCCTTTAGCAATTAAATCCTTTGCAAATGTCTTATATATTTCCGCTCTTTGACTTTGTCTGTATGGACCATATTCACCCTTAAAAGTTTCTTGTGCTGTCATACCTTCATTAAAATCCATGCCAAAATTGTGCATTGTTTCAATTGTGTCTTCAATGGCACCTTGAACTTCTCTCTTTTGATCTGTGTCTTCTATTCTTAAATAGAAAACCCCTTCACTTTGGCTTGCTAGTCTTTCATTTATTAAAGCTGTGAATATTCCTCCAATATGTTGAAAACCTGTTGGTGATGGAGCATATCTAGTAACTTTAGCTCCTTCTTTTAAATTTCTCTTTGGATATTTTTTTATATAATATTCCGGTGTCTTGTCTACATCGGGGAATATTATATTAGATAATTTTTCTAAACTCATTTTTATTCCTCCTCGTATAATAAGTTTATAGCAGTCATTTAACTGACTATAAACTTATTTATTTTTATATTTTAGTATAGATAAGAAAGTATCTATGTTTTTCTGTGGGGATTCTCCCAATTCCATAGTTGC